>JAEZVA010000007.1 GCA_023443315.1 Bacillota bacterium | reverse complement strand
AGCATGCTGGTGCACAAGGGTCCCGCCCGGGTGTTTAACAGCGAGGACGAGGCAAGCAAAGCAATCTTCGGCGGCGAGATTCACAGCGGCGACGTGGTGGTGATTCGCTACGAGGGTCCCGCAGGGGGACCGGGTATGCGCGAGATGCTCGCCCCCACCTCCGCCATTGCGGGCATGGGGCTTGACAAAGAGGTCGCACTCATCACCGACGGACGGTTCTCAGGTGCAACGCGAGGCGCCGCCATCGGTCACCTTTCGCCCGAAGCGGCACTGGGCGGACCGATTGCCTACCTGCAGGAGGGCGACATTGTCTCCATCAACATCCCCGAGTATAAGCTGGAGGTTTTGCTAACCGACGAGGAGCTAGCCGCGCGCAAAGCGTCTATGACGCTAAAGCCGCCGTTAGCGGTAACCGGCGTACTAAAAAAATACCAAAGCATGGTCACCAGCGCGGATAAAGGCGCGGTGCCCGTCTGCTACGAAAAACAACAGCCACCAAATTAACTTAAATGTGTATAGGGAGAACGAACGACATGGATAGAAAGATTTATATTTTCGACACCACCCTGCGCGACGGCGAGCAGTCCCCCGGCTGCAGCATGAACCTTGAAGAGAAGATTGAGGTTGCACGCCAGCTTGAGCGTCTAAAGGTGGATATCATCGAAGCAGGCTTTGCTATCTCGAGCAAGGGCGACTTCGAGTCAATCGAAACCATTGCAAAGACGGTCAAGGACTGCACCGTTGCTTCGCTCTCCCGCGCACTAGAAAAGGACATCGACGCATCCTACGAGGCGGTGCGGCACGCACAGTCTCCGCTGATTCACACCTTTATCGCCACCTCGCCCATTCATATGGAATATAAGCTGCGCATGACACCCGACCGGGTGCTCGAGCAAGCCGAGGCGATGGTCGCGTACGCAAAGAAGCGTTGCTCGCAGGTAGAGTTTTCGTGCGAGGATGCCACCCGCAGCGAGCCGGAGTTCCTTGCCAAGGTGCTGCGCAAGGTCATTGCGGCGGGCGCTACGATTGTGAACATCCCTGACACCGTGGGCTACACCACCCCTGAGGAGATGTACACCCTGATTGAATACCTGATAAAGAACGTGGATAACATTGACCGCGCGCGTATTTCGATGCACTGCCACAACGACCTTGGCATGGCGGTTGCAAATTCGCTTGCCGGTATTCGCGCCGGTGCTTCGCAGGTGGAATGCACCATCAACGGTCTGGGCGAGCGTGCGGGCAACGCGGCGCTCGAGGAGATCGCGATGGCGGTTCACACCCGTCGCCAGTCGCTCGGGTGCTACACCGACATCGACACCACTCAGATTACCAAGGCAAGCCGCCTGATTTACAACACCATCGGCGTAATCCCGCCGCTGAATAAGCCCATTGTGGGCAAGAACGCGTTTGCGCATGAGTCGGGCATCCATCAGCACGGTGTCGCCGCCGAGCGCACCACCTACGAGATTATGACCCCCGAATCGATTGGGCTGAAAAAGAACAAGATGGTTCTGGGCAAGCACAGCGGACGCCACGCGTTTGCCGACCAGCTTAAGGAATGGGGCTACGAGCCCACCCCCGAGGAGATTGACCTCTACTTTGCGCAGTTTAAAGAGCTGTGCGACAAGAAAAAAGAGGTAACTCGCCTTGACCTTGAGGCGATTGTCTCGAGCAAGGCGCCAACTATCAAGGGCGACTACAAGCTCAGCCGCTTTGACGTACACGCCAGCAACTTTGCCACTGCATCCAGCGTGGTGCGGCTTGAGAAGGACGGCGAGGAGAAGGAGGAGGTTGCCATCGGCGACGGACCCATCGACGCATCCTTTAACGCCATCTCCAAGGTGACGGGCGCGCCCGAGCACTCGCTGGAGGACTACGCCATCCGCTCGGTAGGCGAGGGGCGTGACGCGCTGGGTGAGGTTATGGTGAAGCTGCGCGCGGGCGACCGCATCTATACCGGCAGGGGTCTTTCTACCGATATTATTGAAGCGAGCCTGCTTGCGTACTTAAACGCAACCAACAAGCTGCTTCGCACGGTGCAATAAACCGAAAAATTATTCTTTTAATACGAGGCACAGCAGTAAAGTGGCGGCAGCCGGAAAGGGTTTGGGAACACACATGAAACAGCTTGAGATACTGGACACCACTCTGCGCGATGGGGCGCAAAGCGAGGGGATATCCTTTTCGGTATCCGATAAGCTCGCCATTGCAAAGGTGCTTGATGGCTTTGGTGTCGCATATATTGAGGCAGGCAACCCCGTCTCGAACCCCAAGGACATGGAGTTTTTTGAAAAGGCGCAGGAGCTAAACCTTGTAAACGCAAAGCTGTGTGCCTTTGGCAGCACCCGCCGCAAGAATATTGCGGTAGAAGACGACGAAAACGTGCGCTCGCTGCTTAGCGCAAACACCCCCGCGGTGTCAATCTTCGGCAAGTCGTGGGACCTGCACGTGACCGAGGTGCTAAAGGCAACGCCAGAAGAAAACCTTGCCCTGGTGTACGACACCATCGCGTTCATGAAGCAAAACGGCAAAGAAGTAATCTTTGACGCGGAGCACTTCTTTGACGGCTACAAGGCAAACTCGGAGTACGCCCTAAAGGTGCTGGACGCCGCAACCAGAGCGGGTGCAGATGTGCTCTGCCTGTGCGATACCAACGGCGGGGCAGACCCCGTCGAAATTTCAGATATCACCAAAACGGTGTGCACAACCTTCCCGCAGGTGCGCGTGGGCATTCACTGCCACAACGACATCGGCTGCGCGGTGGCAAACTCCATCGTTTCGGTGGAGGCGGGGGCTACGCACATACAAGGAACGTTTACCGGCATTGGCGAGCGGTGCGGCAACGCAAACCTGTCCACTATCATCCCGACGCTGCAGCTTAAAAAGGGGTACCGCTGTGTAACGGGCGACATGCAAAAGCTCACCCCCACCGCCGTGAAGCTTTCGGAGATTAGCAACATGAGCCTGCGGGGCAATATGCCCTACGTCGGCAGCAGTGCGTTCGCCCACAAGGGCGGCATGCACATCGACGGCGTAAACAAGCTCTCCCGCAGCTTCGAGCATATCCCGCCCGATTCGGTGGGCAACAGCCGCCGATTCTTGCTATCCGAGGTTGCGGGGCGCAACGCGCTAATGGCAAAGCTTGCGGGCACATCGGTGGCACAGGCCGTCACCGACGCGGGGCAAACCGCCGAGCTGCTTGCCCTGCTGAAGGATAAGGAGCACGAGGGCTACCAGTTTGAGGCGGCGGACGCAAGCTTTGAGCTGCTTGTCAAGCGCGCGCTGGGTTTGTTTACCCCCCACTTCAGCCTGGATATGTACAAAACCAACGGGGAGTTCCCATCCCCCGACGGCGAAACCAACGCAAGCGCGATGCTGAAGATTCAGGTGGGCGGCACGTACGAAACCACTGCGGCGGTGGGCAACGGTCCGGTACACGCGCTGGACCTTGCGCTTCGCAAGGCACTGATGGTGTTTTACCCGCAGCTTGAGCGGGTTCACCTGACCGACTATAAGGTGCGCGTACTGCAGGCGGAGCACGCCACAGGCGCAAAGGTGCGCGTGCTGATTGAAAGCAGCGACGGCACACGCAAATGGATAACGGTGGGCGTCTCCACCGACATCATCGCCGCAAGCTGGGAGGCGCTGGTGGATTCGATTGAATACGCGTTAATGGACGTGTAAGGGTTTGTTCTTAGTCAGGAATATAGTATGAGGTGAGAGTTTGGTCGCCGCCGCTTTTGGGGGATGCAAAAGCGGCGAATGGGCAGGGCGCACCGCATGAGCGAATACGGTATGGAAAGGAAAGATGAAACTATGGCAATGACAATGACGCAAAAGATTTTGGCAAGCCATTGCGGCAAGAAGGAGGTCACCGCCGGGGATATGATTATGGCGGACCTGGATCTGGTGCTGGGTAACGACATTACCTCCCCCGTTGCCATCAACGAGTACGAAAAGGCGTCCTGTGGCGAGGTGTTTAGCCAAAGCAAGATTGCATTGGTGCTCGACCACTTTACCCCCAACAAGGACATTAAGGCCGCCGAGCAGAGCAAGCAGGTGCGCGAGTTTGCCCGCAAAAAGGGGATAGAGAACTTCTTTGACGTCGGCGAGATGGGCGTGGAGCACGCACTACTGCCCGAAAAGGGACTGGTGGTTGCAGGCGACGTTATCATCGGTGCGGACAGCCACACCTGCACCTACGGCGCACTGGGCGCGTTCAGCACCGGCGTCGGCTCCACCGATATGGCGGCGGGCATGGCGTACGGCAAGGCATGGTTTAAGGTGCCGAGTGCCATTCAGTTTAACCTGACGGGCAAATTCGCTAAACACGTTTCGGGTAAGGATTTAATCCTGCACATCATCGGCATGATCGGTGTGGACGGCGCGCTGTATAAGTCGATGGAGTTTGTGGGCGACGGCGTAAAGAATCTAACGATAGACGACCGCCTGTGTGTTGCCAATATGGCGATTGAGGCGGGCGGCAAGAACGGCATCTTCCCTGTGGATGAGGTCACACTCGCGTACATTGCCGAGCACAGCGACCGTGGGCCCGTCATCTTTGCGGCGGACGAGGACGCACCTTACGACGCGGTGTATGACATCGATCTTTCGACCATTCGCCCCACCGTGGCGTTCCCCCACCTGCCCAGCAACACCAAGACGGTAGACGAGGCGGGCGAGGTTACCATTGACCAGGTGGTCATTGGCTCGTGCACCAACGGCAGATTGTCCGACCTGCGCGAGGCTGCTGCCATCCTTAAGGGCAGACGTGTTGATAAAAACGTAAGAACCATCATCATCCCCGCAACGCAGAAGATCTACCTGCAGGCAATGGAAGAAGGGTTGCTCAAAGACTTTATCGAGGCGGGCTGCATCGTAAGCACCCCCACCTGCGGTCCCTGCCTGGGCGGACACATGGGCATTCTTGCCGAGGGCGAACGCTGCGTTGCCACCACCAACCGCAACTTCATTGGGCGCATGGGTCACCCCAAAAGCGAGGTGTACCTAGCAAGCCCCGCCGTTGCGGCGGCGTCTGCGATCGCCGGAAAGATCGCGTCCCCCGAGGGCATTTAATACAACGCTTCGTTATAACGGGCAGTACGATACATCAAGGTCTTTGCGCATACCGATACGCGCACCGACCCGATTGAAAGGAACTGGATAGCTATGATCACAAACGCGACCGTGATTAAATACGGCGATAACGTGGATACCGACGTCATCATCCCCGCGCGCTACCTCAACACCTCCGACGCAAAAGAGCTAGCCGCCCACTGCATGGAGGACCTTGACAAGACCTTTGTAGACCGTGTAAGGCAGGGCGACGTGATGGTTGGCGGCGCAAACTTCGGCTGCGGCTCCTCCCGCGAGCACGCGCCCCTTGCCATTAAAACCAGCGGCATCTCCTGCGTGGTGGCAAAGAGCTTTGCGCGCATCTTCTACCGCAACGCCATCAACATCGGGCTGCCCATCATCGAATGCGACGCGGACATCGACGAGGGCGACAAGGTGAGCATCGACTTTGACAAGGGCGAGCTGACTAACCACACCAAGGGCGCAACCGTCACCTTTAAGCCGTTCCCCGCGTTCTTACAGAACATCGTGGCGGCGGGCGGTCTGCTTAAATCGCTTGCCAAGGGCAGCTAATCGGCGCACCGATATCAGGAAAGGCACGGGAATGGATATGAACTATACTATAGCGGTTATCGAAGGCGACGGCATCGGACCCGAGATTGTGCAGGCCTCCATCCGCGTAATGGACGCGGTGGGCGCAAAATACGGGCACACCTTCAACTACAAAAAATACTTGATGGGCGGCGCAGCGTACGACGCAACGGGCAACCCCCTGCCGAAGGAAACGGTAGACGGCTGCCTTGCAAGCGACAGCGTGCTGCTGGGTGCCGTGGGCGGTCCGAAGTGGGACACCCTGCCCGGACACCTGCGCCCCGAGGCGGCGCTGCTGGGTATTCGCAAGGCACTTGGGCTGTACGCAAACATCCGCCCCGCCCAGCTGTTTGAGGCGCTCTCCTCCGCCTGCCCCCTGCGCACCGACATTGCGGGTAACGGCATCGACCTTGTTATCATCCGCGAGCTGACGGGCGGCATCTACTTTGGCGAGCGCGGAAGGCGCACAAGCGAAGGCGGCGAGGAGGCATTTGACACCGAGGCGTACAACGTAACCGAGATTCGCCGCATTGCAAAGGTGGCGTTTGATTTGGCGAGAACGCGCAAAAGACAGGTGATCAGCGTAGACAAGGCAAACGTGCTCGAAAGCTCCCGCCTGTGGCGCGAGGTGGTGCACGCGGTCGCGAAGAATTACCCCGACGTGACCTGCACCGATATGCTGGTGGATAACGCCGCGATGCAGCTTATCCGCAATCCGTCGCAGTTTGACGTGGTGGTAACGAGCAATATGTTTGGCGATATCCTATCCGACGAGGCGTCGATGCTCACTGGTTCGATCGGGCTGCTTTCGAGCGCATCGCTCGGTGACGGCACTCGCGGCATGTACGAGCCGATTCACGGCTCTGCGCCCGACATTGCGGGCAAGGGTGTTGCAAACCCCATCGCCACCATCCTTTCGTGCGCGCTGATGCTGCGGCTTTCGCTCGGGCTTGCCGATGAGGCACAGGCGATCGAGAACGCGGTGGCGTCGGTACTAAAGGGCGGCGCGCGCACCGCGGACATCGCCCGAACGGGCGAGCAGACCGTAAACTGCGACGGCATGACCGCTCTGATTCTTTCTGCTCTCCACGAAACTATATAATATAGCTTGTCTTTTTCGTCCAAACCGAAAACAGACAGGAAAGACGCCGCCGTGTAAGGGATTTTTCCTTAACCGGCGGTTCTTTCCTTTGCTATATTCATTGTAATTTCCATTTTGTGAGCTATAATGTATAATATTACAATACAAAGAGGTATGCACCACCGCGTTGTTTTGCGTTGGATTTCGCCCAATTGCGGCAACATGGTAAGACAATAGTTTAGGAGGGTTTTGAGATGAAACGGTTATTCATGCTGACAATGGTCATCGCACTGATGCTGCTTATGGCAGGGTGTACCGGCAACGGCTCTGCATCACCCGCCGCACTGCCAGAAAACGAGCAGAGTATGCATTTTTTTATTGTTCATGATGCGCAGGGTATCGACAACCTGCTATTGACCATTCAAATACCCTACGGCACCGATGTGTATGAATTGGACGATATGGTGCGAAACAACATTGCCGACCATGTTCGCGAAGCAACCGGCGAGGAGATTGACAGCGCGAAGATCGATTACAGCTTAAAGCCGATACTCGATATGAACGATTATAAACCGACTGTTACGTTGCAGTAGCAGGCAGGTAAAACCGTTATCTCGTTATTCGTCCGAGCCGCGGCTTTGGGGCGTTGTTCCTTATACCATTAATTAAGTAGTTAAGCGCTTTGCTTTGTGGGGTTTGGCACGAATTTATAGTAAAATATGTATCAACGAACGGTATTCGTAGGCGGCACTGTGGGCGGCTTTACTTTTACAAGTTAATCTGATATGATAGGGTCTATTGGGTAAACGGCGGCATCTGCCGGAGCCCAAAAAGCGACGAAAGAAACGGGATACCGATGCAAAACCCATTTGCCAACAGCGACGACAATAAGCGCTACCACACCCTGCGCTATCATCTTTCGCGCCGGTTTTCACACCGCGTGTTCAAGGCGGTAATCGACGCGGGGCTTACCTGCCCGAACATCGACGGCACCAAGGGCAGCGGCGGGTGCGTGTTTTGCCGCGCGGGCGGGTCGGAGTTTACACAGGGTGCGCTGGATATCCGCAGCCAGATTACGGGCGAGCTTGCGCGTATTCAAGCCGGATGGCAGGGCGCGAGGGTCATCGCCTATTTTCAGGCGCACACCAACACCTATGCCCCGCTGCCCGTACTAAAGGAACTATACGAAACGGCGCTTGCGGTGCCCGATGTATGCGGGCTTTCGGTCGCCACGCGGTGCGACGCACTGCCGGACGACGTGACGGACTACCTGGCGCAGCTGTCGAAACAAACCTACCTGACGGTGGAGCTTGGTCTGCAAACCGCAAACGACCACACCGCACAGCGTATTAACCGCGGACATAATTACAAAGAGTTTACAGATAGCTACCACCGCTTAAAGCAAAAGGGCATCCGCGTGTGTATCCACCTAATCAACGGGCTGCCGGGCGAAACGCCCGACGAGATGATACAAACAGCACGCGCGGTGGCAGAGCTGCGCCCCGACGCGGTTAAGCTGCATCTTTTGCACATCCTGCGCGATTCCGCGCTTGCCCAAAGCTACCGGCGCGGCGAGGTTACCCCCATGACACGGGAGGATTACATCAATACCGTGTGCGCACAGCTTGCCGTTTTACCGCCCGAGACCGTGATAGAACGCGTTACGGGCGACGGCGCGCGCGATACCCTGCTTGCGCCGCTGTGGAGCCTTGATAAGATTGCGGTGCTGGGCGGCATTGATAAGGCGCTGGCGGAGCAGGGTCTATGGCAGGGCAAATTATACAGATAGTAATACACATTACAATATATCAACGGAGGCAGTTTATCTTGGTTACAGCACATACCACAGGCTACGCGCATTCGGGCGGAGCACAGATCTACTACAAATGCTACGGAGCGGGCGAGCCGGCGCTGATTCTTTTGCACGGCAACGGCGAGGACAGGCACTGCTTTGACAAGCAGATCTACGATTTTTCTCACCGCCACCTCACCATAACGGTGGACAGTCGCGGGCACGGAAAATCTACGTTTGGAACCGAGCCGCTTACCATTGAGCAGATGGCAAAAGACACCTTTGCGGTGCTCGACGATATGGGGCTTGAAAAGGCGGTAATCATCGGCTTTTCGGACGGCGGAAACGTCGCCATTGAGATGGCGCGGCAGAACCAGTCGCGCATCCACAAGCTGATTGTGGCGGGACCCAACCTAAACCCGCAGGGGGTAAAATGGGTTATCCAGCTGCCCATTGTACTGGGCTATATGGCGTGCCGGTTCATCGGTCTGTTTGACGAAAGGGCAAGGCGCAAGGCGCAGATACTAAACCTGATGGTGTCCTACCCCAAGCTGCGCACGCGGGACATCTCGGGCATCCAGTTGCCCTCACTGATTATCGGCGGACAGCACGATATGATAAAGTACAACCACCTGTGCCAGATCGCCGACGCAATAGACGGCGCACAGCTTTTGATTATCGAGGGCGCAGACCATTTTGTGTTTGACAAGGCGTCGAACATCATAAACAAAGACATCCTCGACTATATCGTTACATAATAGACAGGGATAAACACAGGAGGCGGTGCCGGTTTGGGCATCGCCTCCTGTGTTTTGTGTTAATGGAAGGTCGTTATGAAACTGTATTCGGCTGTATCTCCCGCAGTGCCTCGGCAAACGCGGTAATCTCACCTTGCGTATACGCCCGCTGCAGGATGCGGCCTGCTTCGTGGGCGGGGTACTCGTCCGGCACGCGGTAGCGGTTGAGCACGTAGCGCGGCAGGGCGGGCAGCTCGCGTGCCATCTGCGCAAGGTCCGTTATGGATAGCTGGGGCACGACGGTGGTACGTACCTCAAAGGCGATGCCGCTCTCGGCAAGCAGGCGGATGGTTTGCAGCACCTTATCCGCGTCCGCACCCTCGCCGCACAGCTCTTTATAACGCGCGGCGGGTGCCTTATAGTCCACCGCTACATAGTCGCATAATTTAAGGGTAAGCAGACGGCTGACGACATCGGGGCTTACGCCGTTGGTGTCGAGCTTTACGCGGTAGCCTAAGCGTTTTAGCCATCCGGCGGTCTCCTCCAGTTCGGCGTACAACGTCGGCTCGCCGCCGGTAAGCACAACGCCGTCGAGCAGCCCCGCGCGTTTTCTTAAAAACTCCGTAAGCATACTCTGGTCGAGCAGGGGTAGCCTGCCCTCTATCAGCGGGCGGTTATGGCAGTAAAAGCAGTCGAGATTGCAGCCCGGTACAAACAGCACACAGCTTACCAGCCCCGGGTAATCTACCAGCGAGCTTTTTACAAGCCCCGCAAACCTCATACCACCGCTTCCTCGCGCTTGGTGTAGCGTTCTTCAAACGCCTCGTCGGGCATCACATACTTTTTACGCTCGGTGTATTCGGCGCGCTTGCCGGTGTTAAAGTTCTGCACCGGCCTTAGGTAGCCAACGACCCGTGACCAAACCTCCGCTTTCTGTCCGCACTCGGGGCAGGTGAAGTGTTCGCCCGCAATGTAGCCGTGGTCGCTGCATACCGAGAAGGTTGGGGTAAGCGACAGGTAGGGCAGCTTATAGCGGGTAAACGCCTTGCGCAACAGGTTCTTTGCCGCGGCGGTGTCCTTAATCTCCTCGCCTAGGTACAGGTGCAGCACCGTGCCGCCGGTGTACATCGACTGCAACTCGTCCTGCAGGTCAAGCGTCTCAAAGATATCGTCGGTGTAGCCCACGGGCAGCTGTGTCGAGTTCGTATAGTACGGCACCGTCTCGCCCGCCGTCAGGATGGCGGGGTAACGCTCGATGTCCTTTTTGGCAAGGCGGTAGCTGGTGCCCTCGGCGGGGGTCGCCTCCAGGTTGTAGTAGTGCCCCGTCTCGTCCTGAATATCCCGAATCACGCTGCGCATATAGTCAAGGGTTCTGACGGCAAACGCCTGCCCCTCGCGGGTGGTCAGGTCGTAGTCGGAGCCCAGCAGGTTGCGGCACGCCTCGTTCATGCCGATAAGCCCGATGGTGTTAAAGTGATTGTGCCAGTAACTGCCCGTTCGCGCCTTTACGTCCCTTAGGTAGTTGGCGGAATACGGGTACAGCCCGCGCCCGGTCTGTTCTTCTATGACCTTGCGCTTAATCTCAAGGCTGTTTTTGGCGATGTTCATCTGCTGCCACAGGCGGGTAAAGAACTCCGGCTCGGTTTTGGAGAGATAGGCAAGGCGCGGCAGGTTTAAGGTAACCACGCCAATCGAGCCGGTTAACGGGTTAGAGCCGAACAGACCGCCGCCGCGCTTACGCAGCTCGGTGGTATCGAGCCGAAGGCGGCAGCACATCGAAAGCGCGTCCTCGGGCGACAGGTCGGAGTTGATGTAGTTGGAGAAGTAGGGGATGCCGTAGCGGCAGGTAATCTCCATAAACTTCTCGACCACAGGGCTGTCCCACGCAAAATCCTTGGTGACGTTGATGGTGGGTATGGGGAAGGTGAACACGCGCCCCTTTAGGTCGCCCTCCATCATTACATCGCAAAACGCGATGTTGAACAGATCCATCTCCTTTTGGAACTCGCCGTAGGTCTCGTTTTTCATCTCGCCGCCCACAACCACGTTCTGGTCGCGCAGGGTGCGCGGGGGCACGATGTCAAACGTTAGGTTGGAAAACGGGCACTGGAAGCCCACGCGGGTGGGGACGTTTAGGTTAAACACAAACTCCTGCAATGCCTGACGCACCGCCGCGTAGTCCATGTTATCGTAGCGGATGAAGGGTGCGCAGTAGGTGTCAAACGACGACCACGCCTGTGCGCCCGCGCTTTCGCCCTGGGTGGTAAAGGTGGAGTTTGCCACCTGACCAAGGAACGAGCGCAGATGCTTTGCAGGGCGCGACTCCACCTTGCCGGGTACGCCGCCGAAGCCGTTCGTCAGAATCTGGCGCAGGTCCCAGCCCGCGCAGTAGGGGCCGAAAAAGCCCAGGTCGTGGATGTGAATCTCGCCCGAAAGGTGGGCGTTACGGATCTCGTCGGTGTATACCTCGTGCAGCCAGTAGCTTTTGGTAAACGCCTCGCGCACGTAGTTATTTAGGCCATTAATCGACTTTTGGGTGTTGGCGTTTTCGTTTATCTGCCAATCGCGGTCGTTGAGATACTCGGTAAACATATTGATGGTGGCACCGATTAAGGCATTGCTTTCGCGGGACGCGCGCCGCTTTTCGCGGTACAGGATGTACGCCTTGGCGGTTTTGGCGTGCCCGGCTTCAATTAGCACCTTTTCTACAATATCCTGTATGCCCTCTACCTCGGCGATGCCGTCGGGATAGCGCAGGTCGGCAAGGCGCACCACCTCATCGGCAAGCAGCTGCGAGGTGGTAAAGTCGTCCCCCCCTACCGCATTTGCCGCCTTAAAGATGGCAAGAACGATCTTCTCGCTTTTAAACGGTACGGTGGTTCTGTCTCGCTTAATGATTTGAGTTAGCATTACAATGTCCCACGCCTTTCCGTGCCGAGAATATGTCGGGCACTCAGAGTGTTACCTAATTCACTTACCATGTCTACAAAAATCTTCGTAAAAGCCATAAATGCAAGCTTTTGCTCCATTTTGTTTAGGCATTGTGAAAGCGACTTAGGTATAGGCGAGAGAAAAATCGCGCGTTCCCCCTCGGAAACCGTCGAACCGCGTGCAAAAAAGGCGCGTCCGACCGGCGAAATGTTCCCCCTTTTGGCTATAGCAGCATCGGGCAAAAACGGCACAGCAGCAGCGTTTGCACCCCCGCGCACCCGAAGTTCCCCCTCAAAAAAACACAAGATGTTGATGAGGTGCG
Source organism: Bacillota bacterium (assembly GCA_023443315.1). Lineage (GTDB taxonomy): Bacteria > Bacillota > Clostridia > Oscillospirales > Ruminococcaceae > Acetanaerobacterium. The sequence goes on along the minus strand of JAEZVA010000007.1, from coordinate 19,301 downwards.
CCCCCTATATACTGTATATATTATATATAATATTCTAGCTGTAAGGGTTTGTCAATGGTCATTGTGTGCATATCGTTGCCAGAATAAAGGAACATTTCATTGTTTCTTTGTCTTTTATCATGAAAAGACGACAGCAAGATAAAACACCGTTCGTGCGGGTTCTTTTTTCGGCGACACGGTTTGCGTTTTGCCCTGAAAACCATGCATGTCTCCGCAACACGATGCAACGAAAAAACAGCTGCCTAATTTAGACTGTGGATGCGGCGGTAAAACTATGTTACAATATAAAAGCAGCAACATCTTTATAACGTCATGCCGTGTCGATGATACGGTGAGCGGGTGAGTGTTATAAAAAAGATGTAAAAATTTTAAAGAAATGTGTCTAAAAAACCGCTTGGCAGGAATAACGAAGTCAGAACCTGTACCGAAAACGAAGACAAAAATGATGGAGGGTAAATTTATGTTTACAAAACTATGTGCACTGGTAGCCAAGAAAAACCGCGGCTTTACGCTGATTGAGCTGATCGTGGTTATCGCAATCCTCGGTATCCTTATCGCTATCCTCGTACCGTCGATGATTGGGTTTATTAACAGTGCAAGAGAAACATCCGTGAAGGCAGAAGCAAAAACTGTTTATACAGCTGCTCAAGCGTATATTTCAAACAGGGTATTAGTTCAAAATCTAACTAACGATTTAACCAATGCTGATTGTATTACTAAGCTTAACACAGCATCAATGATCGATAGTACTAAGTTAACTGGTACACCCACTGTAGCAATCACAATGGGTGCTGATGGTGTTACGATTTCTTCGTTTGTATATACTGCAGGAGGATATGCAGTGACGTTCCCCGCCGGAACTGTTGCCAAAGTTTAGTTAATTATTTTATATAAACAGCCCCGGCACAAGCCGGGGCTGTTTTAAAGAACGACACCGTTTTATCGCCGAAAACACCGCACCCCGCTATGCACAACACGCGTCGAATCCATGCAAGGGGCTAGGAATATGGTTCTTGAAAAGATCAAGGCATTCCAGCGAACCGACCATGACAAGCTCAAACTCTTTGAGCTGATGACGGTTACGCTAATCCTACTCGTGGTGGTGGGCGTGATGCTTGGTTACCTCATCAACATCGTCAACCGTTCGCGGGAGGTTGCGCTTAAAAACACGGCGCGCATCCTGTATATGGCGGTGCTCGACTACACCGCATCGGGCAAAACACAGGTGTCGGACGAGCAAGAACAGCCCCCCGAGCCAATTACCGAGCACAGCGCGTTTTTGCGCGACTATGTGGGCGGTAGCATCAAAGGGGCGCTGCGTGTAACCCTTGACGAAAGCGGCTATGTGCAGGGCATTGCATACACCGAGGGGAACAAAACGGTGACATTGCCCGACGAGCAGATAATAACCAACAACGAATAATACTGCTGATTTAAACCGGGGCGGATGAGATATCTGCCCCGGTTTTTGTGCGCAGTTAATGATTCGTAGGGGCGCGCATCACGCGTCCGCGGTGTCCCACAACGCCGCCACGGGACGTCGAGGACGCCGTCCCCTACACATAACACCACCAATCTATCGACATTGAATATGGACGTAGGGGCGCGCATTGCGCGTCCGCACAGTAGCGCAAATCGGCTAAAAAACGAGGCATAACACAGACGGTTCTTTACGCCGCGATGGTAAATGTAGTATAATGGCATCACATCACCAAAGGGCAATCGCCTGCCTTACAGCCGCCGCGCGACGGTTGCTTTAAGGCTTACCATAAGGAGAAAGGCAATGCGCATAGAAAAGCTTAAACCCGCGCTGAAGGACTACATCTGGGGCGGCACCGCGCTGAAGGAGCGGTTTGGCAAACAGACGCAGCTTGCTCGGGTAGCTGAAAGCTGGGAGCTTTCGTGCCACCCCGACGGTGAGAGCCTTATCCACGGCGGGCGGTACGATGGCATGCCGCTTAGCCAATATCTCAGCGAGAAGGGAACCGCCGTGCTCGGCACAAACTGCGGGCGGTTTGCGTTGTTTCCTGTGCTAATTAAGCTAATAGACGCGCAGAAACGTCTTTCGATACAGGTGCACCCAAACGACGATTACGCGTCGCGCGTTGAGGGCGGCTGCGGCAAAACCGAGATGTGGTACGTGGTAGACTGTAAGCCGGACGCCACACTGTATTACGGCTTTGCAAAGGAGATTACCAAGCAGCAGTTTGCCGAACTCATCCAAAGCGGCGAGCTAGAATCGGCACTCAACGCCGTGCCCGTTAAAAAGGGGGATGTACTGTTTATCGACGCGGGAACCATCCACGCGGTCGGTGCTGGGATCTTGCTTGCAGAGATTCAGCAAAGCTCCAACCTCACCTACCGGGTGTATGATTACAACCGCCCGGACGCGGACGGAAAGCCCCGCGAGTTGCATGTTCAAAAGGCGCTCGATGTCACCATCACTAGACCGTTCGCCCCGTCCAGTATAGCGGAGCAAGACTACACCGTACTGGACGGCTATCAGACACGGCGGCTTGCGCGGTGCGAGTATTTTACAGTGCATGAGCTTAGGATAAACTCTCACGCTTCACTGTACGCGGACGGCGCCTCGTTTCACTCCCTGCTGTGTTTAGATGGCGAAGGGGTGGCGGAAAACGCCGAACAGCGTGTTGCCATAAAAAAAGGAGACAGCCTGTTTGTGCCCGCCGGTCTTGGCAATTACCGCCTTACAGGGCAAATGACCGTGCTGAAAACCATCGTATAGGGGAACCGTATGGAGTATATACCCGCGAAAACCATCGTATCCCGAACAAAGGATACCACATGGTTTGGAACCGACTACAACATGAATAGTTACAAGGGCTGCTGCCACGGCTGCATCTACTGCGACAGCCGCAGCGAATGCTACCGGGTGGAGGAATTCGACCGTGTGCGCGCAAAGCAGGACGCGCTTATCATCCTGCGAAACGACCTGCAGCGCAAGGTGAAAACAGGCGTTGTGGGCATGGGCGCGATGAGCGACCCCTACAACCCATTTGAGCGCGAGCTACTGCTTACCCGTCATGCACTTGAGCTAATCGACGCATATGGCTTCGGCACGGCGATAGCAACCAAAAGCCCACTCGTCGCGCGGGATGCCGACATCCTGTGCGACATAGCGCGACATTCGCCCGTGATTGTGAAGATGACGGTGACGACTTGCGACGACGCGCTTTGCAACAAGGTAGAGCCGTTTGCCCCGCCCGCGTCCGAGCGGCTGCGCGCCGTGCGGGAGCTATCCGACGCAGGGCTGTTTGCCGGTGTGTTGCTGATGCCGGTATTGCCGTTTATTACAGATAGCGACCATAACGTGCTCTCGGTAGTGCGCGCCGCAAAGGAAAACGGCGCGCGGTTTGTGTACCCGTTTTTTGGTGTCACCCTGCGCGCAAACCAGCGGGAGCATTTCTTGAATAGTCTGGACGACCGCTTTGCAGGGCAAGGGCTGCGCGAGCGGTATCTGGCACAGTTCGGCGAGCGTTACGCCTGCCAAAGCCCGCGGGCAAAGGCGTTGTGGGGCGTCTTTAAGCAGGAGTGCGAGCGGCTCGGACTGTTATATCGAATGCGCGATATTATAAACGCATATAAGCAGGGTTACGAAAACAGCCAGTTATCCTTTTTTACTTAACCACAACTTCCTGTTATTATGTGCGTTTCGTTTTCTTTTCAGTCTATCTCGTTCTATAGTTAAAGTATAATTAGTGCCATGACAAGGAGGATTTGATGTTGACTAGAAGTACGAAAAAATGTATCTGCCTGTTTATCGCCCTGCTTTTTTGCGTTTGCACTGCGATGCCCGCGACTGCACTGGATGTAACCGAACAGGATATGCCATTTTATCATATAGACAATATGGCGAGGACGGTTCTAAGCAAAGCACGCATCCCCGGCGCGGCGATTGTTGTGGTACAGGGCGAGGATGTGCGGTATCTGTCGTACGGCAGCGACCTGCAAACAAAGCAAAGTGTGTATGAAGATGCGTTGTTTCAGATCGGCTCGGTTTCAAAGGCGTTTACAGCCCTGGGCATTCTTCTGCTTGTGGATGAGGGCAAGCTGTCACTCGACGACCCTGTATGCAAACAGATTCCCTGGTTTACCGTGACGATACGTGGCAACGAGGTCGCGCCCGAAGATTTAACAATCGCAAACCTTTTATATCAAACCAGTGGGTTTACGAACAACGACAGCTTATATCCGCAGGCAGAGCCAGATGTGACGCTGGAGGAGCATATTAAAAGCATAAGCAACAAGGAGCTTTCGTTTTACCCTTCCGAGCGTTATTCTTACGCAAATGCCAACTATAAATTGATGGGTTATATTATCGAAGTGGTATCGGGGCAAGACTACGCGCAGTTTATGGAGCAAAGAATCTTTACGCCCCTTGGACTAAATGCGACCTATGCAAATCCCCAAAAAGCGCTGGAGACGGGACTTGTTGCACAAGGAAGCCGAGTTGCCTTTTTTTCTGCACGGCCTTATCCTGTAGAGGTTGCCAAAGGCAATGTTCCGGCGGGCTTTTTGTATTCCAGTGCACGGGATATGGGCAGATGGTTGCAAATACAGATGGGAACGGTTGAGGTTTCGCCGCAGTTTAGCCGAATCATTCAAAAGTCCCACGCCGTTGAGCAATCCGGCAGGGTGGATGCGTCAACATACTACGCGGGAGGATGGTTTGTTACGGACACAGGCGAAATATATCACCCCGGTGGAACGCCCAATTATTCCGCTAAGCTAGGGATAAAACCAAACAACACGGCGGTTGGGGTGTTAACCAATATCAATGCATCGGCGAACACTGGCGGTATCTGCGATAACGCGCTGGCTATTGTAAACGGTGAGCCGATTGTGCCGTACACAGCCGATGTATGGACGGTGTTTGATCTCATCTTCTCTATGATGACCTTTGTATGTGTGCCACTGTGTGTTTTGGCTATCATTTATGTTGCAACGGCAGTTTCGCAGACCAAAAAGGGCTTGCGAAAAAGGCGGGCGTATCGAACTGGCGGGGCAATCCTAGCTGCAACACTGCCTGCGTTGTTGTCTCTTGCCATGCTTGTTATCATCCCAGTTATTTTCCAAAGCACATGGCAAGGTTTGCTTGTATGGGCGCCATACAGCATCGTATTTGGCATTGCGTCGTTTTGTGTGGCATCAATCCTGCTACTGGTTGTAACGATTACAGCGCAAACCTGCCCAAAAGTCCTTGTGAGAGATTTATAAAGGGGGCAACCGAACATAACCATTCGCGAAATGGAGCCGCAACGGCTTAAAGAATTGCTCGATTTGGTGTGGCGGGTGTTTTTGGAGTTTGAAGCACCCGATTACAGCGAGCAGGGCGTCGCCACGTTTCATGAGTTTATACAATATGACGCGATGGCATAGCGCATACAGGATAGGGAGCTAGCCCTATGGTACGCGTTGGAGGACAATAAGGTTGTCGGCGTGGTCGCGGTGCGCCCGCAAGCGGGGCAGGCTACAGAACATGCCGTACATGGGCACATCAGTCTGCTGTTTATAGAAAAGCAGCAGCACAAAAAGGGGATTGCCCGCCGTCTGGTAGAGACTGCGACACACGGGTATACTACCGTTACGGTGAATTCATCGCCGTATGCGGTTCATATTTATAAACGGCTTGGGTTTGTACCCACTGACTGCGAGCAGCTGCTTAACGGGATTCGATACACACCAATGAAACGAGGGGGATAACGGGTGAAGCTAGAGATCATCAAGGGCGACATCACAACCATTAAGGCAGATGCCATCGTCAACGCCGCAAACACCACGCTGCTGGGCGGCGGCGGGGTGGATGGCGCCATCCATGCCGCGGCGGGACCTGAGCTGCTTGCAGAGTGCAAAACCCTGGGCGGCTGTGAAACGGGTAAGGCAAAGCTGACGCTGGGCTACAAGCTGCCCGCGCGGTTTGTCATTCACACCCCGGGACCGATCTGGCGCGGGGGCGAGCGCGGCGAGGCGGCGCTGCTTGCAAGCTGTTACCGCGAAAGCCTTGCGCTAGCCTCACTGCACGGCTGCCGCTCAGTGGCGTTTTCGTCAATCAGCACGGGGGTGTATCATTTTCCGCTTGCGCTGGCCGCCCCAATTGCGGTAAATTCCATCATGGACTTTTTGGCGCAGGATACCATACTGCACCGCGTGATGCTTGTGTGCTTTGACGAGCACACAAAGAAGTTCTATGACGAGGCACTAGAGCGGTACGCAAAACCGTAAGACGGAAACACGGACATCGAAGGGGGAAACGGGGTATGCACCCATGGGAGAAGATTTTGCTGTCCGATTACGAGGCGCACATGAGCCTTGACGAGGTATTTCAGCTGCAAATGCTTAGCGAAATTCTGTGCGCACAGCTGCATGATTACGAGGTGACCTCCGCCGCTATCCTAGGCATTGCGGGGGGCAACGGGCTGGAGCACGTTCCGGCGACTGGACTGAAAACGGTGTACGGGGTGGACATCAACGCCGAGTACCTAGCCGCCTGCAAGGAGCGGTACGGGCATCTTGGCGAGCTGTTACAGCTGGTGAGGTGCGACCTTTCACAGCCTAGCGCTTGCCTGCCGAGGGCGGAGCTTATCATTGCAAACCTATTTATCGAGTACATTGGGCGAAACAGGTTTACAAGCCATATCGCAAACGCGCGACCACGCTATGTTTCGTGCGTGATTCAGCAGAACCTCGGCGAGCAGTTTGTATCGCAGTCGCCGTATGCACACGTATTTGACGAAATCGGTGCGCTGCACAGCGACATCGACGAGCATTCCTTATCTGCAGCGATGCAGCAAATCGGATATGATTGCGTATTGCGGGTGACCATTCCGTTGCCCAACGCAAAGCAGTTTATTCGGTTGGATTATTGCAAAAAGTGAGGTAATGACAGATGGTTCATGTCTGGTTTTACGAGCAGGTGGAGGATGTCGACTTTAAGTATGCCGTGATAGTCTGCCGCGCACAGGGCAGGTGGGTGTATTGCAAGCACAAGGAGCGTGACACGCTGGAATGCCCCGGCGGGCACCGCGAACCGGGGGAGGACATCGACGACACCGCGAGCCGCGAGCTGTATGAAGAAACGGGTGCGGCGGAGTTTTCGCTGCGGCGCATCTGTCCTTTCTCGGTCACCGACGACAGCGGCACGCTGTCCGAAGCCTACGGGATGCTGTACTATGCCGAGATTACCCGCTTTGGCACCCTGCCCGACTTTGAGATCGAGCGGGTGGAGCTGCACGAAGGTGCGCCCCGACGCTGGACCTACCCGACGCTACAGCCTATCCTGACTGCCCATGTGGCAGAGGTGATGGGGCTTTTGTGGGAAGCATAGCTGTAAATCACGGGGAAATCACATGACACATATCATGGTGAACCCCTCTGGGTTTGTTACATAAATGACATCGCAGGGTGTTATTAACGAATTAATGCGTATGAACTGAGGAGGACAACATGAAAGAGCTTGAGTTCTCAATCGAGATAAACGCCCCAAAAGAAAAGGTCTGGGCAACTCTTTGGGAGGATGCAACATTTCGTGACTGGGCAAGCATAATCGATGAAGGTACCTTTATGAAGGGGGAAATGAAGCAAGGAAATGAGATTGAGTTTATATCAGCTGTAAATGGGTATGGTGTTACAGACCTAATAGAGAAACTTAATCCAAACAAGTTTGTTTTGTTCCGTCACAGCGCAGACACCAAAGAAAGTGGACAGCAACAACGGGAAAAAGAGTGGATCGGCGGGAAGGAGAGTTATTCTCTTACCGAGAATGAGGGCGCTACTACATTAGTAGTGAAAACGGATGTTCCTCAGGAGCAAGAGGAAACATTTCGTATCAGGCTCCCCAAAGCGCTTGAGCGCATAAAAGCTCTAGTCGAAGCAATGCAATAAGCGACTAGTGTAAATCACCACTAACCCAAAAGTGAATAAGGGAAAGGGATACATATATGGACATCAATATACTGCTGTACGATGAGTTTGAAACGCTCGACGCCTTTGGTCCGGCGGAGATTTTGGGCGAGGTGGAGGATTTTTCACTGCACTTTTTCTCCCCAAGCGGGGGAATGGTGAAAAGTGCCCACGGGGTGCGGGTTATGACAGCACCACTTGCCGAGGTACAGTCCGAGGGCGTGCTGTTTATCCCCGGCGGGTACGGGGCGCGTGCGCTGATGCAGGACGAAGCCTTCTTAACCCGCTTGCGCGCACTTGCCGAGGACGCCTGCTGCTGTCTTACGGTCTGCACGGGCAGCGCCTTGCTTGCAAAAACCGGTGCGCTTGATATGAAGAAGGCCACCACCAACAAGCAGCTGTTTGACTGGGTGGCGGAGAACAACGCGGATGTGAACTGGCAAAGAAGTGCGCGCTGGGTAACCGACGGCAAGTTTTACACCTCCTCCGGCGTAACGGCGGGCATGGATATGACACTGGGCTTTGTCTCCGATTCTGTGAACATGGAGAAGGCGTACCAGATTGCCGCCTACATCGAGTACGTGTGGAACCCAGACCCCGGCGACGACCCGTTTGCGGTGTAGCAGATACATAGCAAAACCCTCCTTGAAAAAACTTTTGAGGAGGGTTGTTTTTTTGTGGGGAAGTAACTCTTTATATTGTAGTAGGGGAAACCAGAAACTATGCCATACCCATAAGGCAGTATTTGATATTAACTAAATCAGACAGATCAATTCTACCGTTATTATTTAAATCAAATTGTGCAATCATGGTGATAGGAAGTTTTCCGGAAATGTGATCAGACAGTAGTGCGATAAACTGGCTGTTACTCACTGTCACGGTACACCTTGCGGTTTTTGCTCCGTCCATGGAGGTTGCGGTTATCACAGCGGTTCCTTCACCGACGGCTATGACTTTGCCGCTGGCGTCAACCTCTGCGACGGATGAATTACTGCTTTTCCATTCTATCACTCGGTTTGTCGCCTCGGCAGGGGTGAACGTAACGGTTAGAATCTCATAGAACCCACCCCCCAACGTAGCCGTTGTTTTGCTGAGCAAAATTGCCGAGACCGTACTGATTGCTTGAAAGGGAATCCCTTGCTCTTGGGCATGCTGTTGCGCGGTAGAACCGGAATAACCATAAAGCGTCAGCGCAGTGCAGTGTTCAAATGCGTTTGGGGCAATGGCAGTGGAGGTATTAGGGATGGATGCTTCGGTTAAGCTTGTACAGCTACCAAACGCGCCGATACCGATGGTAAGGACAGAAGCAGGCATATGAACCGCTCGAAGATTGGAACAGTGGCTGAACGCACCTTCGCCTATTGTGGTTACCCCATTACCAAGAGAAATTTGCTCAAGACCCTTGCACCATGAGAAGGCGCCGTCTGCAATGGCAAGCGTGCTGCTGCGCAAGACCAGATTGGTATTTGAGGGCATCGCGCCGTTATACCGCACTGCAACCTTTCCGACATAGATTAACCCGTTTGGCGTGTTGTTGTAAAGGGCGGTACCTTCAAAGGCACCCACGCCCACAAAACGCAGCGTATCTTTCAGTGATACGTTAATGAGATATACGCAGCCGTAAAAGGCGTATTCCCCGATGTGGGTAATATCCGCAAGACTGGTCACGCTGAATATGGGTTTTTTGTAAAAGGCACGGCTTGCTATTGTGGTAACAGGCTTTCCGTCTATGGTTTTAGGAATGGTGACGTTGACCTGAGAGCCGAGATAAGCGGTAATGGTGACGGTGTTATCCGAGTTAACCGTGTATTCAAAGGTGTTGGTGTCGGAGATATCGATGGCTTCAAACCGCAGATTGAATTTTGCCGCATAAGCCTGCGTGGTGGAGCCTGCCTTGCCGTACAACTTTAGGAGTGGGCAGTTTTCAAAAGCATTATCGGAAATCTCAGCGGAGGGGTTGTATACGATTGCCGATGTAAGGTTTGTGCAATTTTCAAAACTCGACCACCCTATGTACCGAATGGATTTTGGAATAGCAATTGACTGCAGAGAGGCACAGTTATAAAAAGAACCATAAATATCTTCAACCCCCTCCGATATTGTGACATTTGTCAGCTTTGTGCAGTCGTTAAAAGAATAGTCCATATTCCTAATACTACCGGGTAGGACAATTTCAGTGAGATTAGTGCAATAAGCAAACGCATTATAAATGTTTACTACCCGGTTACCTAATGCAACCGTTTTCAACTCTTTGCAAGAGGTGAAAGCACTTTCCATTTTTGCTACGCTATTTGGGATAACGATGGTTTCCAGCCTATTACAGTTAGAAAAACACTGGGAACCCAATAACTGTACCGAGCTACCAAGGTCTACGGAAGACAATGCTGAGCACTCACTAAAGGCGGAATCACCTATTTTGACCAGAGTATCAGGAAGCGAAAGGGACACGAAGTTGCTAAAGCCGCGAAAGGCGTCCTTGCTAATTGCGGTCACGGTTTTGCCGTCGATGCTGTCCGGCACCTCTATAGAAAGGGCTGTTCCGGTATAGCTGATGATAGTAAGCGTGCCGTCGCCCTGCTCGGCGTAATCAAAGTTTGTCTCGTTTTCACCGACAGCAGTAAAGCTGCCGTAGTGTTCTTTTACGTACTGCTCGGCATAGCACCCTTTTTTGCCATACAGTTTAACGGAGTAAAAACAGCTGTCGCCAATGGTCACAACTGTTTCGGGGATATTAACACCAACAAGAGGAGTATCATAAAAAGCGGCGGTTTTTATGCATTGCACAGTGTCGGGGATGGTATAGACAGCCCCTTCCTTTGCTGACGGGTATAGGTAAAGCGTTGTTATATCTCGGCTAAAAAGTACGCCGTCTTGCACGGTAAAATTGGTGCTGGCTTCGTCAACGGTAATTGATTGAAGGCTGGGACAGGAGCTAAAGGCATAATCGGAGAAAGTGGTTACACCCGCGCCAAGCTTTACATTGGTAAGTGCAGTGCAATTACTAAACATGCTACTCGGTATGTTAGTAATCCCATTGCCTACAGTAACGCTTATGAGCGAACTGCAGTTTTGAAATAATGACCCCCCAACTTCAGTTACGCTGTCGGGTATCGTGACATTTTTCAACTGCCGGCAATTGGCAAACGTGCTGTAGGAAAGCTCGGTAACAGGCAGTCCCTCTATGGTATCGGGAATCATCACAGTCTCGGCTGTACCCACATAGCGGTCGATTATTATATAAGTAGTATCATAAGAGAGGGTGTATTCAAATTCTTGGTAGGTACCCGAGCCGCCTGTAGCTGGTTCCTCTTCATTGAGTATGGAGCTGTCATAAGATGAATCTAAATCGGGCGCGTCATACTCGGTTAACGCTGTTAGCCGAGCGGGCGCGGCACCCCATATAAATATTACAATACAAATCAGGGCATATGTTCTGCGAAGCAGGGTATGTTTCATTTGTTAGCCCGCCTTTTAAACGTAATACCCTTATTATATAATAATTTCAAATAAATACAACATAATAGTTCATAACACAACACAGGGGGCGTTTCCTAACGAAACGCCCCCTGTGTCTATATACCGCAAATTCTTGTAATAGATTAACCCAGTCTCTTCTCGAGAGCCGCGAGCTGGTAGGCAAGCTCCTTGGGCAGTCTGTCGCCAAACTTGCCGTAGAACTCGTGGATGCCCTTGGCCTCTTCCTTCCACAGGTTTACGTCAACGCTCAGCAGCTCGGTAACCGTAGCAAGGTCGATGTCAAGCCCTTCGATGTTGATGGCTTCGGGCTTGGGTTCGTAGCCGATGGGGGTGTCTACCGCGTCGGTTTTGCCTTCGCAGCGGTCAACAATCCACTCAAGCACACGCATGTTGTCGCCGAATCCCGGCCAGATGAAGTGGCCTTCATCGTCGGTTCTGAACCAGTTTACGTTAAAGATCTTGGGCGCCTTGTCGCCAAGCTTCTCGCCCATCTCAATCCAGTGGGTAAAGTAGTCGCCCATGTGGTAGCCGCAGAAGGGCAGCATCGCCATGGGGTCGCGACGTACAACGCCAACGGCGCCGGTCGCGGCAGCGGTGGTCTCAGACGCCATAATCGAGCCTACGAATACGCCGTGGTTCCAGTCGTATGCCTGGTAAACCAGCGGAGCGGTCTTCGCGCGGCGTCCGCCAAATACGATGGCGCTAATCGGAACACCAGCGGGATTCTCAAACTCGCTGCTGATGCAGGGGCAGTTTCTTGCGGGTGCGGTAAAGCGGCTGTTGGGATGAGCACCCTTCTCGCCGGACTCGCTGTCCCACTTGTTGCCCCTCCAGTCAATCGCGTTCTTAGGCGGGTTCTTGTCCAGACCCTCCCACCAAACGGTGTTATCGTCAAGGTTGTGTACCACGTTGGTGAAGATGGTGCCCTTCTTGGTAGAGAGCAGTGCGTTGGGATTGGATTTCATGTTGGTGCCAGGCGCAACGCCAAAGAAGCCTGCCTCTGGGTTAATAGCCCACAGTCTGCCGTCCTTGCCGGGGCGCAGCCACGCGATATCGTCGCCAACCGTCCAGACCTTGTAGCCCTTTTTGGTGAATTCCTCGGGCGGAATGAGCATTGCAAGGTTGGTTTTTCCGCAAGCAGAGGGGAACGCCGCCGCGATGTAAGTGACCTCACCCTTGGGGTTCTCAAGACCGAGAATGAGCATATGCTCTGCCATCCAGCCCTCGTTCTTGCCCTGGTAGGATGCGATGCGAAGTGCAAAGCACTTTTTACCGAGCAGCACGTTGCCGCCGTAGCCCGAGTTAATGGACCAGATGGCATTGTCCTCGGGGAAGTGCATGATATACCTGTTCTCTTCGTCAATATCCTTTTTGCCGTGCAGACCGCGCACAAAGTCGTTGGAATCGCCAAGCTGATCCAGTGCCTTCTTACCCATACGGGTCATAATATCCATGTTCAGCACAACATAGATCGAGTCGGTCAGTTCTATGCCGACCTTAGAAAGCGGAGAGCCGATGGGACCCATGCAGTAGGGGATGACATACATGGTGCGACCCTTCATTGCGCCGTCAAACAGACCACGCATCAGGGTGTAAGCCTCCTGAGGATCCATCCAGTTGTTGGTGGGGCCTGCATCCTCTTTGTCACGGGAGCAGATAAAGGTGCGATGTTCTACACGCGCTACGTCATTAATGGCGGTGCGGTGAATGTAGCAATCGGGCAGTTTTTCCTCGTTGAGCTTCTGTAGCTCACCATTTTTAAGGGTCTCTTCGTACAGAGCAGCAAGCTGCTCCTCGCTGCCATCGATCCATACGATGCTGTCGGGCTTTGTTAAGGCTTTCATCTCTTCAATCCAGCTTAACACATGTTTGTTGTTCGTCATTGTTTATCTCCTTTCAAAAATCTATGTGGTTATGGGAAAAAGCTAAGTGCCGTATAAGCTGTACTACATCGCGTTGGTCGCGCTCCAAAGCGCGTCTTAAGCAGCCAAAATGAAAAAATGGAGCAGGGCAGTTTCATAAAAAAAGATGTTTTCCCATTTTTTGATTTGCAATGTTATAATCACATGCTTGCAGAATGTCTGCACAAAAAAAGTAACAAAATCGGAGAAACTGCTACTAACCTAAGATATTTTCACCAAAACCAGCGTCAATAAACGTGTTTTATGAAAACACTCAATTCTCCCACGTATATCATTATATCGGAGCGTTGAAAAGATGTCAATGACGGATGTGTTAAAATTATGACAATTTTCCTGCAAACGCAATCGGAAAAAACGGGTCAAAATGACGCGCGGAGAAATAAATCTTGCAAAATGCGTGTTCCTGATGTACCACACAAAAAAACGTGAGCAGCGGTACACCCTGCTCACGAAAGAAACTAATTGTATGAATCTAAGGGAGGAATACCGATTGTGGCTAACAGTCCACCGGTACCGCCGCGCGGGCGTTGAGCGAAAGCCCCGCCGTGTTACCCGAAAGACATTCGTAATACCCCTGCGCGCCAATCATTGCGGCGTTGTCTCCGCACAGGTCGAGGGGAGGAAGGTAAAGAGAAAGACCCTGCTCTTTGCATGCCTGTGTAAGCCCCTGCCGCAGACCGGAGTTTGCGAGAACACCGCCCGCCGCCGCAACCGTCTTATAACCTAGGTCGTGGGAGGCTGCCATCAAACGGGTAACAAGTATCTCCACCACCGCCGCCTGAAACGATGCTGCGAGGTTCTCGATATGAACCGTCTCGCCCTTTTGCTGCGCGTTGTGTAAAAGGTTGATAACCGCCGTCTTTAGTCCAGAAAAGCTCAGATCATACGCGCTGCCTGCAACCTTGGGGCGGGGCAGGGCATAGGCGGTCTTGTCGCCCTTTGCGGCTGCTTTATCAATATACATGCCGCCGGGGTAAGCAAAGCCCATCGCCCGTGCTGCCTTGTCAAACGCCTCGCCGGCTGCGTCGTCGCGGGTGCGTCCCACCACACGAAAATGGGTGTAGTCCAGCACCTCAATCAAGTGGCTATGCCCGCCCGACGCCACAAGGCACAAAAAGGGCGGGGCAAGGTCGGGGTGTGCGATATAGTTTGCCGCGATATGCCCCTTAATATGGTGCACGGGAATCAGCGGTTTATTCTTTGCAAGTGCAAGCCCCTTAGCAAAATTTACGCCCACCAGCAGCGCGCCAATAAGCCCCGGCGCACTGGTTACGGCAATGCCATCAAGCGTATCGAGTGTGGTATTGGCATCGTCAAGCGCCTGTTGGGTTACCGAAACGATTGCCTCGGCATGTCGGCGCGACGCAATCTCGGGAACCACGCCGCCGTACAGGCGGTGTTCCTCCACCTGTGAGGCGATGACCGAGGACAGCACCGTCCGCCCGTCCTTTACCACTGCGGCGGCGGTTTCGTCGCAGGAGGATTCGATTGCAAGAAGTATCATCGTATATCTCAATCTTTCACATGAATTTAACCAGTTAAAACGTATATGTCATAATCAGCGCATCCTCGGTGGGTCCAGAGTAAAAGTCCGGGCGTATGCCGATGGTTTCAAAATCAGCGGAGCGGTACAAAGCGATGGCCTCTGCGTTTGAGACGCGAACCTCAAGGGAGATAAACGTTAAATCGTTGTCTTTTCCATAGGCAAGCAGGGTATTTAGCAGTTGCCTGCCAACACCCTGACGACGAAAGCGCTCGCCGACTGCGATGTTGGTTATGTAGCCCTCGTCGAGGATGTGGTGCATGCCCACATAGCCTGCCACCTCGCCGCCGATAAGCGCGACCCGAAACACCGCCATGGGGTTTGACAGCTCCTCTAGCAATCCGTCATAGCTCCACGGGGTAGAAAAGCATTCCCGTTCCAGCGCGTGCACCTGCTCAAGATGCTCGGGCGCAAACGGGACGATTGTCACCCGTTCTCGATCAATAGAATCCGCCATAGTTTTTGAACAGCTGGCTTTTATGCTGTTCTTCCTCCTCTCGCTCTTTCTGCATCTCTAATTGCTCTACCAGTTCATCCATTGCGCGGTACACCTTATCCTGCAGGCTGTCGCGCGAAAAACGGTAGAATTCCAGGTTTTGTCCGTATGGGTCAAAGATTGGGTGCCCCAGCACCTGTATCTTGTAGGCGTGTTTGGGGAACAGTGCTTCGAGCATACTGCGGTGGGTGGTCGACATCGTAAACACATAGTCGGCCTCCTGCATCATCTCCTCGGTAATACCCTTCGCCCGATGCGAGCTCATGCCGATGCCAATCTCATTCATTACAATTGCCGCGTTTTCGCTAATCGGCGCGCCATCCCTGACGTCAAGCCCGGCGCTTGCACACGCAAACCGACCAACCAGCATGTTTTCGGTCACGTATTTCTGGCACAAGCCCTGCGCCATGGGGCTACGACAGGTGTTGCCGGTACACACAAACAATAATTTGATCATTGACATACCCCTTTATACTTTGCTGAGTTGGTGCGGTGTTACCCTTTGGCGGCATACCAGTTGTTTCCTGTGCTTGCATCCACCTCTAAGGGAACCAAAAGCTCCGCTGCGTGCTCCATCTCCTGCTTTAATATCTCGGCCGCTACTGCTGCTTCCTCCACAGGTGCTTCCACAATCAGTTCGTCGTGTATCTGTAAGATAAGCCGTGCGCGCAGACCCTCGCTGCGCAGACGGTCGTATACGCGTACCATCGCAATCTTAATGATGTCCGCCGCCGTGCCCTGTATCGGGGTGTTCATCGCCACCCGCTCACCAAACGCCTTGATGTTGCGGTTGGATGCTGAAATCTCGGGTAGATTGCGCCTGCGGGCAAACATCGTTTTGGCGTAGCCGTGCTCTCTTGCAAACTCAATCGAGTTTTCCATATACTCACGCACGCCGTGATAGGTTGAGAGATAGCCCTTGATATATTGGTCCGCCTCCGACACCGTAACCCCGATGTCCTGCGACAGGGAGTACGCGCCGATGCCGTATACAATGCCGAAGTTTACCGCCTTGGCGCGGCTACGCATCAGCGGGGTGACCATATCCTCGGGCAGGTCAAACACTTGAGACGCGGTCTTGGTGTGGATATCCACCCCTTCGGCAAACGCGGAGATCATATTCTCGTCGTTTGAGATATGCGCGAGCACCCGCAGCTCAATCTGCGAGTAGTCCGCGTCAATCAGCACGCAGCCCTCGCGCGCCACAAAAAACTTGCGCAGCTCGCTGCCGAGTGCCGTGCGGACGGGGATGTTCTGTAGATTCGGCTCGGTGGAGCTGATGCGCCCGGTGCGGGTCTCGGTCTGGTTAAAGCTGGTGTGTATCGTGCCGTCGTCATGCGCCACCTTCAAAAGCCCCTCTACGTAGGTGCTTTTTAGCTTAACCAGCTTGCGATATTCTAAAATGCCGTCGATGATCTCGTGCTTGCCGCGCAGCGACTCGAGCACCTCGGCGTTGGTGGAATAGCCTGTTTTTGTCTTTTTTCCAGAGGGTAACCCCAGCCGCTCAAACAGAATCTCGCCCAGCTGCTTGGGAGAGTTGATATTGAATTTGTCCCCCGCAAGGGCATGAATCTCGCTTTCCAGCCGCGCAATGTCTCCGTCTAGCGTATCGCCGAAGGCGCGGATGGCGGCGGTGTCTACCAAAAAGCCGATGCGTTCCATCGAGGCGAGCACGCGGGCAAGGGGGATCTCAATGTTGCATAGCAGGCTCACCTGCCCGTACTCGGTTATCTTTGCCCATAGCTTTTCGTACAGTCCGTACAGCGCGGCAATCTCCGCAAGCTCGGGCACAAACTGGGTATCAAACGGGGTGACCGCGTACTCACCGCACAGGCGGGTTAGGTCGTACCCCGAGGCGAGCGGGTTAATCAGGTATGCCGCGAGCATGGTGTCGCACACCAGGTTGGCTACGTCTATGTCATGGCGCAATGCCCATGCAAACACCGGCTTTGCGTCGTGGGTCACCTTTTTTGCGGGACAGGCGAACAGCTTACGCGCGGCATCCGTCGCCCCATCACCCTCCACCGCCGTAAGTGTGCCGTCGGCGTACAGATGCACAGCCGAAAGCGCTTCGCCCTCAAACTTACATAAAAAACAGATTAGGGTGGCGTTTTTGAGCAGCGCGTCCAGCTCGTCCGCAGTGGGGTCGAGCGCAATCGACACGCTCTGCGCGCTTTGCTGCGCGGGGGTGGGTTGCGCCGGTGCGTCGGGCAGGCTCAGCCGCTTAGCCAGCGAAAACAGCTCAAGGCGGTTCATCAGCGCCGCCGCGCCCGCGGGGTCGCCCTCGGTTTTGCGGTAGTCCGCCGGGTCGGTGGATATCGGCACCTCGCGGCAGATGGTGGCTAGGGTATGGCTCATGCGGGCGGAGGCTTCCCCCGCCGCAAGCTTTGCCTTTACACCGGGCTTTGCGTCGAGCGCGTCCATGTCCTTATATAGTTCATCAATCGAATGGTACTGCGCAATCAGCGCAAGCGCCGTTTTTTCTCCAACACCCGCAACGCCGGGGATGTTGTCCGACGCGTCGCCCATCAGCGCCTTGACCTCAATCAGCTCTCGGGGGGTTACGCCGTATACCTCTTTGATTTTGTCGGTGTCGTACACAACCGTTTCGGGTCGCCCCATCTTGGTCGAGGCAAGCCGTACCGTTACATAGTCCCCCACCAGCTGCAGGCTGTCGCGGTCGCCCGTAACAATGGCGCACTCGTGCCCGCCCTTTTCGCAGGCGTCGGCAAGTGTGCCTAAGATATCGTCCGCCTCAAAGCCTTCCTTTTCCACAATTACATACCCAAGCGCGGTGAGCAGCTCCTTGATTAAGGGCACCTGCACCCGCAGCTCGTCCGGCATGCCCTTGCGCCCCGCCTTGTAGCCCTCGTACATCGTGTGCCGAAAGGTGGGGGCGTGCAGGTCAAACGCCACTGCCACACAGTCGGGCGCAACGTCGCTTTGTGCTTTAAGCAGGATATTCATAAACCCGTACACCGCGTTGGTGTAGGTGCCGTCCTTGGCGGTGAGCAGCTTAATGCCGTAAAATGCGCGGTTTAATATACTGTTGCCGTCCACTGCAAGCAGCCTCATGAACCGTCCTCCTTATTGAGCATAATATTCTAAATATATAGTATAGCATAAAATAAGTAAGAATACAGCTATAATTAGATAGGATTGCAATTGACTTTTAAATACAAATTATATACAATAATGGAAAGAAGCGCAAGATGAAGAAACATGACGGATAGTGTGAAAAGAGTAGGGAGGTTGCACCATGATAAGTAGCATCCAATCCGCTTATGGCACCTGCGGCTTTACAACGGCAGGTTGTGCAAAAACAAGGCTAAATCAATCGTTTGAGGAGGTTCTCTCCCTTAAAAAGAACCGCAGCGATTCCTTTTCCTCCACGCTGTCGTTATCGGAGCAGGCATGGTTTGAAGAAATCCGCTCGCGTTATCATGTCAACAACATGAGTTGGAAGCAGGGGCAGAGTCTCGTTTCGGAACTGGTTGGCAGAGGAGTAGTATCTAGCAGCCTTAACGAATTAGGCAACGCGATTGTAACGATGTTCCCGCCTGATTGTACGGATGAAAACGGCAATCTTATCCGAGTGGTCAGCGGCTGGGAATGCGTTGACCTCGCTTTTGATGAAGGGTATGAAGGTACCTTCAACTACGTAGAAACATTAAGAAGCAGTTTAGAGCACCAGTGGCAAGGATACAATACTATGGTGGAAAAATACGGCGATATCTACCCAAACGAAAAGGCGTGGCTTGAAGAACAGGGAAAACTGTTTGGTATTCTCCAGCAGATGGGAAATACCTAACCGCTCTCTCTTGAGCGCACCAGTATCATATGCTATAATTCATGCAGGCATCGGGGTGAACGGTGCCTGCAATTTTATTTAGGATGTTACCGTTATGAAAATCGGCAATGTAACAATACAGGGCTACGCGGC
>JAEZVA010000033.1 GCA_023443315.1 Bacillota bacterium | reverse complement strand
AGTGCGGAAAACGCCTTAAGCTGGTTTGCGTCAGTCTCCTGAACAACGATATCAAACTCTTGCCCCCTCGGCATGTCAACCAGCGCGAGCGGGTCTTCCTGCAACGCAAGGTTCGGCACGGTTGCGCCAATGGTCAGCCTTGCGCCGTTCGGCGCATTTTTATTTACGGTAACAAGCCCCGTTTTGGTATTCAGTGTAAAGTGCTCTGTATCACCACGTACCACTTCCCACGTAATGCCCGTCAGCTTGCTGTTGGTGGCATCGGCGGGTACGGTTCCAGTTATCTTAAACTGCTGCTTTCCACCGGGGGGGATGATAACCTCCGAGGGACTGGTATGTATCAGATACTCAATTCCCTTGTTTACCAGCACCTTAATCTGGGCGTTGCTGCCCGAGCCGTCGGTAGCCGTAACGGTTACGATGCTCTCGCCGTAGCCCTTGAAGGTGATAAGCCCTGTATCCGACACGGCGGCAACCTTCGCGTTTGAACTTGTAAACTTAACTAGACTTTTATTCACGGTCGTGATAACCGTTTCCCCGTTCGTTCCGTCAGTCTGCTGCCCGAGTACACGGACATTCAGTTGTGCCTGTTCGGCAAGGTTATCGGTATATAGTTCGGTATTTCCGTAGCTTACCGTCACGTTCGGAGAGGCGGTCACCTCATAGATCTCAATCCAGTCTGCGCGCTCGGTGGGGTACACCGTAAACGCAAACGTTGCCTTGCGCCCTTGCGGATCGTTTTTCAGCGCGGCGGTCACTGTTACCTTGGTGGCTGCCGTCAGATACTGTGCGCCCTCCCGCACCATTACGGTAGCACCGTCCTTAAGGATATCTACCGCAAGCAGGTTGGTGTTGTCCGAGGTAAACTCACAGTCCTCGGGATAAACCACTATGGTATCGGAGGCGTTTTTTGCGTCGGTAAGGTTGATGTACAGGGTTGCGCTGTGGTTTTTCTGATAATCAAGCCCCACGCTACTGGCGGATAGGCTCATCTTCGTGTAGTTTACGCCGTAGTTACTGATGTTTACCGCTGTCTGCGCCGCTATGCCGCCACATGAAACGGTCACATCGCAGATGCCCCGCGCGTCTTGTTCCGCAGTCAGTGTCATGGTGTAGGGATAGGCATAGCCGCTCTTTCCCGCGACGGCGGGGGAGAACGTAATACCGCCTACGGTGGCAAGGTCTTCGTTTGCACTCAGTGAGATAACCTCGCAGCCAACCTGCGCGAAGTCATCCACATCTGGTATCAAACCATCCGCTACCACACGCCCCTGTGCGGTGATGATGCCTGTAATCTCCACGCTTTCTACCTCACCCGCGCTGGAGATTGAGGGCTTTGCCGCCTTGATGGTAACGCTGTTAATCTTAGCGGGGCTTGCCATTGCCATCGGTGCGCTTGCCGCCCTTGCCTGCCCGGGGATTGTCGGGTCGGGCGTCACACTGCGCGCAGTCAGGGTATATGCCCCCTGATAGGTTTGCACCGCAAAGGTAACGGGCTCCGCGGTGGTCTGTGTCCACACTAGGGTGTTTTCGTCTTCCACCTCAGGTCCAGTAAGGCTTGTGCCAGATGCGGTGATAAATGTGGGGGTAATGCCATCCGGCGAATACACAACCCACTCAACCGCCTTGTCGCCCACCGGCAGGGTGGCGATGGCGGGGGAGAGCGTGGGCGTTGCGGTAAAGCTGGTGCCGATATACGCCTGCTGTACGCCGCCCACATCCACTGTGCCCTTCAGCGCAACCGAGATTGCGGTAACGCGCGGGGTAACCGTCACCTTGCCGGTTGCGGTGTTGCCCGCCGTATCGGTGGCGGTAACGGTGTATACACCCGGTTCTGAGAGGGTAAACTCCACCGCATAGTCGCTTGGGTTGGTATCTGCCGTGGTGTAGTTAGCCGTCCCCTTTTTCACTGTATACAAAATGACGTTGCTATCTGTAATCTCTATCTTAGCCCCGGGGTCAACGACATGGGTCTGGGTTGTAATAATATTGAGCGGAATATCCCTGTCGGCTTCGTTTTCACTGTTGCTGTTCTTTGCTGTGATAACGGGTGCTGCGGTGTCGTAGCCCACCTGTTGGGTCAGCTCCCCGCCGCCGGTAAACGGCTGCTCGTCCACATTGCCGTTCCGGCATATCGCCATTACGCCGTCTACGCCAATACTGAGTATTCCCGCGCCTTCCGTCAAATCCTGCGCCAGCTTTAGCTTAACCGATACAAACTGCCCGTTTGTATTGCCCAGTGCGGCTGCGTTAAGCGCCTGCACCTTGCCGCTTACCTTCTCGGAAAACAGCGCAACAATGCGCAGCGTGTCAACATCCGCGCCCGCGTTCTCGTTATAGCTTAAATTTGCAAGCTTGGGGGTAGTGGATGACGTAAAGTTTGAAGTAACCCCCGTCACGTCAAACGCGCCGCTATATGTAAGCGCAAGCTCATACGCTCCAATACCAACCTCCACAGGCACACCATTCTGAGTAAAGGTTCCTGTGAACGCCTCATAATTCTTCAGGCTAAACACAAGGGTAATCTCGTCGCCCTTTTTCAACGGCACAGTAGCGTCCTTACCCTTGGGGTACACAACCGACACCAAAAGGGACTTGAGGCTGCCACCTGTTGCCGGCTCACCGTCGGCTGCTTCCCCTCCAATCGAGATGGTGAGAAACGGCTCAGCGCCCTCAATCATCAGTGGTGGGTCGGTTCCCTCCTGCGTATCCTCCGGCTCAGAGACACTCTGCTCGATGTCCTCCGGCGCAGGCTCGCTCTGCGGCAGGCTTTGTGCCGCCTCCTGCCTTCCACCCTCCAATGCAAACAACGGTGTTGCCATAACCGACAGCACCAGCAAAAGAGAAAGCACTAGGCTGATTCGTTTTGTCGTTGTGTTTTTCATATTAAAACCCCCATATACATTGCTTTGTACCCATAAACATCTATTTTCTCTCACTTTAGCACGGTATCTGTATATATTATACTTTTTTATTTCCTTGAAGTCTAACAATACTCCTGTTTTCACTAAACTTTTATACCTGATTATTTAAAAACCGCTCCCGGCAATCCTGCACGGAAGCGGCTTTGATGCTTCTGCTTGTTATTTGAGTGTAAACTGCCCGAGCAGATCCTTAAGCATCTGCGCCTGACCGCTTAACTCTTCGCTTGATGCGGCGCTCTGCTGTGCCGTTGCAGAGCTTGTTTGCACGACGCTTGACATCTGATCCATGCCCTGGTTAATCTGAACCACCGCCGTCGCTTGGTCATTGGTCGCTTCGCTGATGCGGTTGACCAACGCGCTGACACCATCCGAATCCTTGGCAATCTCCTCAAGCGAGCGCGCGGTGCGCTGCGCCATCTTGGTGCCCTTCTTTACCGACGCAACCGACTGCTCAATTAGGGCGGTCGTTTCCTTTGCCGCCTCTGCGCTCTTGCTCGCCAAGTTGCGCACCTCGTCCGCCACCACAGCAAAGCCCTTGCCCGCCGCACCCGCTCTTGCCGCCTCCACCGCTGCGTTGAGCGCAAGGATGTTGGTCTGGAACGCGATGTCGTTGATGACCTTGATGATCTTGCCTATCTCACTGGAGGAATGATCAATCTCGCCCATCGCCTCGAGCATATCGCTCATCTGCTGGTTGCCGTTTCTCACATTCTCACCGGAATGCTCTGTCAGCTCACGTGCCTGATCCGCGTTGTGAGCAATATCCTGAATGCCTGCCGAAATCTCACCTAGGCTTGCCGAAAGCTGCTCAATCGTCGCCGCCTGTTCCATCGTAATCTGCGAAAGCCCCTGTGCGCCAGAGGATATCTGCGTGGCGCCCTGTTCCACCTGCTCGGCGGCGGTAGTAATATCAGAAAACGCCGCGTTGAGGGATGCGGTAATGGTTGTGAGTGCCTGCCCAATCGGCGCAAAATCGCCGAGATAGGTTTGCTCGCTCTCCTTGCTCAGGTCTCCCTGCGCGATCCCTGTCAAGATGTCCGAGATCTCCGAGATATACCCGTTTATCGACTCGATGGTCTCGCCGAGTGATTCGAGCAGTCTGCCTGTTTCATCCTTGCTTTGAACCGCGGGTACGGGTGTACTCAGGTCGCCGTGTGCAAGCAGCTCGATGCGCCCGGTAGACTGTGAAACCGGCTGTGCGATGCTGGTTGAAACCACGCGGGAAATAATCACGGCAAGTATCAGCATCGCGACAAAGATGCCGGCTGCTATCGCAAGCATAATCAGTACATCGTATAGTATCTCGCTTTCGGATATCGCTACGCCTACCGACCATCCTTCGTCGCACTGTACAGGGGCATAGGCTATCATGCGACGCTCCCCGCGTACACTCAGCGTCCTTATCCCACTGTTGCCACTGCGCATTTCGGTCATCAATCCCGAAAGCTCTGTGTAACCAGGGTCTTCTTCCGCCAGCGTGATGTAGTTTGTCATGTCACGCACAACCTGCTCGTCGGGGTGCGCGATAATCGTACCGTCTTTATCAACAATAAAGCCGTAGCCCGTTTTGCCGATATCAAGCCTGTCTATTATCTCGCTGAATTTGGTGTAGTCAATCCCCCCGTACAGCACCTCGTCGCCCATAGGTGCTGCCGCCATAATTGTAATGCTGTTATCTGTCATGCGAATAAGCGGGCTTGATATGTAGGGTGTTCCGCTCTTCGCATGGTTAAAATAGTCGCGCGTGCTGATGTCGGTATCGTTAAAGGTTTTCCCCGCAGAATCGGAAATTGAAAAGTCCTTGAACACCGTTTCGGTGGCAATGCGAGCAAGGGTGGTCTTGCGCATCAAATCGCTTGCAAGCTTGTTGCTCACCATATCGTTATCCGCAGCCCAGCGCAGGTCTTTTTTAATCAGCTCATTTTCGTGGGCAACAATCTGAGAATACACCTTTACGCTCTCGGTAAGTAGGGTGTCAGCGGATCGTAACGTTGAATAATACATCATAATAGACAACGCCACTGTAATAAACGCGCCCATGAGTACTGCCGTTATTAACACACTTCTTCTAATACGCTTCTTGATCGTTATCATTTCAACGTTACCTCCTATGCTGTGACCGTTTTATTCCATTATATTAACATTTAAATATACTTTTTTCAACAATTTATACTATAGCTAATTCACTTCAATAATGTCCGAACAAAATCGAGCTAAAAGCTTGCATTTATGGCTTTTACGAAGATTTTTTCGTAGATATTATAAGTTGGTAGCTATAAAGCCGCTCCCAGCATAATTGCACGAGAGCGGCTTTGATACTTCTGCTTGTTATTTGAGTGTAAAATGTCCAATCAGATCCTTGAGCATCTGCGCCTGACTGCTTAGCTCCTCACTTGATGCGGCACTCTGCTGTGCCGTTGCGGAGCTAGTCTGCACGACGCTTGACATCTGATCCATACCCTGATTAATCTGCACCACCGCCGTTGCTTGGTCGTTGGTCGCTTCGCTGATGCGGTTGACCAGTGTGCTGACGCCATCAGAGTCCTTGGCAATCTCCTCGAGCGAGCGAGCGGTGCGCTGTGCCATCTTGGTTCCCTTTTTCACCGATGCGACTGACTGCTCAATCAGGGCGGTTGTTTCCTTGGCAGCCTCGGCGCTCTTGCTTGCTAGGTTGCGCACCTCGTCTGCCACTACGGCAAAGCCCTTGCCCGCCGCACCCGCTCTTGCTGCCTCCACCGCTGCGTTGAGCGCAAGGATATTGGTCTGGAACGCGATGTCGTTGATGACCTTGATAATCTTGCCAATCTCGCTGGAGGAGTGATCAATCTCGCCCATCGCCTCGAGCATTTCGCTCATCTGCTGGTTGCCGTTTCTCACGTTCTCGCTAGAACGCTCTGTGAGTGCCCTTGTCTGTTCAGAGTTATGTGCAATCTCCTGAATGCCTGTGGATATCTCTGCAAGGCTTGCCGAAAGCTGCTCGATTGTTGCCGCCTGCTCCATCGT
The DNA here is from genome assembly GCA_023443315.1 of Bacillota bacterium. Classification (GTDB taxonomy): domain Bacteria; phylum Bacillota; class Clostridia; order Oscillospirales; family Ruminococcaceae; genus Acetanaerobacterium. Next base: position 6,432 of record JAEZVA010000033.1, on the reverse strand, counting down.
AATCTGCGAAAGCCCCTGCGCGCCGGAGGATATCTGTGTGGCGCCCTGCTCCACCTGCTCTGCCGCGGTATAGATATCAGAAAACGCCGTTTTGAGTGAGCCTGTGATGGAAGTAAGCGCCTGCCCAATCGGCGCAAAATCGCCGAGATAGGTTTGCTCGCTTTCCTTGCTTAGGTCACCCTGCGCAATCCCTGTCAGGATATCCGAAATCTCCGAGATATACCCGTTCATCGAGCCAATGGTCTCGCCGAGTGATTCAAGCAGCCTGCCTGTTTCGTCCTTGCTTAAAACCGCGGGTACTGGTGTGCTCAGGTCGCCGTGTGCGAGCAGCTCGATGCGTTCCGTGGATTTTACCACCGGCTCCGCGATGCTTTTCGCAAGGCGTCTTGCAAAGAGTATTGCCATAATTAAAAGCAAAACCAGCAGCGCAATCGTTATGATGAGCGTCACAACGAAGGAAAGGATGTACTCACTCTCGGGGTAGGCAATGACAACCGACCACCCCTCGGGCGTGTCGATGGGGTAATGGGCAATCATAAGGTTTTTGCCTTTTATCTTAATCTTTCCAACGCCCTCTTCTCCCTGTGTCATCCGGGCAACCATAGCACCAACCTCCTCATACCCTTTGTCTTCCTGTGCAAGGGTAATGTAGTTGGTGTAGCTTTTCACTGCCTCTTCGTCGGGGTGTGCAATAACGGTTCCTTCTTTATCCACAATAGACCCATAGCCCGTTTTGCCTATTGTAATGCGGTTTATGATTTCGCTAAAATGAGAATAATCCATGACTCCGAAGATAACCTCTCCGTTCATCGGAGCTGCGGTAATAATTGCAATGTCGCCAGTATCCTTGTTGATTAAAGGGCTTGATATGTAGGCGGTACCGCTCTTTGCCTGCTGAAAATAGATGCGACTATTAATGTCAATGCCATTAAACGCGATACCGTCCTGCCCTGCGACGTCTAGTTGATTAAACATGGTGTCACCTATCAACTGAGCCAAACGGTCCTCACGCTGCGCATTCGGTAGACCCGAATTGTTTACGATAGAATCGGCTCCTATAAGCTGCAGCTTCGTCTTAATTAAATCCGTCTCATTCTTTATGTTCAGCGCGTATGCCTTCGCCGTCTCAGTGACCGTCTGCTCAGCATATTCCTGAGTCTTGTTATATAGTGTCCAGATAGAGATGGAGGTTAAAAGGAGCCCAATTATCACGGATGCCGCAACAATAGAACGTCCTATGCGCTTACGAATTGTTACCATATTGCTAAAACCCTGCTTTCAAATTGTGTTTTATTTGTTAGAAAAATATACTAATATTTTATCTTATTTTGAAATTTAAAGCAATATTTAGTCTAAATAAATACAAGTTTATCCGTGGTTTAAACCATATATCTGCTTATAATGCATTTATTTTTACTAAAATATCGTGTGAAAATGTCACGAAGTAAATTTTGTCACACCCCGCATTAAAATAACCTAGGAAACGTACTCATTTGGCCAGTAAACCACAAGCTCGTCTTGATATATGTTTATCAAGCATTGTGATCCCCTATTTATGACGTAAAGCCCCAATAAGCATAAAACGTTGTGCCACAGCAATCCTATGCGGCACAACGCGGCTCATTAGTCTATTCCTGTGGTCAAGTCACCGCAACAGCACAATGGTAATGCCCTGATTGCAGCGCAGATAATCCTTATCCTTTTGTAGCTCGGGCACAAGGTCAAGCACCTTGCGGCAGCTTTCAGAAAAGGGTGTGAAATCTTCGCCGCGCACATACTCTTTTATCTCGCCGCTGCGTTTTTTGTTTGCAAGCTCCGCCGCGACCGCAACTCGAATCTTGCCCCCCGTGCCGCTCGAGCCATACCCGTGTATCAGCTTTACCACCCGAGTCCCGCCCGCGCGTGCGCTGCGAAGCGCTCCGTTCATACGTCGAATCGCCTCATCCACATAGGGCATGCCCTGTTCAAGATTCACTACCGTTATATTCATCCTTGTGACCATTCCTTTCCTGCGCCCGGTTCCACGGGCAAGCACTGTGCTCCGACTGCTGTTTATTTAATGTTTCAGGGTCGTCTCACTGTCTAGCTTTTCTTCTGCATGAACGAAACAGGTTGGGTTGTGTAAACAAACCTTCCGGCTGTTGCATGTTGTGCCAAATTTCGCTATAATCAGTTACAGGCATATCCATTGTTTACTGCTTTCTAGGGTACATTATGCCAATTATTCTACTGTCATGGAGGGCTAATATCGTGAGCCAGAAGATTGAATCTGACCACCCCCATAAAACAAAGCAGGGCCTTCTGCCCATACTATCGCTGTTTTTCGGAGCGTTTTTGTGTGTCGGCGGGGCCTTGTACGGCTTAGGCAGTGCATCGGTGCTTTCGCGGGCCATCTACGACTCGCTTGCACAGCAGGGCAGTACGTCGGTTTCGCTGCTGTTTGAAGGGCTTGCCAAAACATATCATGACGACCTGCGCACCCTGCATCTTCAGGTGGAGGCACAAGGCGTTCGGTTTGATGAGTTAACCGCACAGCTTTCTGCCAAAGCGCGTCAAAGCGGCTTTGATTCGATAACAACCGTCATCCCCCGTGGCACGGGATACATCAATATCCTTGACAGTCGGTTTATGCGCGGGCTTACCCCGAATGTGGATTACAACACCGTGGGCAGCGCATACGTCCCCAGAACGGCAGGCGGGTCGGCACTGGAGCGTGCGGTGTCCGCTGTGGCGTTTGAGAAAAAGCCATACGCATATGCGGCGGTTAAAACCGCAGACGGCAAGGCGGCGCTTATTACCGTCCTACCGCTGACCGACCTACGCGGCGATGTAATCGGCATGGCACTGGCTACCTCGTCCTCGGGGCTGGTTGCAAAGGCTGCCTCGCTCAATCTGCCCTATTACCTCTTTTCGTCCTTCTTCGGCGCTGCCGCACTGATTCTTTTACTGAGCGCCCTGATGCGCTTGCATCGGCGCACACACGCAATGGGGACACAAGATGAGCCGATTAAATCTATTCCCGAATCCACCGAGCCGCCTACCGAAGACACTAAGGAATAGACGTTTTGTATTATCCGCCACATTCAATACTTTTGGTACAATCAGTTTAGGGTACCCCTGCACAGATTCCATCATCTACCCATCGGCATTATTGCCGTTTTCATTATAACATATTAAAGGAGCGTTTTTTATGCAAAACCGCAACAACGAAATCCTGTACTCAATCCTAGGCTACTTTGGACCCCTGGTACTCATTCCGATCTTAGCTGGTAAAGACAGCGCCCTTTGTAAGCACCACGTCAATCAAGCGCTTGTAATCTTTATTGCCGAGATTGCAGCGAGCATAATCGCCGCACTTGGTGGATTCTTCTTTTTGTTTGGCTTAATCGGCTGGCTGCTCAGTGTCGCGTGCTTTGTGTTTATGATTCTTGGTATTATCAGCGCCGCAAAGTACGAAACCAACCCGCTGCCCGTCATCGGCGGCATTCAGATTATCAGATAATCGAGTTAAGAACTTCCTCAAAGCCGTCGGCAGTAATTGCTGGCGGCTATTTTACTGTTTGTATAGTCTTATCCCCTACATCAAAGTATAAAAAGAGGTTGCACAGGCGGTTTTGCCCGCCCGTGCAACGTTTCAGCTGCTATGCGATTGCCAATCATCGTTAGATAGGTAATCGTCTGTTACTTGGATGCAGTGTCGCCCTCGTCCGCCTTTTTTAGCGCCTCTTCGCGCTCGGTCTTAGCATCCGTTAGGGTCTTATTCGCATTCTCTGCAAACGCCTTGAGAACCGTCTCAACCTTTGCATCCTTAGCCAGCGCATTGCTTAGTGCCCCAAACCAGAAGGTTTTCATCACATCGCTGCCCTCGGTAGCGGGCACATAGTTGCCAAGGTGTGATTTCAAGGATTCGACGAATAGATACTCCGTGTCATAGCGCAGTTCATTCTTGCTCAAGGCGGGGCTAATCCCGCCGGTCAGCACCGCTGCCATGCGGCTGTACTGTCTGTCGTTTGCCGCGAAGTCGATAAAGGTCTCGGCGGCGGCAATCTTCTCTTTATCGCCGTTGTCAAAGATACTAAGCCCGTACAGGCTGTACTCAAGCGTTAACTCCTTGCCATCTTTGGTGGGGTAGGGCATAAAAATCTCGGTAAAATTGTCCTTCTTTGTGCCGGCATAGTTGTTTGCTAACCCAATGGTATAAAGGATGGTATGTGCCGATTTTCCATCCACAAAATCCTTTACTACATCGGCGGAGGTCTTTTGCGCGTCAACCTTGAGCAGCTCATCCTGTACCGCCTTATTCAGCCATTCCAGTGCACTTTTGCCTTCTGCGCCATCGATGGTATACTCACTGCGGTCGCTCTTTATAAATGACGCACCGTTTAGGTTTGTCACCAAGGAGCGTGTTGCTGCGTCGCCACTCGATGATTTTGCGTAGATGACGCCAGCATCCACATCCTCAGGCAGCTTTGCCTTGAGTGCGGTGAGCAGTGCGGCGTATTCGTCTACCGTCCATGCACGGGTTTCGGTGCGCGCATAAGGCAGCAGCTCAAGAACGCCGAGCGACTCAAGCAGCTCCTTATTAAACGCCATCAGGTAGGGCGACGCAGAAATCGGGTACTGGTATTTCATCTCGCCTTCTGTGACGGCGTCAAGCACCCCTTGCGGTAGGTCTTGTATTGCTTCCTCTGTAAACAGGGCCGATAGATTAGAAAGCTTGCCCATTCGCGCATGGGCGGCGGCAGGTTGCGCACTGTCAAACAACAGATCCACCTTACCGGCTTCTATTGCTTCTTCAAGCGCCTTATTTCCGTCCTCATCCGCAGTTAGCTCCTGCAGGGAAATTGTAATTTCGGGATGAACTACCCCAAACGCTGCAATCAGCTCCTGCAACGCGGATGTTCCATCTTCATTCTTAGCAAAATATGGCTGCGCATACAGCGTAATCGAGACGGTTTTGGCAGGCTTTTCATCCTGAACCTGTCCCTCCTGATCAACCGCATCTGCACCTTCGTCAGAGGGGGGGAGCTGGGCGGGCTGTGCGGCACATGCCGCAAAAACGCAGATCAGCATCGCTGCTGCGATAATCATTGAAAGTATCCTACGCATAACTATCCTCCGATATTTTGGCAGTTCATCAAAACAGCATGACGACTGCAATAATCACTTACTATGTACGATAGATTTATCCCAAAAAACATTATACAATAATGGGAAATTAAATTCAAACGAAAATGCAGGAATTATTCTGTTTCCCTGTTATATTTGCATTTTGGGGTATCCTATTTACTGCCCGATAGCGTAATTTCAAATATTGGTGTATAATAAAGCAACGAACAACCAATTTGAAAGCGAGGATTTAACTATGACCACTAAATCTGCAATTGTTTGCAACAACGCCCCTGCCCCGATTGGTCCTTATTCTCAGGCAATTAAGGCAAACGGTATGTTGTTTGTTTCGGGTCAACTCGGTATAGACATCACAACGGGAGAACTAGCCCCTTTGGTTGAGGAGCAGACCGAATTTGCAATTAAAAACATCAGTGCCATTCTCGAGAGCGAGGGGCTTACCCTTGCAAATATCGTAAAGGTCACTGTGTTTCTTGACCGAATGGACGATTTTGCTGCAGTAAACGCTGTGTACGGCAGGTTCTTTGGTTCGGACACACCGCCCGCACGCAGTTGTGTATCGGTAGAGCAGCTGCCCAAAAACGCACAGGTTGAGATTGAGGTTATCGCGGCATATTAACGGCATAACAGGCATCCATCTTTAAAGTGGGTGCCTGTTTTTTAGCTTAGTAGTTAATAACACGACATGCAACCGCCGTGCTGTTGTATGATGCTGTTTAAAAGGGGGCTTTCTACATGATGTTTGAACAAATCATCTCGTATTGCTTATCCAAAACCGGCGCATATTTGGATTACCCTTTTGGTCCCGACGTTACTGTTGTGAAGGTGCGTAGCCGCATCTTCGCTCAGGTATTCTACTTAAAAGGCAAACCGATGGCTACCTTTAATTGTGACAGGATAACCGGAGAATTTTATCGGACTGTTTATCCCAATACCGTGACACGCGGATATCATTGCCCGCCGATACAGCAGCCCTATTTTAATACGCTCAAGCTGGATGGTACAATACCGATAGAGGAAATCATGCTGATGATTGACCATTCCTACGCTGTGGTAAAAGGCAGGCTACCTAAATACGTTCAAAAAGAACTAACGGAGTCTGACACAAAAGCCTGACCGAAATTTAGATATCAAAAAAACAGCCTGCATCAGCAGACTGTTTTTTTGTGCCGGCATCGACCTATCTTCCCGGGCAGCTGCCCGCCAAGTATTGTCGGCACGGATGAGCTTAACTTCTGTGTTCGGAATGGGAACAGGTGGAACCTCATCGTAATAAACACCGGCTATATATGATAACCCAAA
>JAEZVA010000025.1 GCA_023443315.1 Bacillota bacterium | reverse complement strand
GGGTTAAGGATGCGGAGATTGCCTTTTTCGGCGGCAGCTTTACCGCCATAGACCGTGCGTATATGCTGTCGCTGTTAACCGAGGCATACGCCTGTGTAACGCAGATGGGCTTTATGGGCATCCGCTGCTCCACCCGCCCCGATGCGGTTAATGATGAGGTGCTTTCGCTGCTGAAGCGGTACGGCGTTACCGCCATAGAACTGGGAGCGCAGAGTATGGACGACGAGGTGCTGCGCCTTAACGAGCGCGGGCATACGGCAGGTGACGTGCTGCGCGCTTCGGAGCTGATTCGCAGGCACGGGTTTTCGCTGGGGCTGCAGATGATGACGGGTCTGTACGGCGACACGTGGGAAAAGGCCCTTGCTACCGCGCAAAGATTTTGCGAGATACGACCAGACACGGTGCGCATCTATCCCACCATTGTGATGGAGGGCACGGCGCTTGAGCGGCTATACCGCGAGGGGCGTTACCGCCCGCTTTCCCTTGACGAAGCGGTGGAGCAGTGCGCGCAGTGTCTTGTTTTGTTCGAGGAGCATGGTGTAAAGGTCATCCGTGTTGGATTGCACGCGGCGGCTGAGCTGCAAAGCGGTATGGTGGCAGGACCCTTTCACCCCGCGTTTCGAGAACTGTGCCAGTCACGTATCCTGCTTGACCGTATCAAGGCGCAGATTAAGGAGCAACACATCCCCCCGGGGGATATTTCGGTAAAAATTCACCCTAAAAACCTTTCTAAGCTATTGGGGCAGCGCAAAATAAATGTGGAAATCCTTTCTGGTATGCACTATAATTTAACTGTAGCTACCGACGCGTCGCTTCCCCTTACCGCGCTTATCACGGCGCGCGGGGCGGTAACGACTCCATAACCACTTGCATAAAGGATGTGTGGCATTGTTACTCAAATTCCTTGAAATACAGGGCTTTAAATCGTTCCCCGATAAAACGCGCCTTGCGTTCGGGGGCGGCATTACCGCCGTAGTGGGGCCAAACGGAAGCGGCAAAAGTAACATCAGCGACGCGGTGCGCTGGGTTATGGGCGAGCAGTCCACCAAAACGCTGCGTGGCAACCGCATGGAGGACATCATCTTCGGCGGCACCAAGCGGCGTGGGCCGGTCGGCTTTGCGCAGGTGACGCTGACGGTCGACAACTCTGCCCGTTCCCTACCCGTGGATACGGACGAGGTCACCATCACCCGCAAGCTGTACCGATCGGGTGAAAGCGAGTACCGCATTAACGGCAATTCCGTTCGCCTGCGCGACATCTACGAGCTGTTTATGGACACCGGCCTTGGCAGAGACGGCTACTCGATTATCGGGCAGGGGCGTATTGCCGAGATTGTCGGCGCAAAAAGCGGCGAGCGACGCGAGATATTCGAAGAAGCGTCTGGCATCTCCAAATACCGCTACCGCAAGAACGAGGCGGAGCGAAAGCTCGACCAGACGCAGGAGAATCTGGTGCGCCTACTCGATATCCTAACCGAGCTGGAGGACAGGGTAGAGCCCCTGCGTGTCCAGTCCGAAAAGGCACAGGCGTTTTTGGTGCTGTCCCAGGAGAAGAAGCAGCTTGAGGTTTCGCTGTACATCCGCTCGCTAGAAAAGGCGCGTGAAGCCCTGCGCGAGCAGGAAAACCGCGTTATGGTGTGCAAAACCGCGTGCGACGAGGTGGATGAGGAGCTTACCGCCATGGAGGCGGATATCAACTCGATATTTGCGCGGTCGCAGCAGTGTGCGGTGCAGATGGAGCAAAAGCGCGCCCAGCGAAGCGGTCTGGATGAGGAGCTGACAAGGCTTGAGGCACAGATTGCGGTGTTGCGCAACGACGTGCACCATAAAACCGAAGGTATCGAGCGCGTGCGCCGTGAGATTGAGGCAAACAGCATTGCCGTCAGCGACATCGCGCAGCAGATAGACGAGCGCATGGCGTTGCACGCCGAAAAATGTGCCCAGATAGAGCAGCTCAAAGCACAGTGCGCCGAGAGTGAGCGCACCCTTGAGGAGTTTTTAAGCGACAGCGCGCGCCACAGCGAAAGCTTAGAGGCGGTAAACCGCCGCATGGCGCAACTTACAGCTGCCATATCCCAGAGCAAGGTGGGGGAGCTCTCTGCCCTTTCGGCGCTTGAGGAGCTTTCGCAGCGGCGCACCCGCCTCAGCGAGCAGCTACAGACAAAGCAGCAGGACTGTGAGCAGAGCGAACGAGAGCGTGCCGAGGCCGCCGCGTTTGCCGCAGAGCTCGATGAAAAGATTGAAGCGGAAACAAACACCGTAAAAGGCTATGCGTTTAAGCTCGAAAAGCGCAAGGAGAGACTTGAGCAGAGTGCAAAAGAGGTGTCTGCCCTTGACCTGCGCATCAAAGAAAAGCACCAGAACGCCCGCCTGCTGGAGGATCTTGAACGCAGCATGGAGGGCTTTGCCCAAAGCGTAAAAACGGTGATGCGCATGGCAAGCCACGGTACGCTGCGTGGTATATTGGGTCCGGTATCCAGCCTTATTGAGGTACCGCAGCAGTATACAACCGCCATAGAGACAGCGCTGTCATTCTCGCTGCAAAACATTGTCGTGGAGGATGAGACGGCGGCAAAACGCGCCATTGCGCAGCTTAAAAACGAGAACGCGGGACGGGCAACCTTCCTGCCTGTATCTACCATCAAGGGGGCGGCGCTCGACGAACGCCCCTTACAGGGTCAGGCGGGCTATATCGGTGTTGCGAGTTCGCTTGTGTCGTTTGATGCGCAGTACGATGGCATTGTACAGTCGCTGCTTGGCAGAATTGCCGTGTGCGACACCCTGGATAACGCGGTGAACATGGCAAAGGCAAACGCCTACCGCTTCCGCGTGGTTACGCTGGACGGACAGGTGGTTAACGCGGGCGGCTCGCTTACGGGCGGCTCGGCGGTAAAGAGCGCAGGGCTTCTCAGCCGGCGCGGCGATATTGCCCGTCTGCGGGAACAGGCAGCGGTCTTTGAGGCAAAGCTTGCCGAGGCAAACGCCGCGCACAACACGCTTAAAACCGAGATAGCGGGCATAGAGGCGGACTACCTTGCCGCCAAAAGCGCGCTGGAGACCATGCAGGAGGATCGCCAGAACGCACAGCTACAACGCACGCTCTGCGAGCGCAATATTACAGAGCTTACCCGTGCAATAACCGAGGCGACAAACGAGCTTGCCCACGCAAGTGAGCGTGAGCGGGAGCTTACGACCGAGCTTGAGACCGCGCGCAGTACGTTTGCCGAAAGTACAGCGCAGATGATAGAGCTTGAGGAGCAGATGGGGCAGACCGCCCAAAAAAGGGACGAGCTGCGCGAAAAGCGCCACGCGCTTACCGACGAGATATCCGAGCTGAAGATGAGCGTGTTGTCGCTGACCAAGGAGGCGGAAGGGCTTGCACAATCGGCGCAGGAGCTTTCGCAGCGTAGAGACAGCGAGAGCGGCAAGAGCCAGTCGCTACTTGCCGAGATAGAGGCGCTCGAGGCAGAGATTGCAGGAATAAACGAAAATACACAGGAGATACTTTGTTCCAAGGAGACGCTCGCCGCTGGCTCCGCCGCTGTTGAGCAAGAGATTGCGGCGCTTGCCGCACAGCGCATGCAGCTCGAGAAAGAGGCGAACGAGCGCCGCAGTGCCGAGCGCGGCATACTGTCTCGCCGCGAGGAGATTAGCAAGGAGATGGCGCGGCTGGAGGAGCGTAAGCTGTCGGCGCAAAGCGAATACGACTCGGTAATAACCAAGCTGTGGGATGAGTACGAGCTGACCAAAACTGAGGCGGCGGCAATCGCTCAAGAGATACCAAGCATTCCGACCGCGCAGCGCACCTTAAACGAGATTAAGAACAAAATCAAGGCGCTCGGTTCGGTGAACGTGGGCGCTATCGACGAATACAAAGAGGTGTCTGAACGCTACCTGTTCTTAAAAGAGCAGATCGAGGACGTGACCAAATCCCGCGACGAGCTGCTGCGCATGATCAGCGAGCTGACCGCCAAGATGCGCGAGATATTCACCGAAAGCTTTGTGGAGATTAACCGCAACTTCGGCGAGGTGTTTGTGGAGCTGTTTGGCGGCGGCAGTGCGCAGCTAAAGCTGTCCGACGAAGGGGATGTGCTTGAGAGCGGCATCGAGATCTACGTCGAGCCGCCGGGCAAGATCATTAAGAACCTGTCCGCGCTTTCGGGCGGCGAGCAGGCGTTTGTCGCCATTGCCATCTACTTTGCCATACTTAAGGTGCGCCCCGCTCCGTTCTGCCTGCTTGATGAGATTGAGGCGGCGCTTGACGACGTGAACGTCACCAAGTACGCCCAGTACCTGCACCGACTGTGCGACAAAACGCAGTTTATCGCCATCACCCACCGCCGTGGTACCATGGAGGAGGCGGACGTGCTGTACGGTGTCACGATGCAGGAAGAGGGCATCAGCAAGCTGTTGCAGCTCAAGGTCACCGAGCTAGAGGACAAGCTGGGACTGAAGAATACATAGTCTAAACCGATACACACGGAAAGGCACAGGGAAACAGATGGGATTGTTCGAAAAGCTTGCGGGGGGCTTAAAAAAGACCCGCGATTCGATGGCAAAAACAATGGATGCGATGTTTAAGTCGTTTACAAAAATAGACGAGGAGCTGTTTGAGGAGCTCGAAGAGATTCTCATCATGTCCGACGTCGGGGCAAAAACCGCCGGGGATATCTGCACGCGTCTTAAGCAGCGCGTAAAGGAACAGGGCATTACCGACCCCGCGCTAATAACGGGCGAGCTGCAGGCGCTGATTGCGGATATGCTGCGCGGCGACACAGAGCTTAGAATGAACACCAAGCCTTCGGTTGTTCTAGTCATCGGCGTAAATGGGGTGGGCAAAACCACCACCATCGGCAAGCTTTCGGCAAACCTAAAGGCGCAGGGCAAAACGGTTGTGCTCGGCGCGGCAGACACCTTCCGTGCCGCGGCGATAGACCAGCTTGCCGTATGGGCAGAGCGCGCGGATGTTCCGCTTATTCGCCACAGCGAGGGCAGCGACCCCGCCGCCGTGGTGTTCGACGCGGTTTCGGCGGCAAAGTCGCGGGGTGTAGATGTGGTTATCTGCGACACGGCAGGGCGCCTGCACAACAAGAAGAACCTGATGGACGAGCTTTCGAAGATTACGCGCGTCATCGCTCGCGAGGCACCCGACAGCGATGTGGAGGTGCTGCTGGTGCTCGACGCCACCACTGGGCAAAATGCACTAAACCAGGCGCGTGAATTCAAAGAGGCGGCAGGCATTACCGGCATTGTGCTCACAAAGCTTGACGGCACGGCGCGCGGCGGCGTGGTTATCGGCATCTGCAACGAGCTTAATGTCCCCGTCAAATACATCGGCGTGGGCGAACAGATTGACGACCTGCAGCCGTTTGACCCAGAGGCGTTTGCAAAGGCGCTGTTTGGCGTGCGCTCGTAAAGGGCTTGCGCGTAGAGATATACAGCGGTCGAGGCACGAAAACTCCTGCGGCAAAGCCGCACCGCAATCTTTCACGGCGCTAGGCCGCAAAGGAATGGATATAATGATGGAGAAACTGGTATTTGCATCCTCAAATAAGGGCAAGATTAAAGAGATCAGACAGCTTTTAGAGCCACAGGGCATTGCGGTGCTCACCCTTCTAGACATCGGCTTTACCGACGAGATTGCAGAAACGGGCGAAACCTTTGAGGAGAACGCGCGCATTAAGGCGTCGGCCATCTGTCGCTTTTCGGGTCTGCCCGCCGTGTCGGACGACAGCGGCATCTGTATCGACGCGCTGGATGGCGCGCCCGGTGTGCTTTCGGCTCGATACCTAGGCGAGGATACCCCCTATGAGGTCAAAAACCGCATGGTGCTGGAGCAGCTTGCGGATGTGCCTGACGCAAAGCGCACCGCACGCTACGAGTGCTGTGTGTGCTGTGTGTTTCTGGATGGCAGCGAGATTGTGACCCACGGCACCTGCGAAGGGGTGCTGGCACACGAACCAAAGGGGGGAAACGGCTTTGGCTACGACCCCATCTTTATGGTGGGCGACAAAACAATGGCACAGCTTACCGACGACGAAAAAAACAGCATCAGCCACCGCGCAAAGGCGGTCGCCGCGTTTGTGTTGGAGCTTAAAAGAAAGCTAAGCAGCCACTAAAGTTAACGTTGTAAACGACGGAAAGGCATGGATATAATATGCTTACAAGCAAGGAACGCGCAAGCCTTAGAGCGCTTGCAAACCCCATAGAGACGATATTGCAGATTGGCAAACACGAGATTTCGGACGCACTGGTTACGCAGGTTGAGGACGCGCTGACGGCACGGGAGCTAATAAAGCTGCGCGTGCTAGAAACCGCACCCTATACCGCGCGCGAGGCGGCGGAGCTTTTGGCAGAGCGCACAAACAGCGAGGTGGTTCAGGTTATCGGCACCCGTTTTGTACTGTTTCGTAGAAACCGCAAAAAGCCGATAATCACCTACTAGCATCAGTGGAGGGAGACGGTCGTTATGCAGCGAATTGGATTGTTTGGAGGAACCTTCAACCCCATTCACATGGGGCATCTGCGCCTTGCCACAGCGTTTGTGCAGTCGCTTTGCCTTGACAAACTGATTGTCATCCCCGACTATATGCCCCCGCACAAGGACGCAAAAGACCTTGCAAGCGCGGTGGATCGATACAACATGTGTCGCGTCGCCGTCGCAGGCATCCCAAATGCCGAGGTCAGCGATTATGAGCTGCGGCGCGAAACCAAAAGCTATACGGTGCACACCCTGCAGCATTTTAACGCTGTGTTCCCCGACGCAGAGCTGTTTTTTATCATGGGCTCGGATATGTTTGTAACACTCGAGGAGTGGTACGACGCAAAGACGCTGTTTACCCTTGCTACCATGTGCGCGGGTGCGCGCAATCTGGGGGAGTACAGGCGGCTTGTGGAATATGCGGACATGCTTACCCAAAAGGGCGTAAAGACCTGCGTGGTCGACATTGAGCCATACGCGGCATCCTCCACCGACATCCGCGAAGGGCTACGGCGTGTGGGTGGTGCAAGGCACGAGTCGCTGCCCGAGTCGGTTTGCCGTTACATAGACACCGTGCGCCCCTACGGCGGCGAGCGGGCGGATGTGCTTTTGTACAAAAAGGAGATTGCAGCACGCCTGAGTGCACAGCGGTACGAGCATTCGGTGTGTGTGGCAAAGGAGGCGGTGACGCTGTCCATCCTGTTTGGGGCGGATGAAAACAAGGCGTACATCGCAGGGCTGCTTCACGACATTGCAAAAGAGATGCCGCAGGATGAGCAGTTGCAAATGGTTCAGAAGTCTGGTATAATTTTGGACGGTGTCGAGCAAAAAACCCCAAAGCTCTGGCATTCGATTTTGGGCGCACAGCTGGTGCGCTCTATTGGTATAAATGACGAGCAAATTATAAATGCTATAAGATACCATACTACGGCCCGTGAGGGTAGTACTTTGTTGGAACAGGTTGTTTATCTCGCGGACTGGATTTCGTTTGAACGCAGCTTTAAGGCGGCGCAAACCGTCCGCGAGCGGATAGCCTTTGGCCTAGACAGCGCAATGCTCTGTGCACTCTCCGCTTCCATTGCGGGGCTTGCTAAGAGAGAATGTTCACTCCACATCGATACGGTAATGGCGTACAACAGTTTTCTCCCCGCGGAATAACTTAAGCGGCGCAGTCGGGCTCTAGGTTCGGCGCCCCGTGCGGGAGGGCTCGGTTTTGAAGAATAGAAGGATTGTTTTGTTTTCGGTCGCGTTTGCGGCAACGCTGCTGGTTTTAGTTGGCGGCTACTACCTGTTAAACACCGGCTTTTTGCGGCAAAGACCCGCGGGGGACGCAAACGGCGTTGTTACACAGCCCGACAATTCGGGCGAGTCATCCACACCGCCGCGGGCGGACGAGGTGGTCAATTTTTTGCTGTGCGGGCTGGATGAGAGCGAAACGCTCACCGATGTCATCATGGTGGCAAGCCTTGACACCGCGCAGAACACGGTCAACGTCTTTCAGATACCGCGTGATACCTACGTGGGCATTAAGCGCTACCCAACCGGCAAGATTAACGCAGTTTACGGCAACGCCAAAGCGGGGCAGACCAACATTGACGCGCTGATAGAGGAAGTGGAGCACACCTTTGCGTTGCCGATTGACCATTACGCCACGGTTAATCTGCAAGGGCTAAGACAGATTGTTGATTCGATGGGCGGCGTTGCGGTGGATATCCCACAGAGCATCTACTTTACCAAATCCAAGGTAATTAAAAAAGGCGAGCAGGTACTAGACGGCGAACAGGCGGAATGGTTTGTGCGCTACCGCGCGGGGTATGTGGATGGCGACATCGGACGCATGCGCGCGCAAGGGTTATTTTTAAAGGCTTGCGCCCAAACGGCGCTTTCCATGTCCCGAACCAAGATGCTTTCTGTGCTGACCCAAAACTACACAAGCATCACCACCGACCTCACGCTGGCACAGGTAATGGATTATTATGGTACGGTAAGGGATATTGATATTGATTCTGTGGAGTTCTATCTGCCCGAGGGCAGTGGGGTAACCCACCAGAGCTACTCCGTATATGCACTTGACAAGCAGAAAACGGCAGACCTGCTAAACGAGCATTTTCGTCCCTATACCGACGATGTGCCCGCGCAGGAGCTTCCCATATTGAGACCCCAATAAAAGGAGGAATGGCAACTACATGACACCGCAACAAACAACAAAACAGATTGTCGCCGTGCTAGATGCAAAAAAAGCGGAGGACATCACTGTTTTGCGCGTGCACGACCTTACCGTGATTACCGACTACTTTGTCGTTGCATCCGGCACCAACTCCACCCATGTAAAAAGCCTTGCAGACGAGGTGGAATTTAAGCTAAAAGAGCAGGGCGTTATGCCTGCGTTTGTAGAGGGCTACGGCTCCGCACAGTGGATTGCCCTTGACTACGGCAACGTCATCCTACATGTATTCTACCCCGAGGCTCGCAAGTTCTACGATTTAGAACGTCTGTGGGCGGACGCAGAGAAGATTGACACGCAAACCCTGCTTACGCAGGATTGACATAGGAGCGCGGGTTTCCTTTTGCAGTAAAAAGGGTGCCCGTGCATATGCTTTTGGCGCGGACTTTTTGAAAGGAATGACCAACAAACAATGAAGT
>JAEZVA010000044.1 GCA_023443315.1 Bacillota bacterium | reverse complement strand
GCACCCGTGTCGTCTACCAAAAACTCGATGGTGCCCGCGTTGCGGTAGCCCACCACCTGTGCCGCTTTAACCGCCGCGTTGCCCATGGCGCTGCGCAGCTCGGGGGTCATCAGGGGGGACGGCGAGGGCGACTCCTCTAAAATCTTCTGGTTGCGCCGCTGCAGTGAGCAGTCGCGCTCGCCAAGATAAATGCAGTTGCCGTAATGGTCGGCTAAAATCTGTATCTCGATATGTCTTGGGTTAATCAGCAGCTTTTCGATGTACACCGCGTCGTCGCCAAAAAACAGCTTTGCCTCGTTTGCCGCCGCCGTCATCTGCGCCTCAAGCTCACACTCGCTGTTTACCCGTCGTATGCCGCGTCCGCCGCCGCCCGCCGCCGCCTTAATCAAAAGCGGGTAGCCCGTAAGCGCAGCCGCCGCACGTGCCTCATCTAGGGTTTTTACCGCACCCGCCGAGCCGGGGATAACCGGCACACCCGCCTGTATCATCGTTTCCTTTGCGCGGGATTTATCGCCCATGCGCTCCATCGCGTCGGGGGTAGGCCCCACAAACGCTACGCCGCAAATTTCGCACAACCGCGCAAACGCCGCATTCTCGGATAAAAACCCGAACCCGGGGTGAACCGCGTCGGCACCTGTCAGCTCGCATGCCGCGAGGATCGCCTTGGTGCTTAGGTAGCTGTCCTTGGTTGCGGCGGGACCGATGCACACCGCCTCATCGGCTATCTTTGCGTGCAACGCGCTGCGGTCGGGCTGCGAAAACACCGCCACGGTGCGGATACCAAGCTCCCTGCAGGCGCGAATGATACGAACGGCAATCTCGCCGCGGTTTGCGATAAGCACCTTCTCAAACATCTGTATGACCATGCCTTTCCGGCTTGTTGTGCCGAGTTTTCACTTAGAGAACATAAATGTCAGCTCACCGCTGACGGCACGTTCCCCGTTAACGGTGGCAAAAGCCTTACACACACCCGCCTGAGTGCGCAGCTTAATCATCTCCACCTCGAGCCGAATCGTGTCGCCCGGCAGCACCTGACGGCGAAACTTAAGCCCGTCAATACCCGCAAACAGTCCGATTCTCCCGCGGTTTTCGGGCAGCGACAGCGCACACACGGCACCCGCCTGCGCCAGCATCTCAACAATTAATACACCCGGCACCACGGGGTGACCGGGAAAATGCCCGCGAAACCAATCCTCGTCCGGCTTAATGTGCTTGATTGCAACGGCGCGTACACCCGGCTCCAGCTCCTCTACCTCGTCGATGAGCAGGAACGGGTCGCGGTGGGGGATAATCTCCATAATCTGTTCCTTGTTTAACAGCGGCATAGCTGCCTCCCTTCCGCCCTGGGGCGATAAATGCGATTGTCTTGGGCGGCTAAATTAGCGTAAGAAGTGGCTGACCAAACTCCACGCCCTGTCCGTCCTGCACCAGTATCTTGCCTACCGTGCCGTCGCATTCGCTCTGAATCTCGTTCATCAGCTTCATCGACTCGATGATAAACAGCACGTCGCCCTTTTTCACCTTCTGCCCCTCCGTTACAAACGGCGGCTTATCGGGGGATGCGGCGCGGTAAAACGTGCCCACCACGGGTGCGGTAACCACGGTGCCCTCAGGTTGGCAGGGTACGGGGGGCTCCTGCTCCGGCTGCGGGGCAGTCTTGGGCGCGCAGTCCTGTGGCTGGGCTGCCGTAGGTGCTGTGGCTGCCGATGCCGAACCATGTGCCGCCGCAGCCGCGTCGCTCTCAAGGCGCAGCAGGAAATCCCCATCCTGCAGCGTAAAGGAACCAAGCCCGCTGCTTGCAAAGTGGCTGACCAGCTCTTTGATATTCTCAATAGTTGGCTTTGTCGATTGCATAAAAAACCTCCGTCTCGCCATTTTTCGGCGATTTAAAGCGTATATGGCATTACGAGTTGTCGTACTTTTTCAGGCAGAGCGTTGCGTTGTGCCCGCCAAACCCCAAAGAGTTGGAAAGCGCCGCTGTGATATGTGCCTTTCGCGCGCCCTCGGTCACATAGTCTAGGTCGCACTCCTCATCCTTTTCGCGGTAGCCCGCGGTGGGCGGAATGATGCCGTCGCGCAGCGAGAGCGCACACACAATCGCCTCCACACCGCCCGCGCCGCCCAGCAGATGCCCCGTCATGCTTTTGGTGGAGCTAATTGGGGTGGTGTAGGCGTCCTCACCCAGCGCCTTTTTAATGGCGGCGGTCTCAAACTTATCGTTTAAGGGGGTCGAGGTGCCATGGGCGTTGATGTAGCCGATATCTTTTGGGGTAAGCCCGCTCTCCTGCATGGCAAAGCGCATTGCCTGCGCGGCGCCCTCGCCGTCGGGGTCGGGGCTTGTGATATGGTGCGCGTCGTTCGTGGAGCCATAGCCCGTTATCTCGGCGTAAATCTTTGCGCCGCGCGCCTTGGCGTGCTCCAGCTCCTCGAGTATAAGCACACCCGCGCCGTCGCCCATAATAAAGCCGTCGCGCTGCTTATCAAAGGGAATGGACGCGCGGTCGGGGTCTTTTGCGGTGGAAAGCGCCATCATGTTCGAAAAGCCCGCGATCGATATCGGGATGATTGCCGCCTCCGCGCCGCCTGCTATCATCACATCGTGGTAGCCGTGCTTGATGGAGCGAAACGCCGCGCCCAGCGAATCGGTGCTCGTGGCGCACGCAGTGACGATACAGGTGGAGCTGCCCTTAAACCCGTATCGCATCGATATCATGCCCGACGCCATATTGGCGATAATCATGGGTACATAAAACGGAGAGATGCGCTTGGGGCCCTTTTCAAACAGCTTTTTATTCTCGTCGCTGTTGGTCTGCATGCCGCCGATGCCCGAGCTGACGATTACCCCGATGCGAAAGGGGTCGTCATTCGCAAATTCTGTGCCGCAGTCGGCAATGGCCATGCCGGTTGCCGCCATGGCAAACTGGCAGTAGCGATCCATACGCCGCGCCTCTTTTTTCTCTATACCGTATGCGACGGGGTCAAAATCCTTTATCTCTGCGGCAAGCGTTGCCTCATAGCCCGTGGTGTCAAACCCCTCTATGGCGGATATGCCGTGCCTGCCTGCCTTGATGCTCTGCCAGAACGCGTCGGTATCCTTGCCCAGTGAGGTAAGCGCCCCAATGCCGGTAATGACCACACGCTTCATCGGTGATTCCCCCTTGTTTTATCGTGGAGTTTTTTATTACATCATCAGTGCGCCGTCTATGGCAAGCACCTGACCCGTCACGTAGGATGCCTCATCCGACGCCAAGAATGCGATGACCGAGGCGACCTCTTCCGGCTTGCCGTATCGCGCCATTGGAATTGCGGTAAGCACCTTTTCCTTTATGCTTTCGGGCAGCGCGTCGGTCATATCGGTCTCGATAAAGCCTGGCGCCACCGCGTTTACGGTAATGCCTCTGGGTGCAAGCTCCTTTGCGGCGGACATCGTCATGCCGATAAGCCCCGCCTTGCTCGCCGAGTAGTTCACCTGCCCCGCGTTGCCGTACAGCCCCGCCACCGAGGATACGTTCACGATGCGTCCGCTCTTCTGCTTCATCATCACTGCACCCACATGGCGCAGCATGTTAAACGCTCCCTTGAGGTTTGCGGCAATCACCTCGTCAAACTGCTCTTCCTTCATGCGCACAAGCAGTCCGTCGCGCGTAATACCCGCGTTGTTAACCAGTACGTCCACCGAGCCAAAGTGTTCCTTTACGGCGTTTACCGTCTCGGCACACGCAGTAAAATCAGAAACATCACACACAAAGCACGTAGCGGTTACGCCGTGCGCCCTGCACTGCCCGGCAACCTTCTCCCCATCGCCCTCGGCACTTGCTTGGGAGCGGCAGATTAACGCGATATCGTAGCCCTTGCTTGCAAGATAAACCGATACAGCGGCACCGATGCCGCGGTTTGCGCCTGTTACCATCGCTGTCTTACCCAAAGCTGACACCCCTCAATCCCTCACTGTGCTTGATATACCCCTCGGCCCCGTCGCAGATGCCGGTGATGACATCCTTAACGGGACGCACCGCGCACACCATGCCCGAGATCTGCCCCGCCATAAACGCGCCGTTTTCGGTGTCGCCCTCCATTGCCGCCTTGCGCAGCGAGCCGACCATCGCTTCCTCCAGCTCATCCGCCGTAACGCCCGTTTTCTCTAGGTCGTTGATGCGGCGGGTAAAGCGGTTCTTCACGGCACGCGCCGGTCTGCCGACCGCCCTGCCCGTTACAGCGGTATCGGTGTCCTTTGCCTCTACCACCATGTTTTTGTAGTTTTGATGGATGTTGCACTCGTCTGTGGCAAGCAGCACCGTTCCAATCTGCGCGCCCTGCGCGCCTAAAATCAGCGCTGCCGCAAGACCGCGCCCATCTGCAATGCCGCCCGCAGCGATTACGGGAATGTCCACCGCGTCGCATACCTGTGGCAGCAACGCCATGGTGGTCATCTCGCCGATGTGCCCGCCTGACTCACAGCCCTCTGCAACCACGGCATCGGCACCCGCGCGCTCCATGCGCTTGGCAAGCCCTACGGACGGGATAACCGGGATGACCACGATGCCCGCCGCCTTCCATGCCTCCATGTACTTACCGGGGTTGCCCGCGCCGGTGGTCACCACCTTTACGCCCTCGTCGATGACAAGCTGCGCAATCTCGGCGGCATAGGGGGACATTAGCATAATGTTTACGCCAAACGGCTTATCGGTCATCTGCTTGGTTTTTCTAATCTGCTCGCGCACTACCTCAACGGGTGCGTTTGCGGCGGCGACAAGACCCAAGCCGCCCGCGTTGCTGACGGCCGACGCAAGGTTTGCATCCGCCACCCATGCCATGCCGCCCTGAACGATGGGGTACTGTACCCCCAAAAGCTCGGTTAGCTGTGTTTTCATCATTTGGTTCACCGGTCCTTTCACGGAGCGTTATATTCTTAATAAATCATTACCACTCAAATAGTGCAGCACCGTAGGTAAGCCCACCGCCAAAGCCGACGGCACAAACGCGGTCGCCGCGCTTTAGCCTGCCATCGCGGTTTAGTTCATCCAGCGCGATGGGGATGCTGGCACTTGAGGTATTGCCGTACTTCTCGACGTTGCAAAAGATCTTTTCCCTTTGAATATTCAGCTTTTGCGCCGCCGTTTCTACAATGCGGATGTTCGCCTGATGCGGCACAATCATGTCAAGCTGGTCTACTGTAAGATTTGCGTTTGCGCATACCGTTTCCACCGATTCGGGCATCACACGGGTTGCGAATTTATAGACCTCCTTGCCATCCATACAAAACTTTTCGGGCTTGTCGCCAAAGCCATCGGGTATCGCTACCTCGTTGTGCTCATTGCAAAACGGATGGCTCTGCCGACGCGCACGGGCAAACAAAAGGTTTGCCCCCGCGCTGTCGGAAGAAAGAAAGGAGGAGAATAATGAGCTGTGTTTGGTTACCACACACGCCCCCGCCCCGTCGCCAAACAATACGCAGGTGGCGCGGTCGGTGTAGTCGGTAATTGCGGAAAGCCTCTCTGACGAGATAATGAGCACGTTTTGGGCACCGCCTGTGGAAAGGTAACGCCAAGCGACATCCAGTGCATAGATAAAGCCGGTGCAGGCGCTGTTTAGGTCGGTGCATGCCGCATCCTTTATGCCAAGCTCTCTGGCAGCGATGCAGGACATTGAAGGGGTGTAGAAATCGGGGGTAACCGTGGTGAACAGCACGAGGTCGATGGCCTGTGCATCTAGCTTTGCATCCCGAAGCGCCGCCTTGGCCGCCTGTACCCCGAGATACCAAGTGGGCTCGCCTGCCGATAGATATCTGGTCTGCATTCCGGTTCGTTTGGTTATCCATTCGTCCGAGGTGTCCACAATGCGGGTAAAGTCTTCGTTGTGCACCGTGATTGAGGGGGTAAAGCTTCCCGTACCCAGAATGCGTATGCCGCAGTTGTTTATCATAAGCGAGCTTCCTTCCTGATTAAGGATCCGTTTTGGCGTAGGTGATGGGTATCTGCTCAAAATGAATCCGCGCTATTTTTTTGCTTGCCAGCGGGGTGCAATCTGTGTTATAACGTTTACGAAGCCGCCGCAACTGCGTGGTTGCGTCGGTATAAAGCAAACCATTCCCACTGCTTTTTGCCATTATGATACCCCAATTTTAGTGAGGATACCCCGCAAAGTCAATGAATGAACTGTTAAACTACCGGCTGCAATTCATAACTTTTCGACACTTAGTTCATTTTTTGTTCAATAAGTTAATATTTTATTCATTTAACTTGGGTATCATCTCTAGTATTAAGGAGTTATAACTATGAAAATTGCCTTTTTGTTCTCGGGTCAGGGCGCGCAGTACCCCGGCATGGGACGCGACCTGTATGACGCGTACCCCAGCGTACGCGCGCTGTACAAAACCGCAAACGAGGTGCTGGGCTACGACCTTGCAGCGTTATCGTTTGAAGGAAGCGAGGCTGAGATTGCAAGAACCGCCGTGGCGCAGCCACTAATCTATGCGATGTCGCTTGCGTCTCTTGCGGCGGCGCAGGAACACGGCATTGCGCCTTCCGCCTGTGCGGGGCATTCGCTAGGCGAATACGCGGCACTAACGGCATGCGGCGTGTTTGACGCAAAAACCGGCTTTCGCATCATCGACGTGCGCGCACGGGCGATGCAAAGTGCGGCGGATACCGCGGGCGGCGCGATGTACGCGGTAATCGGCAGCACCGCCGACGAGATCTCCTCCGTGTGCGAACAAACCGACGGCTATGTTCTGCCCGTAAACTTTAACAGCACCGCGCAGACCGTCATCGCCGGTGAGGAGCCCGCCGCTCACACAGCAGCGGACACGCTCTCGGGCATGGGCGCAAGGGTGATACGCCTAAATGTCAGCGCGGCGTTTCATTCAAAGTTGATGGAAGGTGCCGCGAAGGAGTTTTCTTCCTTTCTTAGCGGTTTATCCTATTGTCAGCCGAAGACCGCCTTTTATTCTAATGTGACGGGGGCGCGCGTGGCTGAGCTTGGCGACCTTTCCGCATACCTTACCGCACACCTCGTCTCCCCCGTGCGCTTTACCGACGAGCTTAGTGCGATGGCAGCAGACGGCATCGACGCGTATCTGGAGCTAGGCCCCGGCAAGACGCTCACCGGCTTTGTAAAGAAAACGCTTCGCGGCAGCGCTGCGTACAACATTGAGGACACCGCATCGCTCGAAAAGGCGGTGCAGGCGCTCAAAGGTTAGCCGTCGCGAAAAACACCATCAATCATTCAAAAAGCGGGAGTTACCATGGTTGTGCCATGGGAACTCCCGCTTTGCGGTTATATTTACTTGTATCAATATTTAATCTGTGGGCTGTTGTCTACCAACGGTTTTGGTGCACGCGCGTTGGGTCATATCGGTTTGACGGCTCCTTGTGCTCCGCGGGGTAGCCAAACGGCAGAATACACAAGGGCGAGATATGCTCGGGCAGGGCAAACAGCGTTTTAACAGGCTCCACGCGCTCGGGGCGCGGGTAAACACCCAGCCATACCCCGCCAAGTCCCAGACAGTGCGCCGCAAGCAGCATATTTTCGGTGGCGGCGGAGCAGTCCTGTACCCAGTAGCCCTCTACTTCACCCACGTTTTCTCCGCACACCACGATGGCAAACGCCGCCTCGCGCACCATACCCGCGTAGGGGTGTATGGTCGGTATGGCGTCGAGCATCGCGCGGTCGGTTACCACTACAAAATGCCACGGCTGACCGTTACGCGCACTCGGTGCCGCCATGCCCGCGCGCAGAATCTGCTCTATTAGCGCGGGGGCTACAGGCTGGGCGGTATAGCGTCGTATGCTTCTGCGGGATAGTATGATGTCTAGCATGCTGTATTCCCCCTGTTAAATATAGCGCAGCATCCGGTCTGTGTTTACTCCTGTGGCGCAGCATCCGCCTGCTCATATGGGGCAAGGGTGCGGTACAGGCGCGTCTCGGTGTCGATGATGGCGTCGAGAAACAGCCCGTTTTCGGTGTACTGTTCCTCAAGCAGCTTGCCTTCATCGCGCACCTGCGCGGCAAGTGCCGCCTCTGCGTAGGGCAGTATCAGCCGCATGCGTCGGGTGGTCTCACGCAGAATCTTCGCCATCTCTAGCAGCATCACATCGAGACCCTGCCCCGTTTTAGCCGAGATGTACACCTTACCCCCCTGGGGCTCGGGCAGCACATCGTATACCTCGTCGCACTTGTTGCACACGGTCAAAATCGGAATATCCGAAGCGCCCAGCTCGCTGAGCAGCTCCTTTGTAACCTCAAGCTGCGAGAACGCCTCCTCGCTGGTTGCGTCACGCACGTTTAGTATCACATCCGCGCCCGCTGCTTCCTCAAGTGTGGAGTGAAATGCCTCCACGAGCATATGCGGCAGACGGCGAATTAGCCCAACCGTATCGATGAGCACCACCGTTCTGCCGTCGTGCAGTTTAATGGCGCGCGCCGTCGGGTCAAGGGTGGCAAACAGCTTATCCTCCGCCAGCACCCCCGCGTCGGTCAGGGTGTTGAGCAGCGTTGATTTGCCCACATTGGTATAGCCGACTATGGCGGCGGTGAGCACGCCGTTTTTCTTTCTGCGCTTGCGTAGGTCCTGCCGCTTGCGGGCAAGCTCCTTTAGCTCTTCCTCCAGCGCGGTAATTCGCCTGCGGATGTGCCTGCGGTCGCTCTCCAGCTTTGATTCGCCCGGACCGCGCGTGCCGATGCCGCCGCCCAGACGCGACAGCTCTGTGCCAAGCCCCGCCAGTCGTGGCAGGCGGTAGCGCATCTGCGCAAGCTCCACCTGAAGCTTACCCTCGCTAGAGACCGCGCGCTGAGCAAAGATGTCAAGGATTAGCATGGTGCGGTCAATAACACGCACCGCCACAATCTCCTCGATATTGCGAATTTGGGTTGCGGAAAGCTCACGGTCAAAAATCACAAGGTCTGCCTCGTTTTCCTTGCAGTAATCCGCAAGCTCTTTGAGCCTACCTGTTCCAAGGCAGGTCGCTTTGTCGGGCGCGTCGCGCTTTTGTACAATGCTCACGAGCACCTTGGCGCCCGCCGTTTTGGCAAGCTCGGATAGCTCGGCAAGTGACACCTCTACATCGTATTCTCCGGTATCAAGCGCAGCAAGGGCGGCACGCTGGGGTTTTTCAAGGTTTTCATACATCATAAGCAGTTATGTCTTTGCCTTTCCGGCCGTCTCTAAAGAGAGCCATAAAAATAGTTGCATTATAAGGATAAACACAAAAGGCTGCCATATCCCCCTTAAACAAAAGGGGATATCACAGCCCGTTTTTGGTCTGCCGTAAGCGCCCCGTGCGCTTATTGCTCATCCGAACCCGAGTCAGAATCCGAGATGGAGTCACTGACATCGGTAAAATCGCCGAGATCGTCGGTGCTGTCTACAATGATTACATCTTCGTCATCGTCCGAGCAGCAGCAAATTCCGCCCCTTTTATTAAAGAAATAATACACTGCCGCAGCAATACCCGCAAGCACAACAACAAAGCCGATGATTGCAAAAATGGAACTGGTCTTCATATGTTTTCCCTCCACCTGTCTGATTTTAGTGTTGATTATGTCCGATTTTTACTAACTTGTACTTATTATACCGTTATTCTGCCCCGTTTACAAGTGCGCCCGTCGGCAAACCTAAAAATTATCAGTTTATTTATATTTGCCTAGCCTAAGCATAACAAACAAGAAACCGAGCCACCATACTCATTTGGGTGGCTCGGTATTATTATATGTGCGGTTTGTCCACAATATACTTGCAACAATCTGGTGTGCAAGCTGAGGGTAGTTATTTTTCTATCAGCGACTCACCGGTCATCTCTGCAGGTTTTTTAAGACCGAGGATGTCGAGCATCGTCGGTGCGATATCGCAGAGTCTGCCGCCCGAGCGCAGCTTGCAGTCAAGCCCTACCACCGCAAACGGTACGGGGTTCGTAGTGTGCGCGGTAAACGGCGAACCGTCCGGCTCGTACATCTGGTCGGCGTTGCCGTGGTCTGCGGTAATCAGTGCAATGCCGCCCTTGGCGAGAATCGCTTCCACCGTGCGTGCAAGGCAGGCGTTTACCGCCTCTACCGCCTTCACCGCTGCGTCAAATACGCCGGTGTGCCCGACCATGTCGCAGTTTGCATAGTTAAGGATAATCACATCGTCAAGCCCTTTTTCAATGCGCTCCACCACCGCGTCGGTCACAAGATACGCGCTCATCTCGGGCTGCATATCGTAGGTGGCAACCTTGGGCGAAGGGATTAACACGCGGTTTTCGCCTTCGTACACCGTCTCTACGCCGCCGTTAAAGAAGAAGGTGACGTGGGGGTACTTCTCGGTCTCGGCAATACGCAGCTGCGAGATGCCATTTTGCGAAAGGTACTCGCCGAAGGTGTTGGCAAGCGACTGGGGAGAGAACGCTACGGTGACGTTGGGCATGGTCTTATCGTACTGGGTCATGCACACAAAGTAGGGCTTTAAGAAACCTGTTTTGCGCTCAAAGCCCGTAAAGTCGGGATCGACGATGGTTCTTGCAATCTCACGCGCGCGGTCGGGGCGGAAATTAAAGAAGATGACGCTGTCTTCGCTTTTAAGCTGTGCGCCCTCGGTCACCACAACGGGGGCAATAAACTCGTCGGTAATACCGTCGGAGTACGAGCGGTTGACGGCATCTACGGCGTTGTGGTTTACCACACCCTCGCCGTACGCAATGGCAGCGTATGCCTTTTCTACCCGCTCCCAGCGGTTGTCGCGGTCCATACCATAGTAGCGACCGATGATGGTTGCAATCTTTCCTACGCCAATGCGCGCCATCTCCGCCTCTATCTCATTAATAAACTGCGCGCCGGAGTTGGGGGGGACATCGCGTCCGTCGGTCAGGCAATGCACGTATACATCCTGAACACCCTGCTGCTTTGCAAGCTCGAGCAGGGCATACAGGTGGGTGTTGTGGCTGTGCACGCCGCCGTCCGAAACAAGACCGATTAGGTGCAGTGCCGAGCCGTTTTGCTTGCTGTTCTTACACGCGGCGATTAACGCCTCGTTTTCATAAAAGTCTCCGTCGGCAATCGATTTTGTAATGCGGGTAAGCTCCTGGTACACAATACGCCCCGCGCCGATGTTGGTATGCCCAACCTCGCTGTTGCCCATCTGTCCGTCGGGCAGACCCACATCCATGCCCGAAGCACCGATCTGCGTTACGGGATTATTAGCAAGCATGTTATTGATATAAGGCTTTTTCGCCGAATGGATGGCGTTGCCGTAATCGCTGTTGTTAATGCCAAAGCCGTCGAGAATAATTAAAGCCAGTGGTTTTTTCATCCGTTTCATCCCTTTCCTGATATGCCGTACGTGAGGGTGCGTGTGTTGTCCGTACTCTGCCGTTATTACTGCTTTGCGGCAGCAATTATGGTGGCAAAATCTTCTGCTTTGAGCGATGCGCCGCCGATTAGTCCGCCGTCCACATCCTCCATACCAAGCAGCTCCTTTGCGTTAGCCGCATTCATCGAGCCGCCGTACTGCACGGTGAGCGCGTCTGCCGCATTCTTGCCATACAGGGAGGCGATAACCTGACGGATGGTGTGGTTTACTTCGTTTGCCTGCTCGGAGGTCGCAGTTCTGCCGGTGCCAATTGCCCATACCGGCTCGTAGGCGATGATGATGTTTTTCAGCTCCGACTCGCTCACGCCGCCCAGCGCAACCTTGGTCTGCAGCGCAACAACCTCGCTGGTAATGCCCTGCTCGCGCTGCTCGAGCAGCTCGCCCACGCACAGAATTACGGTAAGCCCGGCATCTAGCGCCGCGCGAACACGCATGTTTACGGTCACATCGGTCTCGCCAAAATACTGGCGACGCTCGGAATGCCCGATAATAACATATTGTACGCCCATCTCGGCAAGCATATCCGCGGAGATCTCCGCGGTAAACGCGCCGCTCTTTGCCCAATGGCAGTTCTGCGCGCCGACCTTTACGTTGGTTCCCTTAGTCGCCTCCAGCGCGGTTTCAAGGTTTGTGTAGGGCACGCATACAACTACGTCACAAACAGCATCCTTTACAACAGGCGCAATCTCTGCAAGCAGGGTCTTAGCCTCGGCGCGGGTTTTATTCATCTTCCAGTTTCCTGCAATAACGGTTTTGCGAAGAGAAGGATTCATAGTGTAATTTCTCCTTTTATTTCTTTTTGTTTTGAACCTTTATGAAAGCCTCCCAGCCCGAACATCCATCGGGTAACAGGGATGCGTTTTACAACCTCATAAGACGCGATACTCAGCAAAATACTTGCGGGAATCACCATCGCGCACACAACCGCCGCGTTATGGGTGACCCTAAGCGCATAGTAGCCAGCCGCCACCAGCCACGACTGGTGGAACACATACACCACAAACGACGCGCCCGCTAAGTAGGTTAACGTCTTGCCCGTGTAGTCAAACCACTGTTTTGCACCGCCCATCAGCGCAAGCACCGAGACCCATCCCGCCGCACGCATCAAAATATCGGTCGCAAGGGAAAACCCAACGGTCAAAGATAGATAGCACAGTGTGCCAAGCAGAAGTACAGACAACCCGAGCAAAATCCATCGATTGCGCCGCAAACGCTCTATCACCTCGTCGCGCGAAAGCACCAGAAAGCCGAGCATAAAATAAGCAAAGTACTCGCCTACGCTCTTGCCGCCGATGTTTAAGATTAGTGCCATCAAAAGGGGGATCAAAAACACAGGAAGAAGAAGGGGCAATGTCAGCTTGTTTGCGTCAATCTTCGTTTCTCGTTTATTGTACCAAAGCATCAGCGGCAGCGCAAGTAACGAAATCACAAACAGGTATAAAACAAACCACAGCTGTGCCGGTGTAAAGCCGCCGTGGTAGCCCGTCAGGTCGGTGGGCTTTGTAAAGAACAGGACATACTGCGCAAGATAGCCGCCGGTATACCCGTTGTGAAACCGCTCGGCGAAGTAGGTCTGCATGGGTACAAGCAGCAAAACGCCCGACAAAAGCGGCACAAGCAGCTTGCGTACTCGCTCGTTTATATACTGCCCCGCCGTGCGCTTGTTTAGCGCATAGGCACTCGACACGCCCGCCAGCACAAACAGCAACGGCATAAACCACGGCCATGCCACGATAAGAAACGCATTAAGCACCTTTACCGAATGGGAATATACATAAAACGACTCAAACGAATTAAACATCATCGCGGTATGATAAAAAAACAGCAGAAAAATAGCGAATGTGCGCAGGTTGTCGATGTAGTTTCTTCTCATAGAGTTCCCTCCGCTGTCTGTACTTGCGATAAGGTAAAGGTCTTCCAAAAAGCAAAAACAAAAGGCAAGGGCAAAGGACGGTTGTTTGTCTGCCCTCTCACCTCTGCCTTGTGTATTACTGGATAAGGGCAGGCATTTCGCCTGCCCTTTATATGGTTACGATTTACTTATCTGCGATAACGTCGATGCCGGGCAGACCCTTGCCCTCGAGGTACTCGAGCGACGCGCCGCCGCCGGTGGAGATGTGGCTGACCTTATCCGCATAGCCGAACTGGATGATAGCCGCCGCGCTGTCGCCGCCACCGATGATGGTAACTGCGTCGGTGTTTGCAAGCGCCTCGGCAACCGCCTTGGTTCCGCTCGCGAGAACGGGGTTCTCAAACACGCCCATCGGTCCGTTCCAAACAACAGTCTTTGCGCCCTTTACGGCATCGGCAAACAGCTTCTCGGTATCGGGGCCGATGTCAAGACCCATCAGGTTCTCCGGCAGTCCTGTGCCGTTGGTAACAACGTATTCTATCTTCGCGTCAATGGGATCAGGGAAGCTCTCTACCGCCTTGGTATCTACGGGTAAAAGCAGCTTAACGCCCTTTTCCTCCGCCTTTTTTATCATGTCTTTGCAGTACTCAAGCTTTTCTTCGTCAACCAGTGACTTACCGACGCTAAGACCCTTCGCCTTAAGGAAGGTGTACGCCATGCCACCGCCGATGATTAAAACATCAACCTTGGTAAGCAGGTTGTCGATAACACCCAGCTTGTCGGCAACCTTTGCGCCGCCCAAAATAGCCACAAACGGACGCTTGGGGGTTTCTACGGCGTTGCCGAGGAAGTCGATCTCTTTGCCCATCAGGTAGCCAACGGCAGTCTCTTTAATATAATCGGTCACGCCCGCGGTAGAGCAGTGTGCTCTGTGCGCGGAGCCAAACGCATCGTCCACATACGCATCCGCCAGGGAGGCGAGGTCTTTGCTAAACTCGGGAAGGTTCTTAGTCTCTTCTTTTCTAAAACGGGTGTTCTGCAGCAGTACGACGTCGCCGTTATTCATGGCGGCTACCGCGTTTTTGGCGTTTTCGCCAACTACGTTGTCGTCGTTTGCAAATACAACATCCTTACCAAGCAGTTCCGAAAGGCGCTTTGCAACCGGTGCAAGGGAGAACTTCTCCTCCGGACCGTTCTTGGGCTTGCCGAGATGTGAGCAGAGGATTACCTTTGCGCCGTCTGCAATCAGCTTTTTAATGGTGGGCAGCGCAGCTACAATACGGTTGTCGTTGGTGATAACGCCCTCCTTGAGAGGTACGTTAAAGTCGCAGCGCACCAGCACGCGTTTACCGCCAAAATTGATGTCGTCAACGGTCTTTTTGTTCAGCAGGCTCATTGTAAGCAAGTCATCCTTTCATCTATTGTGCCGGCGATGAACCCGACACTTGATATTGTTGTTAAAGTATAAACAATCTAACCGTTCTATATTGTAGTACAAACAAGCACTGTTTTCAAGGGGCTTTGCCTGTGTTTTTACATTTTTTTGCGCCTATATGCAAGCAGCACCTCTATTGTGTCCTATTTTTGTGTTAAATGCGGTACTCTCGCCCTAATTTTTGTCTATTTCAAATCTATTTTGCAGCGATGGTTGCATATTTAAAGAACAAACCGCCCCCAAACGGCGATATGACGATATCGTTTGCATTCTTTGAGATGGCGTAAAAGCTTGTTTGGTACGCAAACGGAATCAGTACCCCCTGCTCTATTAACAGCTGCTCCGCCGCAATCAGATCGCCGGTTGCCTCCTGCTGCGTCGCGGCAAGGGTGGCGGCGGTCATCAGCGCATCGTAGTCGGGGTTTTGGTAGCCGGTTATATTCTTAGGCGAGTCGGACACAAACTGCGACAACATCTCGCTTACGTTGTCCGATTCAGGGCGAAAGGGCACCAGCGCAACCTGAAACTGCCCGTTCTTTACCGCGCGCAGAATATCAGGGTCGCTTTTGCGTTCAAGGCTGACAAAGGCGGAAAGGTCGTCCTGCCAGGTCTGCTGCACATACTGCATTAAAAAGCCGAATACCTCCTGCTGCGGGCAGAGCACCGTAACCTTGGGCAGCTTGGATTGCTCAAGCTCCAAAAGTCCCGCGTTAAGTAGCCCACGTGCGGCATCGGGCTGATATTCTAGCATAAAGTCGAGCCCCGCGTGCCGACGATATGGCTGCATACCAGAGCTGACAACGGGGGGCACAAATGCCCCCGCCTTCTTTAACCAGATGGGGAACTGGTGCAGGTAGGACGTGTTTGTAAACGAGTGGGCAAACGCAAGGCGGATGTTTTTATTTGCAAACACCGCGTCGTTTGTATTAAATACCAGCGCCCATGTAGTGTCTTGAAACTGCTCGTAGCCGTAGCCGTCTGCCACAAGCGCCTCGATGCGGTCGCCCGAAACGCTCATCACGTCGGTGGTTCCCGCCAAAAAACGCGCCGTGCTGTCTTGATCCTTCATAGGCGGATAGAGCACCACCCGCGAGGGCAAGACCTCGCTTGCGCGGTGGTAGCTTGTATTCTTTCGCAGCGTAAGCGATTCGCCGCTTTTCCACGACGACAGGATAAACGGACCGTTAAACGCCATGTTTTTGATGTTGGTGCCGTATTTGCCCTGCGTCTCGGTAAACAAGTTGGGGTTACACGGCATGGCGGGGGTGGTTGCCGTCAGAGCCAAAAAGCCGTCAAAGGGGTACGAAAGCTCCACCGTCAACTCATAGGTTTTGCTTGCGTATACGCCTAGCGCCTCTTTGGGTCTTTGCCCCACCACCACCTCATCGGCGTTTTTAATGCACATAAACTCCTTAATAAAGGGTGACGCGGTTGCCGTATCAAAGATGCGCTGGAACGCAAACACAAAGTCGTGCGCCGTTACGGGGGCGTATACGCTGCCCCGGTGCACCCAGTTCGCCGTTTCATCCAGTGTAAACACATAGGTCATGCCGTCGTCCGATACGGTATAGGACAGCGCGGCACCCATGGTGAGCGCGCCGTCCTTGTCGTAGCTCATCAGCCCCTCCATCGTGTTTTGCAGCACGAGCAGCGAGGCGCTATCCGACGCAAGCTGCGGGTCAAGGTTGCTCGGCTCCCCAGTAATATCGTAGGCAAAGGCGGTCTCTTCGCTTGCGCCGCACGCGGTAAGCATAAACAGCAGCAAAAGGGCGATGATCCCCGCACTCATGCGTTTTATCGTCACAGCAAATCCCTCCGAACCAATCGGTGTTTTCTCGCTTAGATTTTATCACGATTGCGCCGCATTAATATGTCTAATTTGTGAATGCCTGTCGGTAATGCCGCATTGACGACGCGTTTATGCTTTGTTTTATAGACTTTTACACTTTACAGCGCAAAAACAGTTGACAAACAAATCCAGACACGATATACTGGTACAAAACTTGGGGAAAGGGGTTTGCGTAAGGGTATGGGAATGATGATTACGGCAGCAGCACGATTTTTTCGCTTTATGAACTTGGGCTATTATTTTAGCGCAGGTCTATTTTGCTGCACCAAACCATCAAGCCGCCTACTCGCACCGCAGACCTAGCACTCCGCGGTAACAGATTGGCAAAAACTAGGGCTGATGCTTTGTGTGAAGCATCAGCCCTTTTTGTTTGACTGCGTATTTCGGTAAACTATTCTTATAAATGGAGGCTACATGGCATGATAGTACTTGTGAAGCAGGGTACCAATGAGGTAGAATTACAAAAACTGATACAGCAGCTGGAGGGCTACGGTGTGCAGGTGCACCCGGTCATCGGTGTGCAGACCACCATCCTCGGGCTTGTGGGCGACACCTCGGTGGTGGATATCGACCGCGTCTCGTCTATTGACATTGTAGAGAGCGTCAAGCGCATTCAAGAGCCGTACAAAAGCGCAAACCGCAAGTTCCACCCCACCGACACGGTGGTGGAGGTAAACGGACTTCGCTTGGGCGGCGGGCATTTTCAGGTGATGGCGGGTCCCTGCTCGGTGGAGTGTGAGCAGCAGATTACCGAGGTTGCCCGGCGTGTGAAGCAGGCGGGTGCTGGTTTTTTGCGGGGCGGCGCGTTTAAGCCCCGCACCTCTCCCTACGCGTTTCAGGGGCTGCGCGCCGAGGGCATTGAGCTACTTGACAAGGCGCGGACGCTAACGGGTATGCCAATCGTAACCGAGATTATGAGCGTAGCACACCTCGACCTGTTTCGGGATGTGGACATCATTCAGGTGGGTGCCAGAAACATGCAGAACTTTGAGCTGCTAAAGGAGCTCGGGCATCTTGACAAGCCCATACTGCTCAAGCGCGGGCTTGCCAATACCATTGAGGAGCTTTTGATGAGCGCCGAGTACATTATGGCGGGCGGCAACAAGCAGGTTATTCTGTGCGAGCGTGGCATACGCACCTTCGAGACCGAGACGCGTAACACACTAGACATCTCCGCCATCCCCATCCTCAAACGAAAATCGCATCTGCCCGTGGTCGTAGACCCGAGCCACGCAGCGGGGCTAACCTGGCTCGTGGAGCCTTTGTCACTCGCATCCATTGCGGCGGGCGCAGACGGTCTAATCATCGAGGTGCACAACAACCCCGAAAAGGCGTTGTCGGACGGTGCGCAATCGCTGACACCCAACCAGTTTGACGGCGTGATGGAGAAGATTAAACAGGCGGCGCAGTTCTTCGGTAAGACCTTATCATAAAACAGACCTTGGGGGATATTGCGTATGGAAATACAAGAGATACAGGTTCATACCGGCAGACCTTACTGCGTAACGGTGGGGAGAAACCTTCTCTCCTCCTGCGGGGAGGCGGTACGCGCGGTTTCTAAGGCGGGTATTGCAGCCATTGTAACGGATGACAACGTAGCACCGCTCTACCTGCAGACGGTCAAGGACTCGCTGAGTGCCGCGGGCTTTGCGGTGTTTGCGTTTGTCATCCCCCACGGGGAGCAGAGCAAATGCCTACAGTCGCTGGGCGCGCTGTACTCGTTCTTTGCCCAGTCGGGGCTTACCCGCACCGATGTGGTGATTGCGCTGGGCGGCGGCGTGGTTGGCGACCTTGCGGGGTTTGCCGCCGCCACCTATCTGCGCGGGGTAAGCTATGTGCAAATCCCCACCACCCTGCTTGCGCAGGTGGATTCGTCGGTGGGCGGCAAGACGGCTGTTGACATCCCCGAGGGCAAGAACCTAGCGGGCGCGTTCTGGCAACCGTCGCTTGTGCTGTGCGACGTGGATACCTTAAAAACCCTTTCACCTGAGACCTTCGCGGACGGTGCCGCTGAGGTGATAAAATACGGTGCGATATGGGACGAGGCCCTGTTTTTGCAGCTCTGCGACGGCGCGTTATATACCGATACGGCGCAGATCATCGCGCGGTGCATCGACATCAAGCGCGAGCTCGTGGAGCAGGATGAGTTTGATAACGGCGCGCGTGCCCTGCTCAACTTCGGGCACACCCTTGGGCACGCCATCGAGCGCGAAAGCGACTTTGGGGTAACCCACGGTAGCGCGGTTGCCATCGGCATGGTGTTGATGACGCAGGCGGCAGAGCAAAACGGGTTAACCGCACAAGGCTCGTCACAGCGTATCGCCGACTGCCTTACCCGGTACAACCTGCCCACCCACTGCGACTACTGCCTAAAAACACTTTTCCCCCATTGCCTAAGCGACAAAAAGCGCTCAGGCGGGTCTATTACACTGGTACTCCTAAAAGAAATCGGTAGTGCGTACACCCATCGCATAACGACCGACGCATTTCACACACTACTTAAACTGTAGCTGATATCCCCCGCAGAAAGGATTTGATTGTTGTATGGACATTCGCGTTTACCCCGCTACGCTGTCGGGGGTGTTTACCCCGCCTGCGTCCAAATCGGCATCCCACCGCGCCGTGATAGCCTGTGCCCTTTCGGGCGGCACCTCACACATCTCGTCGCTTGCAAGTAACGACGACATCTTGGTAACCCAGCGCGCGATGACGGCGCTTGGGGCGCACATCGAGCTGTGCGGGCAGACCACGGTGATTCAGGGTATAACCCACCCGCCCAAGCGGGCGCTCATCTACTGCGGCGAGAGCGGCTCCACACTGCGCTTTTTGCTACCCGTTGCCGCTGCGCTCTCGGTAACGGCAATCTTTGACGGAACGGGACGGCTGCCAAGCCGCCCAATAGACATGCTGCTTAAGGAGCTGCGCAAAAACGGCGTGACGGACGATTACCGCGGCACCATGCCCTTTACCATTAGCGGCAGGCTGCGCGGCGGTCGGTACGAGATCGACGGCTCGGTCAGCTCGCAGTTTGTGACGGGGCTGTTGTTCGCCCTGCCCCTGTGCGAGGAGGACAGCCAGATTGTACTGCGCGGGCGGCTGGAGTCGCGCCCTTATGTGGATATGACCGTTGCCCTGCTACGCCGCTTCGGTGTAAAAGTCACCGAGACTCAGAGCGGCTACCTTGTACCCGGCGGGCAGCGCTATACCCCCTGTGACATGACGGTAGAGGGCGACTGGTCGGGTGCCGCGTTCTTTCTTGCGGCGGGTGCGGTGGGCGGCAACATTTCGTGCCGTGGTATTGACTTTGCTTCGATGCAGGGCGACCGTGCAATTACAAGCCTACTTGCGGCGTTTGGCGCAAAGGTGGTGCAGTCGGGCGACACGGTTGCGGTGAGTGGCGCGCCGCTTACCTCGGTGACAATCGACGCGTCCGACATCCCCGACCTTGTGCCCATCCTTGCCGTTACCGCTGCGTTTGCAAACGGCGATACGGTGATTACGGGCGCACAGCGGCTGCGCATCAAGGAGTCTGACCGTCTGCATACCATAGAGCGACTGCTTACGGGTCTTGGCGGGCGCGTAACACTGACCGACGACGGGCTGATTGTCCACGGCGAGGCGGCGCTTGCGGGCGGAGAGGCGGACAGCTTCGGCGACCACCGCATTGCGATGGCGGCGGCCATAGCGGCAACACGGTGCGACAAGCCCGTTGTGATACGCGGCGCGGAATGCGTAAGCAAGTCCTACCCGCAGTTCTTTGCACAACTTACAGCGTTGGGAGGCAGATGCGATGAGCTCGACATGGGGTGACCGATTAACGATCTCGATATTCGGCGAAAGCCACAGCGGCGGCATCGGCGTGGTGATGGACGGCTTTCCCGCCGGTGTGGCGATCGACTTTGACGCCGTGGCGCGGTTTATGGCGCGGCGCGCACCCGCCGGACAGGCGCACGCGACAAAGCGGCGCGAGGCGGATACCCCTGAGGTGCTCTCGGGCATCCGCGACGGGGTAACCTGCGGCACACCCATCTCCTGCATCATCCGCAACACCGACACCCGCTCGCAGGATTATAAAAACCTTTCGGATACCCCCCGCCCCGGGCACGCCGACTACACTGGACGGGTGCGCTACGGCGGCTATAACGACCCGCGCGGCGGTGGGCACTTCTCGGGCAGGCTGACGGCACCGCTTGTATTTGCGGGCGCCGTATGCAGCCACTACCTTGCAAAGCGCGGTATTGCGGTAGGTGCGCATATTGCCGCAATACACGGCGTACTCGACACGCCGTTTGACATGGCGGCGGTGGACGCGCATACCCTTGCTAACGTAACCGCAAAGCCCATGCCAGTGCTGGACGACGCGGCGGGCGCGCGGATGCTCGCTGAGATTGAGGACGCGCGCATGACGGGCGACTCGGTGGGCGGCATTGTGGAGTGCGCCGCCGTAGGGCTGCCCGCAGGGCTGGGCGACCCCATGTTCCACGGGGTGGAGAACGAGATTGCCTCCATTGTATTCGGCATCCCCGCCGTGCGCGGCGTTGAGTTTGGCGCGGGCTTTGCGGCAAGCGAGATGACCGGCATCACCCACAACGACGCGTTCTGCATTCGGAATGGCGAGATAAAGACCGAAACCAACCGCCACGGCGGTGTGCTGGGCGGTATTACATCGGGTATGCCGCTAATCGTTCGTGCGGCGTTTAAGCCTACCCCCTCCATCGCGCAGACCCAGCAATCGGTTTCTCTTACCGACATGACCCAGTGCGAGCTTGCGGTACACGGGCGGCACGACCCCTGCGTTGTGGTGCGCGCCCTGCCCTGCGTGGAGGCCGCCGTCATGGTGGCACTGACAAACCTCCTGCTTAAAAACAGCTGAGTGAGTATGTAACAACGCCTTACTCTGTCGATACATTTTGGTCAAGTGATATTATCACCCTACCGGAAAGGCATGGTTTTTTTCTATGAATCTTGACGAGCTTCGCAGCGGCATAGACGAGGTCGACCGCGAGCTGCTCCGTTTGTTTTTGCACCGCATGCAGCTGGTGCAGCAGGTCGCCGATTATAAGGCGGCACACAACCTACCCATCTACCAACCACAGCGGGAGGAGGAGCTGCTTGCCCGCATCGGAAAGCTGGCGGGCGAGGAATACAGCGTCCCCTCGCAGATGCTGTTTGCCGCGATCATGGACATCAGCAAGGCGGTGCAGCACCACTCAATAGCCGACGAGGGCGCGCTTTCCGCGATGCTGAGCCGCGCGGTGCACAACCCCGAGCCGATAGTCTACGGCGCCGTGGTGGCGTGTCAGGGCGTGCGGGGCGCGTATTCCTACCTTGCGGCGGCGCATCTGGTAGACGACCCCGAGCGGGTATGCTACGACCGTTTTTCGGACGTTTGCGACGCGGTGCTAAGCGGCAAGGCGCGTTACGGCGTACTGCCGCTCGAAAACAGCAGCGCTGGTTCGGTGGGCGAGGTGTACGACCTGCTCAGCCGTGGCGGGGTGTATATCATCAAGGCGTACGACCTTACGGTAACCCACTGCCTGCTTGGTAAGCCCGGGGCAGACGCGAAGAACGTGCGCACGGTGTACTCGCACCCCCAGGCACTTAGCCAGTGCAGCGATTTTTTTGCCGCGCACCGCGGCATAGCCGAGACGCCCTGCACCAACACCGCCGTCGCAGCGCAGCAGGTTTCGCAGCAAGACGACCTAACCTGTGCAGCCCTTGCCCATGAAGAGTGCGCCGCGCTGTACGGACTAAAGGTGCTTGCGCGTAACGTGCAAAACAACGACAACAATCAGACACGGTTTATTTTATTCTCCAAAACGCCGTCTGTTTACCCAGACGCGCGGCGCATTGCTTTAATGCTAAAAACCGCGCACACCCCCGGCTCGCTGTACCGCGTAATGTCGCGCTTTTCCGCCCGGGGCATGAATATAACAAAGATTGAGTCGCGCCCGATTCCCGAGCGGCCGTTTGAGTTTATGTTCTTTTTCGAGTTTGACGGCAACGTTGCCGCCGATGGAATTCGCGACCTTCTGCAAAGCTTAGATAACGACCAGGGCACCTTCCGCTTTTTGGGCAACTACGCGCTCACTTAAGCGCCTGCACTGCCCCATAACATATGTAAGGCGGATGCTGCTGCATCCGCCCTTTGTTATTGTCCGGACAACGTAGCTACCGTCCCACAGATGACGAGATATCATCCACAAAATCCGAAACGGCACGCACCGCCATGGTGGCATTCTTTTTTAGCTTGCTTCTCTTTAACATACGCTTCATTTTCTTGTTTCCACCCAGAAAATAAGCACCTGCACCAAGCGCAGCGGCAACCGCAACGCCGGTGGCGATAGACGACATGGTAGATTTCATAGTACTACTTCATCCTTTCAAGCACAATTCCTTTCGCTTTTTTGCAAATACAAAGCGACTGATATATTGTTAAGCAGGTGATCCTCTGCAACATTATTGTTGCCGCCTGCGGTGACATTATAAACAGCAAATAATAGACAGCAAGGCAAATGCGCCCATGCTAAATTTTACGCGTAAAAAGCGGTAGAGAAAAAAGCTTCGGTTTGCTTATTCTATTATTTTCACAAATTTGCACCCTATTCTTTTTTATAATTGTGCAATTTTTAAAACCGACTGTAAGTATCTAAAAAACAAGGCGTTTGTTGCTGTTTTAATTGCCAACCCAGTCGCCTTGCATTATACTATGTATTGTACAAACGGCATAAACCGAAGGGGGTAAGCTTATCCCCCCGCGTTTTTTGAAAAGACAGTAATATGCGGCTATACTATAACCATGGTGTAGCATACGGAGGGATTGTTCATGTCCGCTATGCAGTCGGGACCCAAGCGGGTTGCTGCCATTCACGACCTTTCGGGAATCGGGCGCTGCTCCTTAAGCGTTGTGCTGCCGGTGCTTTCGGCAATCGGCGTGCAGGTGTGCCCCATACCCACCGCCATTTTGTCGTCACATACCGGCGGCTTTGGCGAGGTTGCGTTTTTCGATCTAACCGATTTTCTCGCGCAGAGCCTTGCGCACTACAAGCGGGAAAAGATTGTGTTTGATTGTGTGTACAGCGGCTTTCTTGGCTCAGAGCACCAAATTGACAGCTGCCTTGATTACTTTACAACCTATTCCGACGCACTTGCGGTGGTAGACCCCGTAATGGGCGACCACGGCAAGCCCTACAAGACCTATACCCCCGCAATGCGCGCGCGCATGGTGGAGCTGGTCAGCGTAGCGGACATCATCACCCCCAACCTGACCGAGAGCGCAATGCTGCTTGGCATGGACTTCCCCGCATCGCTCACCCGCACAGAGGCAAAGAGCATGCTGGCGCGACTGGGCGAAAAAGGACCCAATCAGGTGGTGATTACCGGCGTACCGATGGCAAGCGGCGAGATGGCAAACCTCGCGTACGACCGCGAGCGCGGTGCGTACTGGACGGTACGGTGCAACTATGTTCCGGTTCACTATCCGGGTACGGGGGACGTGTTCGCAAGCGTTTTGACCGGCTCCCTGCTGACGGGCTACAGCCTGCCCATGGCGGTAGACCGCGCCACCCGCTTTGCGGAGCTTACCATCAACACCACGTTTGGCTTTGGCACCGATACCCGCGAGGGCATCATGCTCGAAAAAACGCTGCCGTGGCTGGGTCAAAACCAGATGCTGTCGGACTATAAGCCGTTGTAAAGAAAAAAGGACGCTGCACATTTCGTAAGAGAAGGGTGCTATGTTTATGTCCAGTCAATCCCAATCCAAAAAGAGGTTTGACCTGTATACCATTGTTGCGGTGGGTCTTTTGGCGGCGCTTGTGTTCGCTTCGTCCTTTTTGCGCATAAAGATTCCCACGCCGTTCGGCGACAACACCGCCATCCATCTGGGCAACGTGCTGTGTCTGCTTTCGGGTCTTTTACTGGGCGGACTAAACGGCGGTCTTGCTGCGGGGCTCGGCTCGTTTGTGTTCGACCTCGTCGACCCTGTGTACATCTCTAGCGCGCCGTATACGCTGGTGTTTAAGTTTTTGCTTGCGTTTGTGTGCGGCGTTATCGCCCACGCGGCGGGCAGAAAGGGCGAAAACACCGTTACCAACATCATCGGTGCGGTGTCCGGCTCGCTCACCTACGTAGTGCTTTACCTAACCAAAAGCTTTGTGTTTAACATCTGGTTTGACCGCACTACTGTAGAGGTTGCGTGGGTAAACGTCGCGGTAAAGGCCGCCACCTCGCTAACCAACGCCATCATCGCGTGCGCGGTTGCGGTGCCATTGGCCTTTGCGGTGCGCAGGGCGCTAAAAAACACAACCATCTACAAGCGCATCATGAGCTGACAAAGCATTTTATACAAAAATAGAGGAACCAGAAGATTAATCTTTCCGGTTCCTCTTTCTTATGCGATTTCATACAACATGCAATCTGTCGGCAAACAAGAACCTTACCTGCTAAGCAGATGCACTGCTCGGTCACAATCGTCCTTGTGCACATACACGTAGTATTGCTTGCTATACGATGTGTAGCCCGCCGAGGAGGAATATCTCTCCGTCGCAAAAAGCGCGCTTCGCACGCCGCGACCCCTGCCGCTGATATCCACCACCTTGGTTTCATAGCGGATGCCGTTTGCCGCCAGCGTATCGCGCACGCGGGCAAAGTCGCTTAACGAAAAGCCGGTGTATACCTCTTTGCGGTTAAAGAACCACAGCATGCCAGTTCCTCCTTTATTTATTAAACTTAGTATCACAGCCGCCAGATGCCCTTTGCGTACTCGCCAAT
The DNA here is from genome assembly GCA_023443315.1 of Bacillota bacterium. GTDB lineage: Bacteria > Bacillota > Clostridia > Oscillospirales > Ruminococcaceae > Acetanaerobacterium. Next base: position 57,365 of record JAEZVA010000044.1, on the reverse strand, counting down.
CGAGCGGTCGGCGGAAAACTGCCCCGCCCCCGCGATGTTTGCAAGCGACATGCGCTGCCACCTGTTTGTCTCGGTATAGCACTCCTGTGCAACCCGCTGCGCCTTTGCGTAGCTGTCAAAATCGGCAAGCACCATGTAGGGATCACTGTTTTTGAGCGATTGGGCAATCTCCTCAAACGTGTTTCCACCGATGCCCGTTGTCAACAGGTCGACGGCGCGGCGGACGGTTTCGTTTGCCTTATACACCTCGGCGGGCGAGTAGCCCTCGCGTAGTGAGGAAACCTCCTCGGCGGTCATGCCGAACACGATGATGTTGTCGTCGCCGCCGCACGCGTCTTTAATCTCGATATTCGCGCCGTCCAGCGTGCCTAAGGTAACCGCGCCGTTTAGCATCAGCTTCATGTTGCCCGTGCCCGACGCCTCGGTTCCCGCAAGGGAGATCTGCTCGGATATCTCGCTTGCAGGCATTAAAAGCTCAGACAGCGTAACGCGGTAATCCTCCAGATACAAAACTCGCAACTTATCGCGCAGGCGGCTGTCCTGCTCCAGCTCCTTAGACAACGTGCAGATTAAGCGGATAATCTGCTTTGCCAGGTAGTAGCCGGGCGCCGCCTTTGCGCCGAAGATATAGGTGCGCGGCACAAAATCCGCGTCGGGGTTTTCAAGCAGCCACTGGTACTGGGTGATGATGTGCAGTGCGTTCAGGTGCTGGCGCTTGTACTCGTGCAGGCGTTTGACCTGCACATCAAAGATCGAGTCGCAGTTTAACGCAACGCCGGTGCTGTCGTGTATATATCGCGCAAACGCCTCCTTGTTTTCGCGTTTGACCGCGGCAAGGCGGGTTAACACCTCGGGTTTGTTCTCATACTCCCTTACCCTGCTAAGCTGCGCCGTATCCTTGATATACCCGTCGCCGATCAGCTCGCCCAGCAGCGTAGTCAGCGGCTTGTTGGACTGGTACAGCCAACGCCTTGACGCAATGCCGTTGGTTACGTTGCAAAACTTCTCGGGCATGACGGTGTAAAAGTCATGAAACACGCTGTCCTTGAGTATCTGAGAATGGATGCGCGAGACACCGTTGACCGAATGCCCCGCAAGCACCGACAGGTTTGCCATGCGCACCTGATGGTTTGCCACCACCGCCATGCGCCCGACCTTCGCCATATCCCCCGTCTGTTCAAACAGTGCGCGGCAGCATCGCTCGTTAATTTCGTGTACAATCTGCCAGATGCGGGGCAGGGTGGCGCGGAATAAGTCCTCGCCCCATACCTCGAGCGCCTCGCTCATTACGGTGTGGTTGGTGTAGGCAAACGTGCCCGTCACCAGCTTCCACGCCTTCTCCCACGAATAGCCGCATTCGTCGAGCAAAATGCGCATCAACTCTGGAATGGCAAGGGCGGGGTGGGTGTCGTTGATGTGGATGGCGACCTTCTCGGGCAGGTTCTCGAGCGTACCGTAGGTCTTTAGGTGCTTGCGGCAGATATCTGCGACCGAGGCCGCGCACATAAAGTACTGCTGACGCAGGCGCAGGCTTTTGCCCTCGATGTGGTTGTCGTTGGGGTACAGCACCTTGCTGATGACCTCCGCCATCGAGTTCTGCCCCATGGCGCGCAGGTAGTCGCCCTTGTTAAACAGCTCCATATCAAGCCCGGGGCTTACCGCCTTCCATAGGCGCAGCTTGCTAACGCCCTCGGAGTGAAAGCCCGAAAGGTACATATCACACGGAATCGCCTTAACGGTAACATAGTTGACGTGGCGAACCTCGTGGTAGCCGTCCTGCCAGCTATTCTTAATCTCGCCGTCAAAGCGGACGTCCACCGCTTGGTCGCGGCGTTCCACCAGCCAGATATCGCCACCGGGCAGCCAGTTGTCTGGCAGCTCGGTCTGCCAACCGTCGATGATGCGCTGCTTGAATATGCCGTACTCATACAAAATAGAGTAACCCGTGGCGGGGTAGTCCAGCGACGCGAGCGAGTCCAAAAAGCAGGCGGCAAGCCTGCCTAGGCCGCCGTTGCCAAGCCCTGCATCCGGCTCGTGCTCGAACAGGTTTTCCAGCTCGACGCCCATCTGGGCAAGCACCTCGCTTGCCACCGTTTCGATGCCAAGGTTATAGAGGTTGTTTTTAAGCGACCGTCCGAGCAAAAACTCCATGCACAGGTAGTACACACGCTTTGCGCCCTTGCCGTCTACCTTTGCCGCAAAATGGCGGCGTTTGTCGGCAAGGGTCTCGCGCACGACCAGTGCCAGAGCCTTGTAAAACAGTTCATCCGACGCCTCTGCCGGGGTGACCGAAAATTCGTTTTGCAGCTTTAGTTCAATCATAGAGCGAAGTTGAGTTGGAGTAAATAGAGCATCCATAGTATATTACACTATCCTTTCGATATGGTCGGGGTTATGTATCGGGTGCGACCGAAGAACGAAGCGTAAGCCGAAACGCGGTGCTATCATTCGACGGCGCGCGACATAACGCTACTTCAAATTAACAGAAATGTAGTTTTTTAAACAGTACCATTATACAATACTTTCGGTTCCCTTTGCAAACGCAAGCTCATACTGCCGACGTAAAATAATCCTTTGATTCTTCATAACTTTCTGTAAAAATAACCGCAATTGTCCGCTTTAGCTCTTTCATAATACACCAAAATGAATTATACTATAATATATGTCTTCATTGTGAGTGTTTCTGTTGCAATGAATAAAAAACGAAACGCGACAAACGGCGATTGGAGGAAGTGGACTGTATGGAACCTGTAAATACGGTGAAGCTTTGCATCTGCGGTACCAACTACTATATCTCGACGGCGGAAGACCCCGAATATGTTGCCAAGCTTGGTGAATATATCAGCAACATTGTGGAGCATATGATGCAGCAAAACTCCAACCTGTCCATGACCAAGGCACTGCTTTTGTGCTGTATGGATACGCTCGATGAGCTAAACCACACCAACACCGGAGCAGAAAACCTGCGCAGTCAGATTAAGGATTACCTTGAGGACGCATCGCGCAGCCGCAATGAGGTAACCGAGCTGCGAAAAGAACTGGATCGATTAAAAAAGGAGCTTAGCAGGCACGACCAAACGGTCGGCTACTGAATGAATATGAATAAACCAGAGATACTCGCCCCCGCGGGCGGTCCCGACGCGCTCAATGCGGCACTGCGGTGCGGCGCAGACGCGGTATACGTCGGCGCAACCTCTTTCTCCGCACGCGGCTCGGCCGAGAACTTTACCACAGACGCCCTGCGCGATGCAGCGGCGAACTGCCACCTGCACGGCGCAAAGCTTTACCTTGCCCTGAATACCCTATTGTTTGACCGCGAGCTTCCCGCCGCCGCCGCGCTAATAGCCGAGGCAGCGGACGCGGGTGTAGACGCTATGATCGTTCAGGACTTAGGGGTTGCAGCCCTTGTTAAGGAAATCTGCCCCTCTATGCCCCTGCACGGCTCTACCCAGATGTCGGTGCACACGCTTTCGGGCGCTCTTTTTTTGCAAAAACAGGGGTTTTCGCGCGTTATTCTCGCGCGGGAGCTTTCGTATGACGAGCTGCGTGACATCACATCGGGCTGTACCATCGAGACTGAGGTGTTTGTACATGGTGCCTTGTGCATGTCGGTTTCTGGTCAGTGCTATCTAAGCGCTGTGGCAGGCAGACGCAGCGGCAACCGCGGGCAGTGCGCCCAACCCTGCCGCCTACCCTTTGCCGCAAACCGCGGTGACGATGCATGCGGGCTTTCGTTAAAGGACCTTTCGATTGTAAAGGAGATTCCATCTCTTGCGGCAATCGGGGTAAGCTCCGTAAAGATCGAGGGCAGGCTCAAGCGCCCCGAATACGTCGCGGCGGCGATCAGCGCGTGCGTTTCCTCCCGCGACGGCACGCTGATGGACGCACAGCTGTCTCAGCTTCAGGCGGTGTTTTCGCGCAGCGGCTTCACCGCTGGCTACTATGAAGCAAAGCGCGGCGAGGGGATGTTCGGCACCCGCGAAAAAGAGGACGTCACGGCGGCGCAGGGTGTACTAAAAGACCTTGCGCGCCTGTATGACCGACAAACGCCCCGCGTCGCGGTGGATTTTTTATATACCCAAAATGCAGGGCAGCGAGTATCTCTTGCCGCCACAGATGAGAACGGCAACCGCGCCGTCGCACTCGGGGATATCCCTGAGAAAGCGGTAAACAGCCCCACCGACGCGGTGCGGGCACGGGGTGCGATAGAAAAGCTGGGCGGCACACCGTTTTACTCACGGGACATCTCGTTTGACATCGACGAGACACTGATGGTGCCAAACGCTTGGATTAACGCGCTGCGCCGCGATTGTGCCGAGCAGCTGACTGCCCTGCGCACCCAACCAATTAAGCGGGACGTGCTACCGTTAGCGACACCAGTTCGTTTGCCAAAACGCGACGCACAGCCCCTGCCCGCACTGCGGGCGCGGTTTCGCCGCTTTGACCAGATTCCGCTTGACCGTTTGAACGCGCTCGAAGCACTGTACCTGCCTGTGGGCGAGATACTGTCCCATTCAGAGCAGCTTGCGCCGGTGCTACACAAGGTAATAGCCTGCCCTCCGCGCGGGATGTTTGGGCAGGAGGAGGACGTACTCCAGCAGCTACAAGACGTCAAAAAGCTTGGAATAGACAAGCTGTACGCCCCCGGTCTTGGCGCGATCGAACTGGGGCATCGCCTGGGGATGCAGCTGTACGGCGGGTATTCGCTAAATACCACAAACTCCCTTTCGCTAGACGAGCTGCGCGGGCTTGGGCTGCAGGATACCGAGCTCTCTATTGAGCTTGACCTTGCCCACGCGCGCACCCTGATGGGCGAGCTGCCGCGTGGCATCATCGCATACGGCAGGCTTCCGCTCATGCTGGTGCGCTGCTGCCCGCTCAACCACACAAGAACCTGCAAGGCCTGTGGCACACGGGGGGGCTATATGTTCGACCGCCTGAACAACCGCTTCTGGGTTGCGTGCGAGGGCGCGGCAAGCGAGATCTTTAACTGCCGCACGCTATACCTGACCGACCGCCTGCCCGAGCTGCGGGGGCTTGATTTTATCACCCTGCTGTTTACCGACGAGGCGGCGGACGAAACCCTAACGGTGATTGACAGCTACCAAACCGGCGGCACCCCGCCGGAGGAGTTTACCCGCGGGCTGTATTATCGCGGCGTGCTGTAACCATCCCCACGTCTACCCATATGAACCGACCAAGGGAGAGTGAGTGTATTGAAACTGTGTGTAAAACGGCTGCGTGACGGCGCGGTACTGCCAAAGCGCGCGACAGAGGGCAGCGCCGGACACGACCTGTACGCCCTGCTCGATGAGCCTGTTACCGTTCGACCGGGCGGGCTGGTACGCATCCCCACCGGCATCGCTGTTGCGCTGCCCTGCCCCGACTACGCCGCGTTTGTGTATGCGCGCAGCGGGCTTGCCATTAAGTTCGGCATTGCGCCCAGCAACTGCGTCGGGGTGATTGACAGCGACTACCGGGGCGAGGTGATTGTGGGGCTTACGAACCACAGCAGCGAGCCTTACACCATTCAAACCGGCGAGCGCATTGCGCAGATGATTATTGCGCCCGTGGTTCTGCCCGAGATTGTAGAGTGCGACACGCTTGACGACACCGCGCGCGGCGCGGGGGGCTTTGGCTCTACTGGAAGATAACCGCCCTTCGCAAGCGCAGGTTCTAACTAATATGAGACGTCCCTTTGGGGGACAGACGGAGGTACCCATGAAGGCAAAGCGTATCTTTATCGCCTTACTGCTGTTCTTGTGCGCGGTATTGCTCGGGGAGTTTGCGGGCAGGGTATTTGAGGGCATCTCTGCACTTTCGTGGCTTGCGTACACCGTCTCGGTGGGTATCCCCGTTTCGCAGCCGTTTGTTCTTGACCTCTCGGTTGTAAGCGTGGCGCTGGGGCTTACCCTAACCATCAACATTGCGCAGATTATCCTGCTTGTGGTTGCGCTGTTTTTGTACAAGCCCTTACTCAAGCGGCTGTAATGACGTGCAGGGCGGGTCTTGCTCGTTGTATATTATGATATAGTAAAAAGGAACATTGCTCTATGAAGCTGATACTTGCCTCCGCCTCGCCCAGAAGGGCAGAGCTTTTGCGTTATGTTACAACAGACTTTACCGTCATCCCCTCCTGCGAGGAGGAGATTGTAGACGAACCGCTTGCGCACCACGAGCTTGTAATGGAGCTAGCGCGCATTAAGGCGTGCTCGGTACTAGCAAACCATCCCGACGCGGTTGTAATAGGCAGCGACACAGTGGTGGCGGTGGATGATCACATCCTTGGTAAGCCGCGCGACCGCGAGGATGCCTGTAATATGCTTCGCATGCTCTCGGGGCGCAGCCACTTTGTATACACCGGTGTGTGCTTTGCGGCAAGAGGGGGCATCGAGCAGTTTTACAGCCGCACCGAGGTGTTCTTTTACCACCTAAGCGACGAGGACATCGCACGCTACGTGGACACCGGCGAGCCGTTTGACAAGGCGGGTGCCTATGGAATTCAGGGATACGGCTGCCTGTTGTGCCGACGCATCGAGGGCGATTTCTTTACTGTGATGGGGCTGCCGGTGGCGGAGGTTTCCAAAAAACTGGAATTGTTTAAAATATCTATTGAGTAAAAAGACCCAAGGCGTTATAATAGTATCTGCAACGGTTCTGCTTGCTCCTTCTTTTAAGTTTGACAACTTCGCTTTTTGGCGATAATGAGAATATACATTGATGAGGGTTGACCGATTTGGGGTCGAAAGGGGAAAAACATGTTTTCAAAAGATATCGGAATTGATTTAGGCACGGCAAATACGCTGGTATTTATGAAGGGCAAGGGCATTATTATGCGTGAGCCTTCTGTGGTTGCGGTGGATACCCGCTCTGATACCGTTAAATACGTGGGCGCCGAGGCCAAGGAGGTTATCGGACGCACACCCGGTTCCATCGTTGCCATTCGTCCGCTCAAGGACGGCGTTATCGCCGACTTTGACATCACGGCGAGCATGCTACAGATCTTTATTAAAAAGGTATTTGCGGGCAAGCTGTTTGCCAAACCGCGCGTTGTCATCTGTATCCCGTCGGGGGTTACCCCCGTAGAACGCCGCGCCGTAAAGGAAGCGACGCTTAAGGCGGGCGCACGGCATGTCTACATCATCGAAGAGCCGATGGCGGCTGCAATCGGCGCAGGGTTACCCATTGCCGAGGCCACCGGTAACATGGTGGTGGATATTGGCGGCGGCACCACCGAGGTTGCGGTTATCTCGCTGGGTGGCATTGTCGCCGCAAAAAGCGCGCGCATCGGCGGCGACATGTTTGATGCGTGCATCGTCTCCTACATAAAAAAACGTTACAATGTCCTTATTGGCGAGCGAACCGCCGAGGATTTAAAGATTGAAATCGGTTCCGCATTCCCCTATGAGGGGGAGGAAAGCGTCGAGATTAAGGGGCGCAACCTAGTGGACGGTCTGCCCAAGAATGTGATTGTATCCTCAGAGGAGATTCGTGAGGCACTGCGCGAGCCGCTTGAGACCATTATTGAGGTTATTAAGACGACGCTCGAAAAGACCCCGCCCGAGCTTTCGGCGGATATTATCGACCACGGCATTACGCTAACAGGCGGCGGCGCGCTGTTGCGCGGGCTGGATGAGCTGGTTCACAGGGAGACGGGCATCCCCGTATACATTGCGGACAACCCCTTGGATTGCGTTGCGCTGGGTACCGGCATGGTGCTTGACAGCTCGCCCCGATTTAACCAGATACTCAGTGACGACGAACGCGTTGGCGCGTTCAGATAACCGCTTTGCTATCTGGCATCTTCCATCGCTTTACGGTACTTACCTTGTATACCGATATTCGACCCAGTTAAACAGGTTATAACGCTGACATTATCTATCCTACGGTCCGCTGCTGTGTTTGCTGCTGCGGTCCGTTTTGGCTTGCCGGCATCTGTTTTATGGTCGTTGTACCAAATACACTTCGTATACTAAGTTTACAAAAACCGTAAAATCAAGCTTTTACTTAATTTATTCGGACTAAAGTCAGTGAGCTATAGCAGGTATGCCGCCTGTTACCGCATATCTGCCGGAGGGTACTTCCTTGAAGGAATTTTTTGCAAGCAAAAAATTTAAGATTCTGCTGGGCATAGCCGCGCTGCTGTTTGGGTTTATGGTCTACACTGCCGTAAACAGCGGCATGGCGAACTTTTTGTCCGGCTCTGTTGGCGCGCTGCTGGGTCCTGTACAGAGGTTCTCCGTCTCCATCTCCGAGTCTGCCACGGGCTTTTTTGAGCGCATCCTGATGGCGGACGAAATCTCGGAAGAAAACGAGCAGCTGCGCGACGAGATTCGCAAGCTGCGCGAGCAGATGGTAAACTTCGAGACGTATAAGGCGGAAAACGAGCAGTACCGCCAGTTCCTTGAGCTGAAGGAACAAAACCCCGACTTTGTGTTCGAGGCCGCCATGGTCATCGGACGCGACCCCACGGATTTCTTTTACTCGTTTACCATAGACAAAGGTTCTCTTGACGGCATCAAGGTCTCCGACCCCGTTATCACCCCCGACGGGCTGGTGGGCAGGATATCCGAGGTGTCGTACACCGACAGCAAGGTCGTCACCTTACTAAACCCCGGCATCGATGTGGGTGCATTTGACGCTCGCACAAGGGATACCGGCATCATTACAGGCGACCTAGCGCTGGCGATGCTGGGCAGATGCAAGCTTACCTACCTATCGCGCGACAGCTCCGCTTCGGCGGGTGATATCATCACAACCTCGGGCATCGGGGGAACCTTCCCCAAAGGGCTTATCATCGGTACCATTGCGGATGTAAAAGCGGAGCAGAGCGGCATTTCGCTGTATGCCGAGGTTGTACCCTCTGCCGATATTTCTAGGGTGCGCGAGATATTTGTCATCACCTCGTTCCGCGGCCAAACCCGCGAAGACACAGACGAACTCGCCCCGCAGGAGTAGCATCCTTGCGCATGTGCAGCGTGGCAGAAACCCATCACTGGATTGAAACGGAGTACCACTATGTCGTCGGAAAGCTCACTATTTAAAAAAAATCTTCGTCTAGTCTTTAAGTGGACATTATATACCGCTGTTCTATTGCTATCCTATACGCTTGGTCAAAACCCGTACCTGTTTGCGGTGTGGGGGATGCGACCGGTTTTGATTATACCTGTTGCCGTGTGCGTTGCGATGTTTGAGCACGAATTTTCGGGCGGGGTATTCGCTGCGGTCGCGGGTATTCTTTGGGGCTGTTCTGCCGACGCGGTGTTTGGCTACTATGCAATACTGCTACTTATTGTAGGCGTCACAACCGGACTAATCTGCTCTTACGCCATGAGCCCTACCCTGTTTACCTCATTGCTGCTGGCAGGTGGTTTTTCGCTGATAATCGGTCTTTTGGACTTTTTCTTCTTTTATGTGTTATGGGACTACAGCGAGCTTAGGCAGTTTTTTGCTACACGCATATTGCCCACCATAGGGCTTACTGCCATTAGCGTAGTGCCGTACTATTACATCACACGCCTAATTCACAACAAGCTGCGCCCGCCAAAATAATGGCGCCTTGTTCACGGTGGCGTAACAAAACCGAAACGTGCTATTTACCACCATGGCATTAAAACAAACTATACTTAGAGGGCGGCCGATATCTCTATCGGCACGCCGTTTTACGCTATACTGATTTTTTTAAGGGAGGCTGCGTCTGATATGAAACAACGGTCTATGTTCATCCGGACGCTTGCGCTGTTTTTGATTGCTTTGACCGTCTTTGTGGCATACGGGCTACGGTTAATGCAGCTACAGCTTGTTGAAGGCGACCGCTATTTTGCCCAGACACAAAAACGCACCCAACGCACCGTCACCATACCCGCAGCACGCGGCGAGATTGTGGACCGAAACGGGCGCCCTCTTGTGGTGAACCGCAGTTGTTATAACGTAGTGTTTGATGGCGCGACCATGCCAAAAAAACTGCAAAACGAGATTATTTTGGCACTAACCGAGGTCTTTTCGGAGGAAGAAAGCCAGTGGATTAGTAACCTACCGCTGCAAATATCGGGCAGTAGCTACTCATTTACCGACGCGTCCGCGCGCGAGATTGAAGCGGTTAAAACCAATCTTGGGCTGCAGACCTACGCAACCGCCGAGCATGTGATGACCGAGCTTCTCGCCCGTTATTCAATCTCGGAGGAATATACTCCCGCACAGCAGCTAATTGTAGCCGCGGTGCGGTACGAGATGCAGCGCAAGGAGTTCTCCGCCGTTACACCATACACCTTTGCAGTGGACGTTAACATGGACATCGTCACCAAGATTAAGGAAAACAGCTTAACCCTTGTTGGTGTGGATGTGCAGGAGAGCACGGTGCGCGAGTATGTGAGCGAGGACATCGCACCCCATATCATCGGGCGAATCGGTCCCATCTACGCCGAAGAGTACGCAGCACTAAAGGAAAAAGGCTACAGTCTCAATGACGTCGTGGGCAAGGAAGGCATCGAGAAGGCGTTTGAGGACGACCTGCGCGGCTCCGCCGGCTCAAGCCTAATAGAATATGACAGCTCGGGCACCGTTATGAGCGTTACGACGCTCGAAGCCCCGCAGCCCGGTAACACGGTAAAGCTGACGATGGATGCCCGTCTGCAGAAGGTTGCCCAAGAGGCACTTGCCAATCAGATTGCCTACCTAAATGAACACGGCACAGAAGGCAAAGGCAAAGAGGCGGAAGCGGGCGCGGTGGTTGTTGTGGACGTTAAGACAGGCGACATCCTTTCGCTTGTTACCTATCCGTCCTATAACATCAACGACTACCAAAAAAACTACAACTCCCTACTGGAGGACACGCGTAAGCCGCTGATTAACCGCGCATTGACGGGGCGGTATGCACCCGGCTCTACATTTAAGCCCATGGTCGCAACCGCAGCACTTTCCGAAGGGATTATTACCGCAAATTCGCATACCACCTGCAACCTGATCTATACCTTCTTTACCGATTATCAGCCGCGCTGCATGAGTGCGCACGGCAGCATCAATGTCGTGACCGCCCTTGCCGTATCCTGCAACATATTCTTCTACGAAACGGGGCGTCTTTTGGGCATTGATGACATCGCCGACTATGCCGCACAGTTTGGGTTTGGGCAAAACACCGGCATCGAGATCTCCGAGGCGATTGGGCAGGTGGCAAGCCCCGCACTGCGCGAACAGAACAATCGTAAGTGGTACCACGGTGATGTGCTGCAGGCCTCTATCGGTCAGTCCGATACCCTTGCAACGCCCCTGCAGCTTGCCCAGTATGTCGCAACCGTCGCGCGCAAAGGCGTACGGCTCCAGTCGCACATCGTACGGGGCATCTACTCCTACAACCTCGACCGAACCATCCGCGAAACACAGCCGGTGGTCGCCGCCACCATTAAGGGGAATAACAACGCGTTTGAAACGGTGATTGACGGCATGGTTGCCTGCGTTGTGTCGGGTTCGGCGCGGTACTATCTGGCGGATTACCCCCAAACCATCGCTGCCAAAACAGGTACGCCCGAGACGGTTGACAGCCTTACCTCGGTGTTTATTGCGTTTACCCCCGTACAAAACAGCGAGATTGCCGTTGCGGTGGTCATAGAAAAGGGCGGTCAGGGCTATACCGGCGCGCCGGTTGCGCGGGATATCTTTGACGCGTACTACGCACAAAAAAGTGCTGGCACGAAGGTATCTCAAGAATCTGTTCTATTGTCATAGCAGGGTTTTTTCTCATTATCCGAATGGAAACCCATTATTTTGTGAATAATCACTTATATATTTGCATTGATTTTTTCCTTTTTTGTGTTAATATTAAAATGTAAAGCTATATTAATTATCCGTATCGGGGGATCTGCCATGTCCGCTAACATTCTCGCGGTTGTCGGTTCTAAGGGCGGCGTGGGGAAATCTGCAATTGCGTTTAATCTGGCGCTAGCCTACGCACGGCGGGGTAAACGCGCTGTTGTTGTCGATTTGGATCTTGGCTTTCGATGTCAATCGATATTCTTCGGCACAGAAAGCGACATTGTTTTTGACCTTTTCGACATGCTCTCCTCAGATTCGTTTGATCTTGACACCGCGCTTAAGCCCTGCGTGTTTCAAACGGGGTTGTTTTTGCTTCCCGCTCCTGCCGAGCCCTTTGCAAGGCTCGATTACGAACGTCTTTCCCTTGTGTTTTCGGCATTGCGCACCCGTTTTGACGTTGTCATTCTGGACACGCCTCCGTCCGTATCACGGGGGTTTATTGCCGCCATCTCCCTTGCAGACAGTGTATGCGTGGTGACGGTGCCAGACCGCATGAGCATCCGTTCCGCTTCGCTTTGTGCGCGGCTTTCTGCTAAGGCGGGCATCGAGACACAGAAGCTCATTATTAACAGGGTTCCCGAAAAGGAGCTGCCCCCGCCTGCTGTAAACGACTACGACAGCATTATCGACCAGGTGGGTATTCCACTTTTGGGCGTTGTACCTTTGTTTTCAGGGCTAGACGGCTACCTGCAATGCGCAAAGCCTGTTCCGCCCAAAACACCGTATTCCCGCGCTTTTGAAAACATATCTCGCAGGCTAGACGGAGAAGACGTCCGCCTGTTGATTGGCTGAAAATTTGTTACCCCCCAAAGGATTATTGTAATGGAGGAATTGTTCCAATGAACATAGCACTGATTGCGCACGACGCAAAGAAGGAACTGATGGTGCAGTTTTGCATCGCGTATTGCGGTATTTTAAGCCGCCACACCCTGTGCGCAACCGGCATTACCGGCAGGCTTGTTGCAGAGGCAACGGGACTAGAGATTGCAAAGTATCTCAGCGGTACGCAGGGCGGCGACCAACAGATCTCCGCGCGCATTGCGTGCAACGAGATTGACGTGCTTTTGTTTTTCCGCGACCCGCTGACCGCAAAGGAGTTTGAGCCGCGTGAAGCGGATATGCTACGGCTCTGCGATGTGCACAACATCCCCGTTGCGACCAACATCGCAACCGCCGAGGTTCTTATTCACGGTCTGGAGCGCGGCGACCTGGATTGGAGAAACATCGTCAACCCCAAAAAGGTAGGGTTTTAGTTTCATCAAACAATCGATAACAAAGGACGGTTTTTACCGTCCTTTTTGTTTTGGGCGCAGTTTTTCACATAAACCGCAGCCGCTTCATAGTGTATGGTATAGCAACAAGATAGTATAGCTATTTAACTTATAATGTCTACGAAAAAATCTTCGCAAAAGCCATAAACGCAAGCTTTTGCTCGATTTTATTCGGACATTATTGAAGTTAATTAGCTATGCCACGTATATATGAAGGGGACAATACGATGAACAATCACGACCGCTTTACTCAAAACATGTACGGCAACGTTTATGCAGAGTGGGAGAAAGAAAACAATGTACATAAAAATTCACTTATGGACTGCGGAACACAACCGTTTGTTACAAACATTCAAAATGCCACGTTAAGCAACCGGTGTTTTCGCACCGCGTTATGGACGGGACAGCATCTGCAGCTAACCTTGATGAGCATCCCTGTAGGCGGAGACATCGGCCTTGAGGCACACGATGACGTTGACCAGTTTCTGCGCATCGAGCAGGGGCAGGGTATCGTCATGATGGGTGATAGCAGCGATAGCGTTGCAGTCTGCGGGCGGGTTTATCCTAGCTGCGCAATCCTTGTTCCCGCGGGCACTTGGCACAACCTAATAAACGCAGGATGTACTCCGATCAAGCTGTATTCGATCTATGCGCCGCCGCAGCACCCCTTTGGCACTGTTCACGTTACAAAAAGGGACGCCATAGCCGACGAAAACCATCACTAACTACAAAGCTTCTACAAGTTGTACTAATTGTATTAAAGGCAAAGTTGAATACGAGGGGGCGCCTGACATCAGGCGTCCCCTTGTATTCATTTTAACACGTCACCGCAGACTTTATACCACAAACCGAAACAGCTCCGTCCGATACGTCAGCCCTTTACCTGCTACCAAAAACACAATATGATACTCCCCATTTCGGTCCAGCCCCGCAAACAACACCTCGCTGTAGGTGGGGTCGTAGCCCTCCGGCGGCACGGTAAACCCCTCTATCGGCTTTTCTTGGCGAAATACCTCTCGGTATCTTTGCTCGGGTGTGGACAGGGCGAAGATATGGTAGACGGTCTTGTTTTTATCGGTGACATAGAACTCCAAAAGCAGCCCCTCTGTATCGCCCAGTTGAAACGCGCGGTTTGGAAACTTCTTGTTGATGAATTCGTACTGGGAGTATGGGTAGCGTTCTGCGACCAAAGCTTCTTCTTGCGGAATTAATGTGACGGGGGCAATTTCGCCAAATACGGCGACGGTATTGACCCCTTCCATCCCCAAATCAAAATCCATTAAAATTTCATCCCCATAGCTTCCGGGAATCATGTTGCTTTGATATGCCCCGATATGCTTAAACCCGCTGTACAGGTCAAACATCTGCCCGTTTAGAGCAGGGAAAAGCAGCTCCGGCGCAAGCGCGGTTTCTTCGCCGTAGTACTTGACGTATTGCGTAACACTGTTGCATACAATTACATCAAAGTCGCTGTCCCCGTCCGTAATATTGTCGTTTGATAAACTCGGCTCAAACGACACCTGTATTCTGTTATTGGTATCAACGGCGCGCCAAACCTCGCCCTCTAACAGGTACAGGATAGATTCGGTGAGTTGATGTTTCCCCGGGTAGTCAAACTGATACGCCCTGAATACCTGACTGGTGGCTGGCAATGCATTGTCGTCAAGTCTAGAAATAACCGCGGTGTATCCCAGCGACGTATCGACCGACGTCGGTCCGTTCCATTCCTCGTTTTCGGACGAAGTGGGCTGCGGCTCGGAATAAGGTGTACTACTACCGGGCATCTCTGGGCTGCTGGTGTAAAACTCGGTACCTGTGGGCGCACAGGCAAATAAGACCGTACTCATCAGCACAGTGAAGGCCCCATACGAAAGCGCTCTTCTCATTGCCATTCTCCTCTGCTTCTTCGGTGTACGTGCAGCGCGTTCGGTGCCAAAACATCCCGACGCGTTACACGTCTATTTTTGCACATGCTGTTTATGCAATGGACAGCATGGGTTGACAAGTCCGCCTAACTAAATAAACGGATAAAAGCAGTGAAATGTGACAGGATGGTAAATAAAACGAACCCTTTTACGGGATAGATGATATTGCA
Organism: Bacillota bacterium; assembly: GCA_023443315.1. Taxonomy (GTDB): domain Bacteria; phylum Bacillota; class Clostridia; order Oscillospirales; family Ruminococcaceae; genus Acetanaerobacterium. The sequence continues at coordinate 42,191 of JAEZVA010000044.1, read as the reverse complement.
AGCATTCTTTCGTGCTCGTTGCCTAGAACAGAAAGATGCCTACCAATGCACATCCGGCAATATAATACACCGGGTGCTTTTTGAATTTAAACACCAAAAAAAGAGTCAACGCAAACAAAACAGCTGCCTTGTAGTTGACAAGAGCCGCCCAGTCAAAGGCTTGTGAAAACATCTCCCAGTTGAATATCGAGACCTTAAGTACCTCTAGGCACGCAACCGAAATCAGCGCGGTTACCGTGGGACGGATGCCATAAAACGCCGAGACAACGTATTTATTCGTGCTAAACTGCGAAAGCACCCTGGAAACGAGCAGCACAATAATAATAGCGGGGAGAATAATTGCAATGGTGCTGATGATACTGCCCAAAACGCCAGCGGTGGAATATCCGACATAGGTCGCCATATTCAGACCGATGGCGCCGGGGGTGGATTCCGAGATGGCAATCATGTCCACGACTTCCTTGTTTGTAAACCAGGGGTATTTGCTTGCAAGATCGTACAGAAACGGGATGGTCGCGAGCCCGCCGCCTACGGCGAACAGACCAATTTGAAAGAACTCATAAAACAACAATAGATACGTCATGCTACTTTCCCCTCCTTACAAATACCTTTACAATAATGCCAAGCACCACTGCGCACACAATAATCAGCACGGTTGAGATATCGGTAAAGGCAGACAGTACAAACGCCACTATGAAGACGATTGCCGTAAAGACGTCCTTGATGCCCTTGTTCCACATGGTCGCGATGGTCTGGATTATCAGCGCCGCTACAGCAACCCGCACCCCGATAAACGCCTTTTGCACAATGGGGTGACTCATATAGGGTGCCAGTACCGCCGCGATAGCTATAATAATAACCAAGGAAGGGAACGCAACCCCCAGCGCCGCGACTATACCGCCGCGTTTGCCGCGAAGCTTATCGCCTACAAACACCGCTGTGTTGATGGCGATCATCCCCGGCAGACACTGACTGACTGCATAGTAATCCATGACCTCTTCTTGTGTTAACCAACCTCTGCGTTCAACGGCTTCCCTATTGATGATTGGCAGCATTGCGTACCCTCCGCCGAAGGTCAATGCGCTAATCTTACAAAATACAAAGAAAATCTCCCACAGCGATGCTTGTTGTTTTTCCTTTTCCAATGCGTTGTTTCCCCGCTTTCTATGCTGATGCAATATTTCGTAGTGGTTGTGTGCAATCGGTAGCTGCTCCATGCACAATGTTAGACAAATGTTATTTTGCGGTTAGCTAGTTAACAATGTTTCCCCAAAACGTATTATACCCTGACCAAGTGCAAAACTCAACGGGTGGGCCGGTGTGGATAGCGGGTCTTTCCCATCCAGTATCGGTTCTTTGTGCCAATTGTTATGTTCTGCTGTTGTACTTCGCGCCCCAAACCAGCACTGTGTCACATTATCCAAAAACAAAGTCATAACACCTCGTTTTATTCGCATATATATTATTACCTATGAGAATAAACGTGGAAGGGGACACGGTACAGTGAAGGGAAAGCCGGAGGAGCGCGCTGCACAGCTCGCATTATATATGATAGAAAACAAACAGACGGTCCGGGGCGCCGCAAAGGCGTTTGGAATTTCCAAGAGCACCGTACATATAGTTGTAAACTAATAGAGCGATTACTAGTTATGGTAGGTTAATAGGACAAAAAAGCGACAAGATACACAATATCTTGTCGCTTTGCGTTCTGTGATTACTATTGATTGTGTATTTTGTGTACAGAATTGTTCGTAAATTGTTAAAAATAAGACTTGTATCCGTGGAAATTTCAGAATCAGTATTAGATCGTAAAACTAAAGACCTCGGTCGAATACGCAAGCCCTTTGCCTGCCACCAAAAACACTACATGATACGCGCCGTTTCGATCTGTACCCGCAAACAATACCTCGCTGTAGGTGGGGTCGTAGCCCTCCGGCGGCACGGGAAAGTGTTCTATCGGCTTTTGCTGGCGGTAAACCTCACGGTATCTTTGCTCGGGTGTGGACAGGGCGAAGATATGGTAGACGGTCTTGTTTTTGTCGGTGACATAGAACTCCAAAAGCAACCCCTTTGTATCGCCCAGTTGAAACGCGCGTCTTGGAAACTTCTTGTTGATGATTTCGTACTGGGAATATGGGTAGCGCTCTACGACCAGAGCTTCTTCCTGCGGTGTTAATGTGACGGGGGCAATTTCCCCAAATACGGCAACGGTATTAACCCCTTCCATCCCCAAATCAAAATCCATTAAAATTTCATCCCCATAACTTCCGGGGATCATATTGCTTTGATATGCCCCGATATGCTCGAATTCACTGTAAACTTCAAAAACCTGCCCGTTCAGAGTAGGGAAAAGTAGTTCAGTCGCAAGTGCGGTTTCCTCGCCATAGTATTTTACGTATTCGGTTGCACGATTGCATACAATTACATCAAAGTCACTGTGCTCGTTTGAAAAACTGCCTTTGGGTGAACTCGACTCAAACGACACCTGTATCCTGTTATTGATATCAACGGCGCTCCACACCTCATCTTTTAACAGGTACAGGATAGCGTCAGCGGATTTGCGTGTACCGGGCCTTTCAAATTTGTAGGCTCGAAAGATTTGGTCGTACTCCGCCGGCACAATGAGTTGATACGCGGCATTGACGACGCCGTACTTTCCTTCTTTCCGAACAATGCTGAAATGATTTTCTTCATCGAAGAATCTCATGTGATCGTACGGCAGTACATTGCCGTCTTTATCTAACCTTACCCAGACACCATTCACTTTTGCTTTATGTATGCCACGATCAAAACCCTCACCTTGATGAACAGGGGGTAACTCATAGTCACCAAGTTTAGTAATAACGGCTGTAACGCCCAACGACGTATCGACTATCATCGGTCCGTTCCACTCCTTATTTTCGGAGGAAGCGGGCCGCGGCTGCGGTTCAGAGCAACTCGCACTGCTATCGGGCATATAAATACTGCTTGCAGGAGTTGTTGTATCAACAGGAGCGCAGGCAAAAAGAAATGTTGATATAATAATAACAAAAGCCTTAGACAGTGTCTTTTTCAATGTGCGTCCCTCCTTTGATATCTAATTTCGGGCCGTTACAAGTAACGACCCGAAATTTGTAGTATGATTCATACATAGTGTTTATATTTAGCACCAGTACAAGAAGTAGTAGTAAGGTTTTAACGAATCTATAATGTTGTTTTCTAACGGTACGTAAGTCTCTTCTCCATCCATAATTTGAATGTGAGTGTGGTAGCCAGAAGCACCCCGTTTATCTTCTGTACCAATTTTTTGGCTTTGTGTGATAGATCCACTACTTGGCGCACTACTCCAGTTTCCATGTAGATATTGAATTGTAACATCTAATGTCTCATTATAAACTAACAACTTAGAAACTACAGAAGTACTTCCTGTTGTTTTCAAAATAACGCTACCGTCTGCAATACTATACAATGAGGCTCCAAAGCCTCTATTCACATCAACACCCTCATGAAACATATCGGTGCCATTAACATGTTCTTCACACCATAAATATTCATTGTATATTGTGCCAGTTGTATTTGAGCGATTATATAGCTTTAGTGACATTTTTGAAATATCATATAAATGAGAGGCAAGAGTGTTACATTTTAGTGTATATGCTAAGGTGCCTTCTGTAGGTTTTTTTGGTAGCGTAATATTTTGCCCCTGATAGTACATGGATGTTACAAAAGATGAGGAATGAAAATGCACATCATCTTCATTTAGTAGATTAGTCGATCTGGTGCCAACAAAAACATGACATGAACTACTCATAGGCGTGATAGAAGACGATAACCTCTCCAAATCTCGGAGCAGCTTTGAGTTGTCATCATCTTCATAATGCCAAGGTACTAATCCGTTTTCGATGAAGGCTTTAATTTGGTCTTTATTAAGTCCACGATCCATAAGCATCTGTTCAATTTTCGCTTTTGATTCAATTGCATCCAAAATTAAAGCCTCTTCGTCTACATATTTCATTATGTATTCAGGATTTGCAATTTCACCGGTTTTCAGCAGGTCAGCTACTTCACCGTTGGTAATAACTGAGATCTTATCATCTTCTATACCCATTGCACGAAGAAGATCAGCTTGTTTTTCAGTAAGTTTAGCTGTATTAGAACGTAAAGATAAGTGCTTTTGGTATAAAGCATCCAAAGTGGTCTGATCTGCAACAAACTCAGCGGATTCGGTATGAGCGGAAGTGTCGGCAAAAGCTGAAGTAGTTAATGCCACCATTATAATTGCCGCCAGTATCATTACTATTAACTTTTTCATTTTGTCCTCCTTTTTAATACAAGAACCTAAATAAAAGAACACTCATGAGCTTAACAATCAGAAGGGCGGCCATATCCTTCTATATTATATAACGTTTCAGAAGCACAAAATGTGACACAAATACAGTGTAAATAATTAGAAAATAATGAAAAGATAGAATTTTTATAGTATACGCATTGCTCTACACTAATTCAATACTATAATCTATGAAAACCAACGTGGAATAGGATACGGTACAGTGAAGGTAATCCGAAAGAGCTCGTCGCATAGTTTTATTGTGAATAGCTGAGAACTGACAAGCGACGAACGGTACCAATATTGCATCAATGGCACTGAAACAAACCCCTAAATTGTTAAACAAAACAGCGCATAAAGCGGGATGCTCTTGATGTTGTTTTCAAAGCCGAAATTCTTAGCGGATACGCGAATGGAATAGATCGGGTTATATGTCGATACGAATACCTTCAGGCTTTTTGCGCGGACATTATCCGCAGACTTTCCTTCGAGTGGGATAATGTTTCCCTGCCGATCCTGAAATACAAAATCCAGTTCCGCCTTTCCCGGGGAACTCCAATAGTACGGCTTTATCCCGTTGCAAACAAGCGCCTGCATGATGTAGTTTTCGGCAAGCGCACCCTTAAATCCATCAAAGCTAGGCGGGCTGTTTAGTACAACATTGGCTGCAATATCAAACTTGGAGCACAAAAGCCCCGTATCCACCATATACACCTTAAAGGAGTTGTTATCCGCATAAGCGTATAACGGCATCATCCCTTCCGTGATACGCACGCATTTGTTGATGATTCCTGCGGCCTTAAGCCAATCAAGCGGTGTTTCGTACTCATACGCTCTTGCGCCGGATTTGATAACCTTATACTGAAACTTCCGGTTTTCTTTTGCAAGCTGTGCGGGGACACTTGCCCATGCTGCCATGATCTTGGTTGTTTCCTGTGCTGTAGCGTACTTTGCCATGTCCGCAATATACGCATCGTTGAGTGATTTTTGGGCTGCCACAACAAAGTCAAAATCCTTCATTGCCACATATTCAAGCACTGCTCTGGGCATACCACCTACGACAAGATAGGTTTTGTACAGATCCATCGCAGTCTCATGCAAAGAAAGCGGCGTAAACGTCTCATATGCTTCTCGGATTAGCTCGCTGATTTGCCGGCTGCCAGTTGCCCATAAAAATTCCTCAAAATCAAGCGGGTACATGGTGAGCATATCTACCTTTCCAACAGGAAAGGAGTATTGCTCTCGCTTGAGCGCAACCCCAAGCAGGCTGCCTGCCGCAATGATATGATACTCCGGCGCATTCTCGCAGAAATACTTTAGCGAGGTTAAGGCTCGCTCGCACGCTTGTATCTCGTCCAAGATAATCAACGTATCGCCCTTTAGGATAGACACGCCGCTCTTTGCTGCAAGCTCACGAACAATACGCTCCGGATTAAGGTCGCGCTCAAACACTGCGGCAAGCTCGGCGGAATCCTCTAAATTGAAATAGGCGGTATTCTTGTAATGCTCCTTACCAAAGGTTAGCGCGGTATAGGTTTTGCCTACCTGCCGTGCTCCGTAAATCAAAAGCGGCATACGATTCACGCTATTTTTCCAAGAAAGAAGCTTTTTCATCATTTTACGTTCCATAAAGTGTGTTCACCTCACACTTATTATAATCTTTAAGGTAGGCATTGTCAACTTACCCCTTCATTTGATTGCTCTGACAACGATTTATTTACGATTTTTCTATCAAGGCTAAATATGCAAAAAACGTTCTGCTCCGATATTGGAGTAGAACGTTCTTTTTATTTAAGTGTTTTGTTTTTAGTGGGTGATAGTTTTTTTAGTAGCTCTCTCCCTCTCGCCAGAGCCTCCATTGTTTCAGTGTTATCCCCAGCAAATTTGCAAGTGAATTTATTCTCTTCAAGGTCACGAAGAATTCTGCGGGCAAGCTTTCGATCCTTAATTACAAAGTCTTTGTCAAACGAATTTGTTGGCATGCTGTTAGTCTCCTTTCTTTCGTTGCTTTTCTTTTTATATGCCAATCGGGATATGCAAAGAACGTTCTGCTCCGATATTGGTGTAGAACTTCTTTATTAAAGTGTTTTGTTTTTAGAGGGTGATAGTTTTTTAAGTATGTCTTTCCCCCCAGCAAGATATTCTTCTAGCTTTGCATCGTCTTGACCGAGTGTGCAAACAACCTTGTTGTTTTTCATGTCGCGAAGAAGTTCACGAGCAAGTTTCTTATCATCGATTACAAATTCTTTGAAAAAAGACTCGGTTGGCATGTAGTCGTTCTCCTTTCTTTGGTTGCTGTTCTTTTTGAATATGCCATATGATATCGAGGAGCCAGTAAAAACCCTTACTGTTATTATATTGAAATATTCGTAATTGTAAAGTTAATCCGACATTTACTATAGGGAATTGCATTAACGAAGCTGCTTTCATTCTGAAATTAGGAATAACAAGGAGAACTTCGGCTCTCCCTCTTGCGATTTTCGATTTTGGTTATGAGGCGTCTTATTCCCGCCGCCGTGTCCCATTGTTTCTCTGTCGCTAGGTCACTTTATCATTTCAATATTATGATATCACAGTTTTGCGACTTAATATCCTATTTGCTCACAGTTTCTCATTGTCGGGAGGCGTGACAATGCATAAGATGTCTTAATTTTGCGACTTACTATCCTACTTTAGGATGGTAATAACCTATTTGCTCGCAATTTCTCATGCTGCAAGGTGTAAAAATGCTTTTAAAAGCATTAAGAACTCTTGATTTTGTGAGTTAATATCCTATTTACTCACAAAATCTGCGTTCTTATTTTATTGAAGCACCTTGTATTTCAATGTGAAACTAAGCGAAATATGGGTTATGTAGTAAATTAAGTATTTATATAGTTGAATTTAGAATGATTTGAAGCTATACTTTGAATATACAAAGTAAAATATTGTAGCAATAATTGTCAGTTTGCGAAATTTTAATTCTATTATAATCGGATAACTTCCTTAACTAAAATTTATGTGGACGTTAAACATGGGGATGCAACATACATCAATATTAAGCATTGTAAAAAGTAAGGTAGAATTTTCTATGGATTCTACGCTGAGCAAACCAATCAGATCCTCATTATATGTAGACTTAAAAACCAAGTAAAGAGGCGAGTATTATTAAAACTGTAATTGAAGTAATATTAGCTATTGAAGGCCTTTTTGGAACGTATGAGAAAGAAGTACTCAATGCATACCAAAAAGGACTACTCTCAGACAATACAGTAAAAACGTATTTGTTACATTCACGCAACTTTATAAAATGGTGTAATGATGATTTTGTTCCAGGTGCAAGAAATTTAGAAAAATAAACATTACTACTATTAATTATTCGTCTTACTCTGGTTGAATTATTCAGAAAGTTACCCTATCTCAAATAAAAATCAGTAGTTTATGGTTAATAAGCTATAATTTTGTAGTTTATGTTAAATGTATACTTTGATGAATAATGCGGGTGGAGATGAGTATAGTTGAAAAATAAAAAGCTATTAGTATGTGATGTAGAAGGGACAATTTTTAAGGCGGAGTATAAAATCCCAGGGACAGACTTCGCTTCGACAATGTGGCAACCAATTGCTCAAGCTCTTGGTGAAGATGCTATCCGTGAAGAACGTGAAAGTCACATAAAATGGGATAGAAGCAAGCAACTATGTGCTGATGGGAGGAACCATTATAAGAACTATCTTGAATGGGTAAAAGATACAGCTCAGATGCATCAGCGGCATAAACTACAAAGGGATGTTTTTGAAACGCTTATTGCTTCCGCAATTTATAATGATGGTGTAATTGATTTTTTCAAAGAAATTCAAATTACACAGAACTATATACCGGTTTTAATATCTGGTGGATTTCAGGAACTGATAAAGCGGGCTCAGATAGAATTAGGAATTGAACATGGTTTTGGAGCATGCGAATATATATGGGGTGAAGATAACCTTATTAAGGCGTGGAATCTACAGCCATCCGACTTTGAGGACAAGTATGCATTTCTAAGTTTGTTGTTTCGCAATTATAATTTGAAGGACACTAAGGATTGGATTTTCATTGGTGATGGTAAAAATGACGCAGACATCGCATCAAGGGCTCCCATTTCATTTGCTATAAATCCGCATGTAGAGTTGGCTTCTGTTTCCACTTATACAGTTGATAATTTCGCAGATATTATGAAAATTCTTTCAAGCGATGAAGCTCCCCCCTACATATCTAAGCGTAGAGGATTATCTAATCTGCAGTCTATTACTGTTGGACAACGCATGTTAAATAGCGGAGAAGAAAAGGAAGGGTCTATACGACAAATTAGGTCTGCGAACAAACAACTTAAGTACTATTTTCAAGCACAAATAAATGACTTGAAACCTCGGTGTACGCCTACACAGATTTTTAACAAAGTTGTTATTTGTATTTTGAACTTTTCGAAAAAGTATGCTGACTCCAGTGAGATGGAAAGCGAAATTAACAATATGTGTTTAAATCATGATATACAATCGTTTCGTTTATATGGCGTGAGCCGAATCGAAGCGTCTTATTATTGTGATAAGGATCAAAAACTGTGGGCTCAACATATTGCTTCTCCAGATGTGGGAACCTATTTTAGGCATCCTATTGTTGGGTGCAGCTTTGATATGGATATTTCCATTAGTTGCATAGGCGATTCAGTCAACCTTTGTGTCAGGGTCTATAGTAAATTACCCGAGGGTCATTTCACGGGGAAGGAAGAGTTTGAACTTGAGTCATACCGTCCTCATTTTTTGGATGATTTAAGTAAAGACTTCTACTTCAAAAACTATAAAAGAATAGCAGCTGAACCTCAGAATGTAAATAGTATATCCATTAGAGATTTTATTGATAGAAAAGACAGGAGCATACCCATAATTCTAATAAAAAACGAGAATGTCACGCCTGACTATAAACTTGATACTATGTCAATAGCCAAGGCTTTATTCACTTATGCTATCATCTATACATTGAAAGAGAAAGATTATAATGCTCTGCTTACTAACTACGGTATCCATGTGCAGAAAGAAAAGTATTCAGACAACTTTGATGCGTATGCAGCAATCTTTTATCCTCAGGAATGGGAGGTAAAGGATGTAACATGGTATTTAAATGATATCTTGGATTGCCCTGATAGAATTGATTACTCGGTTAATCGACAGGAGCGAATATTACATTCGGGAGCGCAGGCTTTTGAAAAGCTACTAATTGACACAGTCATCGACAAGCACAAAATGAGTGTCATGAAAACTAGCATCATAACAAGCAACTTTTATAAAGACTTACATGCAAAGGAACAAAAGAAAGCTTTATCAGATGCAAGCAGAATGAGCGTTGAAAATCGTGTTGAAGAAATCACTAGATTAGTACAAGAGAAACTCGACAACAGCCGTTTAGATTTGATCCAAATCGAGAAAAAAGTTGCTTTGGCGCTTGCAGGAACAAATAAAAGCGACTCAGTTACTAAAAACCAGTTTACCGGAGTAATGCAAGCTTTAATTGATGGGGAATTGGTCTTCTCTCTTATGAGAACGGCGTTGGGACAAGACGTTCAACTCCCTAACATTTCTGGTTCTATTTTACAGCCTTTCTCAAATGCAACTGAAGTGTTTTTAAAAGCAAATTTGCTGTTGGCTATTCCAAAAAGCGAACAGCATAGTTTTGTTGTGAAATATGGTAAATCTATGGTTGGTGAATTGATAGAATTTCTAAAAACCAATGAAGCTATTGCAATAAAAAAAACAAGAAGCAAACAAGATATAATAGGTGATTTATTTATTTTTTCAACGCAAAGAAACATCGAGAATGCGCACAACTGTACATTGCTTTCTATCGAAGATGCTCAAATGAGAATAAAAGACAGATATAATCTTATCAAGTTAATATATGAAACACTTGATGTCATTGGCTAAGATATATCAACAAACTAAATTAATCTAAAGCACAGATAGATAACGGCAACCTTAAGCTGAATTGCTATAGCGGAGACTATTATGGTGAAGAGAAAACTGATATAAAAATTCATTTTGGCTCTGCCGTTGATATTGGGGAGGATTCGCATGGGAGTTAAGATTAAAGCAATCGATTTATTTTCTGGCTGCGGCGGCGTATCCTGCGGGCTAGCAAAAATAAAATTCGCCGTGAAGGTAGCTGTTGAAATTGATAATATTGCTGCTGACATTTATCACAACTATCCTCCACTAAGCAAAGTGAATATCCTTCGCAAAGACATTTGTGATATTACGGGAGAGGAATTACTTAAAACTGCAAATATCCATCCCGGAGAATTGTATCTTCTCGCTGGTTGTCCTCCGTGTCAAAATTTTACTATGCAAAATCCAAACAACAAAAAAAAACCTGAAGAGGAACGTAAGAAGTTGCTCTTTGAATTTTTACGTGTAATTGAAGAAATGCATCCACCGTTCATATTGATGGAAAATGTTCCAGGCATAGTAGCTGATTTTAATAAAAATATCTTGAATCAATTCATTGATAGGTTGGAAAATAAAAATGGCAAAAGCAATAATGAAAAATATTATGTTGTAACGAATGTTATAAATGCTGCGGATTATGGCGTTCCTCAACTGCGTAAACGATTCGTCCTTCACGCGGTTCGAATCGATATTCATAGAGAATTACAGGCATATGGAAAAATATTTACTCTTCCGTTTCCGACTCATGATAAACACGAAGAGAATGGCCTACTTCCGTGGATAACAGTCCGCGAAGCAATTGGTGACCTACCTTCGATTTCAGCTGGAGAAGTATATGAAGGAAACCAAAATATATACAATCATAAATGCGCAAACCTAAGCGAGAAGAATCTCCAAAGAATACGTTATATTCGTGCTCACGGAGGATCTCGTGATGCCCTGCCTGATGATATGATCTTGGAATGCCATAAAAAGAAAAATGATGAAGGGAATGTTTTTTCTGGTCATAAAGATGTGTACGGTATCATGGATCCAGATAAACCTTCACCTACGATGACCGGAGGGTGTCTCTGCTATACAAAAGGCAGATACGGGCACTATGCACAAGACCGCGCCATATCCATTAGGGAAGCCGCACGATTTCAAACATTTCCTGATGATTTTAAATTCAGCAATTCGCTCGGCAACTCGGCATTGCAAATTGGTAATGCTGTTCCAGTAAAGCTTGTTGAAGCCAGCGCTGGCGAGTTCAAAAAAGCTATACTCACCCTAATACATGAAAGAAGAAAAAAACAAACACAACAGAGTAGTTCTGACATTCCGTAATTATAACCTGCTGCAATAGGGAGTGTTTCATTTTATGTAAAGCTGCCTCAAAATCTTCTCTACTGACATCAAAACTACGGAGGTGAACCCGCTGTGACGAACGCAAGTGTGCTGACCTGCTTAACTGAGAGATGTGACATATATTTCGAGGGTTCGCTTATTTCAAAAGAACGGATTATTAAGCAGTACTCTGACTTCTGTGTTACTGCAATGTCCAGCGATGATCACTCCGTCAGTATAGCCTTACATACCGGATCAGTGTGTTTTGATATCGTTTCACTTTTATCAGTTGCATTAAGCTGCATTTATATTGATGATACAGAAAATGTTGATATCATCGAATCGCTTCAAATCGGCGACTTTATACTTTATGGTGAGGACAGAATAGAACGATATATATGGCGCGGGTTTGCTGATAAAGACTGCAGACCTATTCCAAATAAAATCGGAGGTAAGCGACATTTTGCAGTTCTAGAGCAACCAACAAAATCTTCCAAAACATATGCCCCTAAGCAACGTTGGCACTTAATTACGCCTTATAATGGTGATTCTCTGGTAACCGACGGTCGCGGAATTAAGAAACAGACCGCAAATCGTAACAGTTTCATTTCCTATATGTTCGATATTCCTTGTCAAACCATTTCGAGCATTACCGGAGTGTCAGCGGTTATTGTGGCTGAGCGTGGGGTCTTCGACCGTATATCCAAGGGTCTTGAGCTAGTTTATGACAAAAACAAGCATATCGGCTTGCTTGATATTGTCACGGCATCATACTATGCTGATAGCGGTGAAGAGTATCAGTACGGGAGCAATCCTGCCAAATCGGAGCCCGTTTTAAAGATCACAGGTAAAATTTCTACTGCGCGAGATTTAGTGCTTGATAAACGTAGAAACAAGACGGTCGGTCTGATGGTTATTGGGTCCAATGCGTTGGCAAATGGTGTCTCCGAATTGACTGATTTGCTAGGACGAAAATCGTTGCGATTTGCCCATGTTACCACTGAAATGGATTCAGACATTGCAGCGGGTATTGTTGAATCTCAAGAAGATGCATCTGTGTTTGCCTGTACAAAGGAATTTCTCATGCAGAATTCGCTTCCTCCTCAGGAAGACAATCTATTAACCGCTCAACTTGATAGGCAGGTTGGAAATATTGTGAACAATGCCGTCTCGGTCATTAATGTTGACGGGGGGTGTTCGTGGAGAGACTTTAAGAAAGTAAGAGAAGAATTATACACAATTAAAAAGTCAGAGTGGTACGACGAGAGAAAAAAAGATTTCATAATCTCCGCCCATTCTCTTTTAAACCTGTTTACAACTGCAGTTTTTTCGATGAAGGAACTAGAAGATGCCGTTAATTCCGGAAGATTGAATAGTGGCGTAACTTCTCCCGCCTTGAGAATCCGTAAACTATGGAATCTTGCGGAGTCCTCTGGATCGATGGAATGCAATTGCGCATTTGTGGTGGATACTTTGGAACGCCTCTATCAATCCGTATTGTTGCAATGCCCAAAATATGAGGTGCTAAAAGAATATTTAGATACTCTCAGTGGGCGAGAGATTGCGGTCGTCGTGCCGAAAGCATACTACGTCGATATTCTTATCGGAGATGAGCGGTTTAACAGGCTGCACGTAAATATTGTCACAGCAAATCGCTTTAATAGCTCCGTAGATTATGAAGAGGTTATTGTTGTCGGAGACATTTACGGGAAGCGATTTGACCCGTTGAAATGCAGGGCAGCTAAGGACATTGTGATTCTACTCTACGAATGCGAAACGCACCTATTCAATCACAAGAAGCAACAAGCTGGCGATTTCGAAGAAAAATTGAATTCAAGACTCGGTTTAGTCGATAAGGATCCACCGGAAATAAATAAGGACATTGCGAAAAGGAATACGGAAGAGGATGAGATCCACGCATTTGCCGAGGGTGCCTCAGATTTAGAACGATACATTGACAACATAAGCACTTTTAATATAGGTAGATTTGCGGAGCGAGCTTCAGGCTCCGCAGAAAATTCACCCATTTCCGTAGTGTATACCACAGGGCGATTTTCGAGCGGAGAGCAAATTTTGTTTTCAAAATACTATAATGCAGTTGTTTTTGATTCTACACAAGGATTGGTTACCGAAACTGATGTAGAAAAACTCGTCGTCGGTGATTTGCTCGTGTTCGCAAAACGTGATGACTACACTCGAAATATGGTGGATTACATTTATGAGAACCTTCAATCAACAGGACGGCTGAGCAAAGAAGTGGTAGATGCGACGGAAAAAGCACTTTACTGGAAGGAAGCCCTGCGCGAATACAAAAACAATAGAGGTTTCTCATACAGAGATATTGCTAAGCGATTGCGGAAACTCGGCAGTTCTCTTCAAGAAATGTCCATACGCCAATGGTTAATCGAGGAAAGCCACATTGTGGGGCCGCGTGACGAAAAGACTCTGAAGCAAATCGCTGAACTTACCGGTAATTTCCATCTTCTTGACGATACAAACAGTTACTATGAAGCCTGCCGCATAGTCAGACGACAACGCAAGGAGATACTGGAACTTATAGGTAAGGCAATTGCGGACAGACTCAGCGGACATACTCCGCCGACGGGCAGTGTTCTTGAAATTGTTTATGGAAATGTCGAAAACCTTTCCGAGATACTTGAATTAGAGAGCATTTCACTGCTCGACGAGCCCATAGCAGTACCTATCAATATAATTAACAAACCAATAACCGAATTGGAGGTATCGATATGAAGAACAACGAAATCAGAGAGCAATTGATTATTGCCCGTGAGGAATACATCAACCTCATAAAAGCCGAACTGCTCGGACCAGGTTCGGAGTTTTCTGTGCCGGAGGCCAAGCATGAATTGATATCAAGCAGCCCTATTAGCCGCTATTCGGTTGGTATCCTTTATCCGCAAGGGAATCAGGTTAATCAAGATAGCGATGAAACCGTTCCGATAACCAGCGAAGATGCTGAATCTGAACTGGAAACTGCCGAAATCTCTGAGCAGGATCTATCCGAAACCTCTAATCCCTCGTCAGGTCCTCGTGAGTCAGAATTTGATGAGACCGCTGATGAAAACTTGGACGAGGAAATCGGTTTATCCGCCCAGTATATGCCGTCTTCAATGGGCATTACATTTATCGTTAAGGGCAACACAGACATGGTGCGCGGAAAAGTAACTTTTGCAACCTACAGAAACGCCAAGGTAACGGATTGTATTATTCCGTTTGCGCCAGAGGACGCCGAGCATTATTCCCTTCCGACTGAACTTGCACATAAGATGTTCTATGACAAAGAACTGGGCATAATCCGGCTTCTTTCAAGGGTTACCGCAAAAGAAATTAGGGAAATTCTCGAGCGCGATACCATCCCGGAAAACGAACTATTCTCTATTAAGCAAATCGCATACCGCTTCGTTGATCTCTGCAGAAACGGATTTGTACGTGTGCCTCATATGTCGGATTTTACCCTCGATTTTTCTCAGGGTGATTATATTGACAACAACAAGGAATTGGACGGAACGACCGCTAAAATCACCGCACTCAGAACGAGAATCGATGACGGTCTTTGGTCTTTGACGGTGATGCTTGTCAATGGTATCGATGAAGTGCCTGCAAAGCCACACCATTGTTTATTCCAATCGAGAATTATTGTCTCTTCCGAGCAGAACAGTTTTGCCTTTAGAGAGAGTACCCCAGACCTCAATACCGAATCAATGGACGAAGAAGAATGTTCTCTAGAACTATTGTATCGTGATAAGAAAATATACGGAACGGGTCTCGGCACTTCCGTGAATTGGGAAATTGATACCGAAGGCAACGGAAGCATTTGGAGTGAGTTCTTCCCACAAGCGGAAGTTCCGCCTATGAGTTTTGATTTGCCTGAAAACGATGTAGTATTAGCGAAAAAGCTGTCCATGAAATTTTTGTCTGATTTGGACGGCACGGAAAAAGAGCATCAACTTTCAGCTTTAAAAAATCTTGTTGACTTATATAAGAATTGGGTCGACAACTTAGTACAAACCGCTACTATGCTTGACTCCAAGTATCAATCAGCGGCCTCAAAGAACATTTATGAATGCAAACGTGCCTATGCTAGAATGTACTCTGGTATTAAAACCTTGGACTCTAACGATACGGCATACTCTGCTTTTGTACTTGCAAACAGAGCAATGTTCATGCAAAGGGTGCATTTGAGAATACAATCATCAACGTCGGATGTTGATCGTTACCCTGATGATGAAGAGATAGCAAACTTGTTGCGAAATATTGATTACCGCAAGGAGAACGACAATGATTGCCGTTGGAGACCTTTCCAGATAGCGTTTTTGCTGATGGATGTTAATTCCGTCGTTTATGACGCTTCGGAGGAACGAAATATAGTTGATCTCATATGGTTTCCTACTGGCGGCGGTAAAACCGAAGCCTATCTCGGTCTGACTGCGTTTGCAATTTTTTACCGTAGATTGGCGCATAAGAAAGAATCTGCAGGTACAGCGGTGATTATGCGCTATACTCTGCGTCTTCTCGCCGCACAGCAATTCACCCGTGCGGCCACTTTGATATGTGCCTGCGAATATATCCGACAGGATTGCGAGGCGAGGCGTAACATCTATCCACCGTATCAATTAGGAAGTGAGCCCATAACCATCGGGTTGTGGATAGGAGGTTCACATATACCAAACAGAAATGAAGATGCGAAATATCATCTGGATAAATTACAGAATGTCCGGGAGTATTATTATGTTCGAAGTGAAAAAGACAGACACAATAAGTTTCAGGTGCTAAAATGCCCTTGGTGTGGAACAAAACTTGTTAAGGATGATAAAGACAAGAAACTCGTCGGCAAATGGGGATACAATATGCGAGACAAGCATTTTTATATGTTCTGCCCACATGAGGATTGCGACTTTACGTCAAGGTTGCCTATACAGATTATTGATGATGAATTGTATAGGAAGCCTCCGACCTTACTTTTTGGAACAGTTGATAAGTTTGCTATGATGCCGTGGGACAGTCGTGTCGGTTCGTTCTTCGCAGTCGGAAGCGGCAACCGAACTCCCGAACTGATAATTCAAGATGAACTTCATCTAATTTCAGGTGCGCTAGGAACCATGGTCGGATTGTACGAAACGGCTGTGGACGCAATCTGTGGGCAAAAAGGCGTATATCCAAAGATAATCGCTTCCACTGCAACAATTCGCAGATCAAAAGAGCAATGTTCGGTGCTGTACAACCGTGAAGTTGTTCAATTTCCCGCACCTGGCTTGGATTCGAATGACTCTTTCTTTGCTCGTGAAGCCAAAGTATCTTACGAGGATGGCATATTTGGACGAAAATATGTGGGAATAATGCCGTCCGGAAAAACAAAGGCTATGACGGAAATCCGAGCTATGGCGGCACTGCTGCAAAAAATAAATATGATGAATTTACCAGATGAAGTTAAGGACAAGTTGTGGACGCTGACTGTGTACTTCAACAGTCTAAAGGATCTTGGAAAGGCATCTACGCTTGTTGACGATGACGTTAAGGACTTCATCATACGTACCGCTAACAGGATGTTCGCTACCCGTCGATTGATTGTCGGTTCAGATGAACTGACAAGTCGTGTCACGACTACAGAACTGAATGAAACATTGGACAAACTGGAAAAGTTAGAATATTCGCAAAAGAATATTGCCGACAAAAGATATGCCTCTAATGTTCTTCTTGCCACTAATATGATATCCGTTGGGATTGATGTTGCTCGGCTCAATGTAATGCTTATGGTAGGTCAGCCGAAGTTGACAAGCGAGTATATTCAGGCTTCTAGCCGCATTGGCCGCTCGTTCCCGGGGGTAGCCTTCATTCAATATGATGCAACAAAAAGCCGCGATCGCTCACATTACGAACGATTCAGATCATACCACGAGTCTTTTTATCGCTTTGTCGAACCGACTGGAGCGACTCCGTTTTCAAAACCCGCGAGGGAAAGAGCCTTGCACGCCGTTGTTACTGCAATTATCAGACAGCGTACTGGTCTGTGCGAAGATAAAGATGCAGTAAACTTTGATAAAGAGCAGTTTAAAGATGTAATAGCCGATGTCGAGATGTTTATTATTGACCGCATAAAAAGTATAAATGACCGTGCCCATAACGGATTGAAAGACGATATCTTAGATGTGAGGTCAGAGATTGAAACATTCTTTGATGGGTGGCAAGCCGCAGTTGACGAATGTAATTCGCATGGGCAGTCCACACCGCTTTATTTCGGACGCAGATTTATGGTTAAGGCACCTGCAGCGGGAGAAAAACGTCTACTTAAGCAATACAACTCATCGGGGCAGGACGCTGCCTCGGAAACCCTGACCTCTATGAGAAACGTTGATACGCAAGTAAACGGCAGCGTTGTAATATGGGAGGGATAAGGCCATGGTTGAACGGTTTAGAAATAAGGTGAGTTTGAACCATGTGACGCATTCTGTCAGGGCGGCACAGGCGGTTTTGCAGTATGGTGTCGGTGCAATGGTCGATTTCCCAGACCAAACACTTATAACTGCAGCCCCTGAATACTGGAGCAGCACTGCAAGAATTTATGATGACCGCTTTGCGAAAGCCCTCGGCGTAGACTGGTTTGCTATGCCCACGGACATATCATATGCCCGTTTCCCAGAGTGGTATTTTTGCCCTAAGTGTCGGAAATTCCAACCGATGAAGCAGTGGGTTTCTGAATACAGAAAACAGGCAAAAGAAAAGACCGTTGAATCGGACGAGTTTATGGTTAAACA
Organism: Bacillota bacterium; assembly: GCA_023443315.1. Taxonomy (GTDB): domain Bacteria; phylum Bacillota; class Clostridia; order Oscillospirales; family Ruminococcaceae; genus Acetanaerobacterium. The sequence goes on along the minus strand of JAEZVA010000044.1, from coordinate 23,832 downwards.
TATGCAATGTCTGAACTGTCATCAAGATTTGGTCGTCGCCCGTATTATAACCGTATGTGAACATGGACATATTAATGACTTCCCGTGGGTCAAATGGGTCCACAAAAAAGCAAAAAAACCTATATGTAGTAATCCTTCGTTGAAATTTAAGACAGGAGCATCAGGCGCAGAAGGATTGGAAGGTTTAACTATTTCGTGCTCCTGCGAATCATCAGCGACCCTTAAGGGTGCTTTCGATAACGATGGGTTTGAAAAACTCGATAACGAATCAGAGACAAACGACTTTCGTTGCGAAGGATGTCATCCACACAAACACGTTAAGGAAGAATGCGACTGTTATCCGCGAACAGTCCAACGCGGTTCATCTTCGGTGTATTTCCCTGTAGTGTACAGTTCTCTGGTAATTCCTCCGTATGCCGATAAGCTAAATTCAATAATTGAGAAGAGTAAAACATTTGCTGATTGCATAACGATTATTGAAGACGAGGAACCTGAGAACAGAATTGAAATGATAACAAAACGCTTTTCGAAGTGGGTTGAAAAAATTGCTCTTGAAATCGGAGTCGTCAAGACCGATATAGAGCGCATTCTCATCCGCAAATGGCTCGAAGAAAGCAACGACGAATTTGATGTGGCAAGTATAAAGTACAGAGCCGAAGAATATTCTGCCCTTAACGGCGAGGTTTCTACTCCCTTTGGCGCTTTGGGTGAGTTTTCTCGTGAATGTATGAACGCTGACAAATATAAGCTGCCCCACATTAAATCAATCTCGTTGATCGACAAGGTCCGTGTAGTCAATGCCCTTATCGGGTTTTCCCGTATTAACCCCGTAATGCATAAAACGGACGATGGGTTTATTCATATAAAGGAACCGGAAACACGTTGGTATCCTGCATACGAAGTACGGGGCGAAGGTATTTTTATAGAACTTGAGCAACGAGATATTGAGCTCTGGATCCAAAACAATCCTACGGTTGTTGAACGAGCAACTCGCATAAATGAGAATTATGCCTCATCATTTATCGGACAAAATCATCCTCGAACCATAACACCCAAGTTTTTAATGTTGCATACGTTGTCCCACCTGCTGATCAAACAACTTAGCTTTGAATGCGGATACAGTATTGCTTCACTAAGTGAACGAATCTATTGTGCAGAGGAATCAGACGGTAAACAAATGGCAGGGATTTTTATTTATACGGCGAGCGGAGACTCGGAAGGGACACTGGGTGGGTTGGTAAGACAAGGCAGACCTGATGCCTTTCCACGCATTCTCAGGAAAGCTATACTAAGTGCGCAGACGTGTTCCAACGACCCTGTATGTATTCTTAGTCATGGCCAGGGGCGCGAGTCTCTTAATCTTGCAGCTTGTCACGCCTGCGGGCTTCTTCCTGAGACCTGCTGCGAAGAACGTAATGGATTTCTTGACCGAGGAGTAATTGTAGGTACATATCAAGAAAAAAATATTGGGTTTTTCAGTTTGTATTAGTGATAATTTCTGAATTTATTATATAGGTGGGGTTAAATTAATAATGATTTTTAACTTTGTTATTCTGTACATGCTTTTCGGTATAAGGGAGCATAATTAACAACAAACTGAAAAATTAGTTTAGACACAGTCGAATGTCTGAAATCCAATTCATCCCTCCTATAACCCAATCATGGCTATTCCTTATGAGAAAGAGGAGTTCAGTTTATACTGAATTCCTCTTTTTTATTTGGTTTTGTTATCTACAGAGCAATCTCTTTCGTGCTGCCCACAATGCAAGCATAGTGATGCGCGAGACGACAACAAGCCCTCCGCCGAGTACTATTAAGCAGTATGCACATATTTTAAGAATAAAATTCGTGAAATATTTTGTTGTAAAGTCACCTCAAAACTGAAAATTACTTCCTATAATCCTTTATAGAAGGTGATAATCTTCAGGCAACCCGAAGTCAAACGAGCGCACAACGTGCGCGAGTGAAGACTTAAGGATTGCGGTAGTCAAAAAGAAGCTGGGCGAATGCCGATAGGCAGGCGCGCGAGCTTCGGTAGAAAAGAACGACCTCTTGTCCTTTATCTTTCGATGAAATCGGAAGGTAAAGTGTCAAGAGGGGAATGAAAAGTTTTTGCATGTTACAAAAGGCCATAACATGGCGAAATCATGCGATTTGGTCGCATCCACTTTGCTCGATAAGAGCGGCAGATAGGGGCTTCTGCTGTACCAAAAAGCTCATTTCTTAAGGCCGTTCAAGGGCGTATTGCGCCCAACTGAAAGGAGTTGATGTTATGGCCAAATCACTATCGACCTTAATCAAGACCAAGCTAGCCCAAAAACAACAGTATGGATATAGCCGACATCAGGCAAAGCAAGACCATGAAGGCAAAAGTCCGTACATCCACAGTAAGACCACATATGAAACGTACCGCAAACAATGCTTGCAGTTTGGAGACTGGTGTAAAGAAAACTACGGCTGCAAAACTCCTTCGGATTGCGCTCATTACACAAAAGAGTATTTAGAGTATTGCGCGTCACAGGGAAACAGTGCCGCTACGGTTTCGACAAAAGGTGCTGCCATTGCAAAACTCTACGACACGGAAAAAGAGCGCCTGGGATTTAAATTCCCTGAGGTGAAACGAGCGGAAATCACACGAGACCGGGTTGTTCGGGATGCTCTGAATGACAAGCATCAGGCGGTCAGGGATTTCGTCGCTGCGACAGGTCTACGAGCCGGCAAGGAGCTATCCGTACTAAAAGCAAAGGATGTGTACCGTGACACAAAAACCGGTCGTTTGATGGTTCACGTCGCTCAGGGTAAGGGCGGGCTGGAACGAGAGGCTACTGTGCTGCGTTCCGGTGAAAAGACTGTGCTCAAGATGGTTGCCGGTAAGAGCGGCGATGAGCTTGTGATGAGGGATTTCTCGCGCAATGCGATTACCGAAAACCAACTGCACGCATTCCGTGCACAGTACGCCTGTGACCGATACCGTGAACTGGAAGCTGATGGTGTGACAAAATCGAAGCACTACGATATGGATGACCTCTACCATTGTCGCAAGGATCTAGCGGGTACTACATACAAAAAGTCGCTAATGGAGATTGTCTCAAACGATCTCGGTCATTCACGAATTTCGGTAATTGCGCAAAGTTATCTGTGGAAACTGTAAGTACGAAGAAAAACATTAGGAGAAAAAGAGATGCGAAACAAGTATAAATCCATCCGAGCAAAATATACATATATTAGAAGTTTAAGGACAAATATTAAAAGACGAAAAGGAGGGACTTTATGTCCAAGAAATCCAAATCCAATGAGCTTAAAATCACTTTTCATAATCCCAATACCAAGGAAGAGACCGCGAAAGCACTTATTAAGATTATTGCTGCATCACTCGTAGAACAGGCCATCAGTAATAAGCTACATAACAAGATTGACCTTGATGATTTTTCCAAAAATAATCTTGACGTTATGCAAAAATAATAGTATTATAAGAAGTAACAGAATCAGGAGGTTGAAAAAATGAGAGCTGTGGCATATTGTCGTGTATCCACTAATAAAGAAGAACAACTCGAAAGCCTCGAAAGCCAACAAAAGTTCTTTGCGGAATACGCGAAGAAAAACAACTGTGATTTGATTCGCATTTATGCCGATGAAGGAAAGAGCGGAACAAAACTTAGAAATCGCACTGAACTAATCAGACTGCTTTCCGACGCAGAAGACGGTTTGTTTGATCTAGTGCTCATCAAGGATGTATCTCGCCTTGCAAGGAACACGGTAGATTTTTTGACAAGTTTAAGAAAGCTTCGTCAACTGAACATCGAGCTAAGGTTTGTGAACTATAATTTTACCTCTTCCGATTCCTCTGAGTTTACACTCACCCTTTTGAGCGCTATCGCACAAGAGGAAAGCGCGAATACATCCAAACGTATTAAATTTGGCAAAAAGCAAAATGCAGAAAAAGGACGAGTTCCAAACTTCGTGTATGGCTATGAAAAAATTCCGGGCGATATTTATAATATGGCCATACTCGAAGACGAGGCCCAGGTTGTTCGGCGTATTTTTAGGCTATATACCGATGAACAGTACGGAGCAAATCGGATTGCTTCTCTCTTAAACGACGAAGGAATTCTCACAAAGCGTGGTTGTAAATGGAGTCAAAATGCGATTGCAAGAATTCTGACAAACGAAGTTTACATTGGTAATATCATAAACAGTAAACAAGAAGTCGTAGATTTTCTTACAGGAGAGCGAAAGAATAACGACGAAGATCAATGGCATGTCGTATCTCGGCCGGAACTTAGTATTGTGGACGAAGAAACATTCAATAGAGCAAAACGTCTTTTAGAATCACGCAGTGATAGCTTTAAAAAAACCGGGGAGCGCACCAGTAACCGGTATGTGTTCAGTAAGCTTATCCATTGTCCATGCTGCAATCATGTTTTTAGAAGGCTTACCAGAACGTATCAAAAAACCTATGCATCGTGGGTTTGCAGTGGTAGAAATATGAATGGTGTGGATAGCTGCCCAAACGCAACCGTGCTCAAAGAAGAGGTCTTGCTAAAAGCAATCCGTGATTATTTTGCACAGGTGCTCGAAGATCAACCAAACGTCATTAATCATATCCTCACTGAGTTTAACCGGCAGTACAAAACCAAGGATGAAAACTTAGTAAGTGAGACTGCCTTAAAGGCAAGATTATCTCAACTTAAAAAAGCGAAATTAAACTATATCGACATGTTCAATAATGATGTTTTAACGATGGAAGAGCTAAAAGAGAGAACAAAAGAAATCCACCCAGAGCAAGAACGTGTCGAGCGCGAACTCAAATTTATTACACTCAATATCCGAAAAAGCGATATGCTTAAATCCCTTCTGGAAAAGACCTTTAAAGATATTGAATGCTTACTGGGCGACAAGCAGATTACCCACGCTACACTAAGCCGTGTCATTCAAAAAATTACGGTCACCGAAGAGGGGCAAATCGACGTATACCTCAAGCTATACGATGAGCTGGGGCTGGATAGCAACATTCAATTAGTCTATCACTATACATAAGGACGTTACCGAGCGTCTTCGCAAAGTGAACAAGGCGTTATACCTCGAAGTAAAGAATCTGCTTGAACAAAACAAGGCGGAACGTCACATCCGTGGCGGGCAGGCGACACGAGAAAAGTATCTTGGCAACAAGGGGTCGCCACAGGTGTTTTCTCATTATTAAGGTTGCCAAAACCACAACAGCACAAAACAGCCCGAATCCTGTTTAAACGGATTCGGGCTGTTTTATTATCGTCAAATTAGCTTTCGCTTTTTTCAATCGCTTCCATGGGGCTAACATACTTGCCGTCGATTAATACCTCAAAGTGCAGGTGGGTAGGCAGTCCGACCTCGGCCAGTGCGGTATCACCAACACAGCCGATTACTTCGCCAATCTCTACGGTATCGCCCTCGGCGACCGTCACCGCGTCGGTCAGCGAGCAGTAACGGCTTATCATGCCGTTTGCGTGCGTAATCTCAACGACGGTGCCCCACATGCTATCGGTATACACCTTGGTTACGGTTCCGTCGGTCACCGACTTAACGGGGGTGCCCGCCTTGGCTGAAAAGTCAACGCCGTTGTGTGTACGCCAGTCCTTCATCGTCTTATCCAAAACCAATTCTCCGCCGGAATAGCTGTTAATCAGCTCACCGGAGATGGGTAGCACGAACAATAAGTCTTGCTGCGGCGTCTGCGGTACCACAGTTTGCAAGGAATCTTGTGCATCTTCTAAGGTAGTAACAGAATCCTGCGATGGCAACAATTCCTCCGACAATTCGGATGATGCGGAGGGCACGTTGTTCTCGATAGGCAGCGACGCCTCGTTGCGCCCTGCCTCCTCTATCTCGGGGAACGCCCAATCATTTTCACCTTCACTTTCTGCCGTTATGGGCTCCTGTGTCGTTAGCTTGTTTAGTGTACCGTTAATCGCCGCCCACGACGCAAAGCCTGCACCGGCAAGGCAGATTGCCAGCGCGATGTAGAAGCCGTTTCCCTTTATGAATTTTCCGACCTTATTTTTGCCAAAATGAAGATTTCCCATAGTAAACAACACCTCCGAATGTATTTTTAACGTAATCCCATGCTTTTATGCCGTTCTCCGATACTTTTTATGGACAAATTATGAAGTGTCGGTCGTACATTTTGGATACCCATATTGTTAGCGTTTTGGTTGTTATTTAGTATGGGGTATTGATAAGAATTTTATGGTAATTTGCGTTTCTGCTCTATTGCCCATCACCGCCATCCATACAAATACACTTGATATCCCTTGTGTAATGGCATATACTTAATGAAAGTCCCGTGTTCATCAAATTTTGTTCCTTTCTATTTTCCCAAAACAATGTCTTGTGCAAGGCTAGTTTACAACTAACAGGAGGCGCACCGATGCATAACAACATCCACACCGAGCTAGACCCGTTTTTTGAAACCATCGGGCTTCTGCTTGTTTCGGGAAGGGTTCAGCAAGCTAAACAGGATCTACTAGACGCCCTTTCTCAACATGTGCTAGATGCCGAAGGCTTTTACAATAAGCACCTTATGATCTATGACCGTTATGTGGCGGCATTTGAAAAATACAAGGTCGCAGACGGACCGCAGTCGATGCTCGCTAGTCAGGAGGACGATGACTTTGCTCTGATACTATTATCCCTGCTGTGCGCGAACCGCGACGATATGGGCAGGCTTGATACGCTGACCGACAGCGTCATCAACACCGAGATCATCGCGATATACAATGAGTTGTTTTCAACCGAAGCCCTGCCGCAACAGGTCGAAACGATGGATGACATCATCGCGTTTTGGGACTCCACTACCCTATCGCAAAGTGCCAAGTGGCAGCTGACAAAGCTTATGCAGTCGCCAAAGGCTCATGTAGTACGTATTATGAAGCAGATTGAAGAGAATCTCCCTGCGTTTGAACAGGCATACGATGAGATAAAGCAGCCGATAAAAAAGCTGACTACAATGTATCAAAACGCAGTAACGGATAAGCAAAACGAGGTGTTTAGTAACCTTGTTGATTCATTTCCCGAAGCAAGCGCCGTCTACCCGACCCTTGCAATACCAATTTCGATGCTGATTATATCAAACCGTTGCTATTATGGGCTGTTAACCCCCCTTGTCACGAGAAACGGCAATTCGCCCTACCAAACAGAACAGCTTCTCTCCTGTTTAAAGGCGCTCTCAGACAGCAGCAAGCTATCCGTGCTGCGCTCACTAAAAGAATCGTCGAAATATAACTTGGAGATTGCGCAGCAGCTTGGTCTTACGGCCGCCACCATGTCACATCATCTGAATGCTTTGCTCACCTGTGGATTTGTCGGCATCAAAAGGCAGGGCAACCGCATCTATTACTATCCGCAAACCGATGCGCTGCGTGCTTTTATTACGGCATTGGAGCAGGAATTGTTGTAGCGACAAATTGGTTCAAGCGTTTCTAAACCCAAAAAGTGATGGGTATTTCGCTTTACAAGTGTGGCTTTAACGCAGTTTTGAAGTTTTATAATAGACCCCAATACGATTCCCGATACAGATAACTCTCTGTATCGGGAATTTTTCATCTTTTATGTTAGATATTTATCTAACATGCTTGACAATAATCATATATTATGATAATTTTGTTTTACGTTAATCAAATATGTTTTATAATTATCTAATTGGAGTGATGACTTATGAAGGCGTGCCTAAAGAAGTATAAGCTGTTGCTTATCGTTACCATCGCGCTTAGCATCCTTTCCTCCACGGCATATGTGTACATTGCAATTATTCTGCAGCAGGTTACCGACACCGCTCTTAGCGGGGATATGAACAGATTCCGAGATGTGATACTCGGCGCGGTGCTGTACCTTGTTCTAATCGGCGTACTCGGCATTGTGTGCACCGCCGTAGGCAAACGGCTGACGCGAAGCCTGATGGGTTACCTGAGAACGCTGGTGTTTCGCGGTGTGCTACGCCAAACCCCCCAAGATTTTGCCAGCGTAGATACCGCGCAGTATCTATCGGCACTAACAAACGATATGAAACTGGTGGAAGACAACCTAATCGTGCCTCTGCTGCTCAGCCTGCAACAGGCGGTGCTGTTTGTCGCGGCACTGGTCGTGCTGTTTACCATCAGCCCTGTGATTGCGCTGTGCCTGATTGGTTTTCTTGTACTGATGCTGTGTGTGCCCGCTTTGTTCGGCAAAGCACTGCAAAAAAGGCAGGATGCGTTATCCCTTGCAATGTCTGCCTTTACGCAAAAGACCAAAGAACTGCTTGCGGGGTATGAGGTGATAAAATGTTACCTGCTTGATAGACCTGTACAGGCGGATTTTGATATCGAGAACAAGCAGCTCATCCATGCCGCAGCGCGCAGTGACCGCGTTAACGCGGCAAACGAAAGCGTCTCGGAGGTGCTTGCGTACTTTACGCTATTTTCGGGTATCTTTATTGGCGCATATATGGTGATTATCGGCAGCATCACGGCAGGTGTATTGCTTGCGCTGATTCAGCTGAGCAGCTCGTTTGTAACTCCAATTATGGTCATTATGCAGAGCGCGCCGCGCATGCAGGGCGTCGTGCCGGTATTAAACCGGCTTGAAAGCCTTGCAAGCTATCAAGACACGGCATTGCAGGGGACATTGCCCGCAACACTTACAAGCCAGATTGCCGTAGAAAACCTGTGCTTTGCCTATGACGAAGAACAGCCTGTTTTAAAGGGTGTAACCATGACGATTGAAAAGGGGAAAAAGATCGCGGTGACGGGGCGTAGCGGCTGCGGTAAAACAACCTTAATCCGTCTACTCTCGGGCGACCTACAGGGTTTCTCCGGCAGTATCCGATACGACGGCAGCGAGATTCAAACACTGCTGCCCGATTCGTTGCGCGGTCTGCTCTCGGTCATACACCAAAAGGTTACTCTGTTTTGCGGCAGCATACGGCACAACATCTGCCTGTACAACAGCTATACAGACAGTGAACTGGACGCCGCGCTCCAGGGAAGCGGGCTACAGTCGATGATTGCGCGCCTGCCCGATCGGCTTGAGGTACATACTGGCGAAAACGGCGCCTCTCTTTCGGGGGGCGAGCGTCAGCGCATCGCCGTTGCGCGGGCGCTAATTCGCAAAACACCGCTGCTGATACTTGATGAGGGAACCTCTTCCATCGACCGGCAGACCGCCTACGACATCGAGCACCGTCTGTTAAACCGTGACGATCTCACGCTTATCAGCATCACCCACAACATGAGCGCAGAAACACTGCGGCTGTATGACGAGATCTTCTATCTAGAAGACGGGCGGGTTGCGGAGCACGGGCACCTTGATGACCTGCTCGCTATGCAGGGCGCGTTCTCGCGGTTCTTCCATGTAGCAGCACAATAACACGCGTCATACCACTGCGCCAACGACAAAACACCCGGCATAGTATCCCAATGGGGATACCCTGCCGGGTGTTATAATATTTTGTTTCGTTTACCGCTCTAGGTTCTGCGTGCGCGCGGGACCTACGCCTACCATGCTAATGCGGCAGCCGCACAGCTCCTCTAGGCGTGCAATGTAGCTTTTGCACGTTGCGGGCAGGTCGTCAAAGCTTCTGCATCCCGTAATATCCTCGTTAAAGCCGGGCAGCTCCTCGTAAACGGGGGTGCAGCCCTCCAGCTCCTCGAGCGTGGGGGGGTAATCGTTTGTCACGGTGCCGTCGGGCAGACGGTATGCCACACATACCGAAAGCGAACCAATCCCCGAAAGGGTATCGAGCTTATTAACCGCAAGCTCTGTTAAGCCGTTTACGCGCACCGAGTGGCGCAGAATCACCGAATCAAACCAGCCAGTTCTGCGGGGGCGACCTGTGGTGGTGCCGAACTCGTGACCCGCCGTGCGGATGCGCTCACCAATCTCGTTGTCAAGCTCGGTGGGAAACGGTCCCTTACCCACGCGAGTGGTATAGCTTTTGCATACACCAAGCACCGAGTCGATTGCGGTGGGACCAAGCCCTGTGCCGATGCACACGCCGCCCGAAACAGGATGCGACGAGGTGACAAAGGGGTAGGTGCCCACGTCGATGTCCAGCAGCGTTCCCTGCGCGCCCTCAAACAACACGTCCTTGCCCGCTTTTACTGCCTCAAACGCAAGCACCGATACATCGGCAACGTATTTTTTTAGGCGCTCGCCGCACTGGGTATAGAGTTCGATGGTTTTCTCAATATCCACCGGCTCACCGCCGTAGACCTGAGTAATGATTTTATTCTTCAGCTCGCCTGTTGTCCGCGTCTTTTCACGCAGCAGGTCGGGGTTAATTACGTCGTAGATGCGAAGCCCTGAACGCTCCGCCTTATCCATATAACACGGACCAATGCCGCGTTTGGTGGTGCCGATATCGCTTTTGCCGCGATAGGTCTCGCTTAGCCCGTCAAGCACGAGGTGCCACGGCATAATCACATGTGCGCGGGGGTCGATGCGCAGGTTGTCGCAGCTAATACCGCGCTCTTCAAGACCGTCAATCTCCTGCAGGATGCTCACAGGGTCGATAACCACGCCGCAGCCTACTAAGCAGGGCGTGCCTTTGTACAGAATACCCGACGGAATCAGGTGCAGTTTGTAAACCTCGCCGTCGTTCTCCACGGTATGACCGGCGTTGTTACCGCCCTGACTTCTTACCACAACATCCGCACGTGAAGCAAGGATATCGATAATCTTACCTTTTCCCTCGTCGCCCCACTGTACGCCGACTACTACTCTGGCTGGCATAGAAACAGACCTCATTTCTTAGGGAAACTCGCCCCTAGATTGTGGCAATACATTAAACCACTAAAGTGCTTTCGTACCCAAAACATTATAACAGAAAAAACCCGTGGGCACAACCCGACGGGTTTACATTTTTCCGGAGTCAAATGCTAGATGTGAAACCGTTTTGTAAGCTCCCGACCGACATGCCTGTCGGCAAACAACACCGTGGAGCCTAAGGTAATCAGCGCATAGGCACCCGACGCAACCGACGGCCACGCCACCTGCTGCACCCCAAACGGCAGCAGAATAAGCGGCACTAAACCAAACGCGCCAATCACAAGCTGGCACAGCAGGTATTCCATGCGACCCACCCGCTTGAGCAGGATTAATAGCGTAATGGCAAAGGTTGCAAGCATTAAAAAGAACGGGATGGCATAGTCAAGCGACCATCCAGTTGCGCCTGAAAAATAGTCGATGATGTAGAGCCCTGCCCCGATGCTGACAATCTGCACCCCATACCGAAACGCAAAGTTACGCATGCTGCGCAGCGACCACGTAACAGTCACCCAAACATAGACAATACCCGAAAGCACAATAATAGACCAGCCAATCCTGCCCCCAGACGTAAAGTAATCCACAAGCAGACAGACGATTGCCGCAGTGTAAGAGACAAACACCGCAAACCGAAGCCAAAAATTGTAGCCAAAAAAGCTTTCTGCTATTACGGGATAGGTATTTTTACACGCTACCTGTGGCTCGTTTGGTTCTTCGCTCACGCAGGTAGTCAAAACCTGTCCGCACAACGGGCAATGCCGTGTTTCGTTGGCAACGTTCACTTTGCATGCGCTACAATGATTCATGCCGATTCCTCCCCTGTTGGTCATCCCTTACCCTGCTGCTTGCGACGGCGAAATAGCTCCTTGATGTCCTGCTTAAACGCCGCAAGCTGCCAACGATGTTCGGCACGCTCGAGCTTTCTTTGCGCTTTTCTCCGCTGCTTTTCAAGCTTTGCGCGCTGTTTATCCTGCTTTTTCTCCTGCTTTGCGGCAATTCTTAGCTGCTTGCGCTCAGGGCTAGTCATCTTAAGGGATTGCCCCTTGACCGACTCCTTCATCGTCGTCTCTCCTTTTATGCCTCTTTATTCCCTTTATGCGTATCCTCTTCTTTACGCCGTACGCGTTCTTTGCGCTCAGTGAGATAGTTTGCCTCCACCGTTACCCGAATCCCCAACTCGGCAAGGTGGCGAAAGAAAGCGCGCGCCACATCGTTTTGTTCAATAGAGGACGAAAAAGTCACCACCATACGGTCGCCAAAAGAGCACACGGCGCACTTAACGTGGTTCTCACGGGTGGGCGAGAGCGTAAACTCAAACCGCTCGATATACGAGGTCTGTTCCTCTGGTAGCAACACCCTTCCCAGATTAGAAATCACGGTGGTCCCAGCCAGCTCCCCGCGCCGGTAAATAGCACCCAAAATAATATTCTTTAAAAACAAAGGCACAACGCGTAACGCAAGCACACGCGAAAAGCCTACCTTGTACGCGTTTTGCGCCATCAGGTTGTCCTTTTCCAGCTGCTTTGCCAGCTGCTCTTTGACTGCCTCCAATACCTCGCCGAAGGTTGTTGTGCCGCGGTCGAATGTCATGCCCACATTTACACACTCAAAAAAGTTCAGCGCGGTGCGGTTACCAAACACCCCGCGCAGGTTTACCGGCAACGCCACAACAATCGGTTGGCGCGTAGCACGATCTGGGACACAATCGGTGTATATGCTGTAGATGAGAAGCGCCGACAATAACGCCGTTACCGTCACCTTGCGTTCCCTTGCCCGCGCAAGTAGCACCCCGGTATCCATCACGCCGTGTACCACCTTGACCGCCGTAAATGGCAGCGCGGTGCCTTTGATATAATACGCCTTGCGCGTATCAGGCTGATATCCCCGCGTCTTGCGGTAGATCTCGCGGTAGCTGTCGGTCAGCTCCCCCGCATTCGGGGGCTCGGGCTGGGTATATTCCTGTATCCCCGTTAATGTATCGCTGTGAGAAAGGTGCAGGTAAACGCTTATAATCTCAAGCAAAAACTCCATTGCGCCCGTTCCGTCGGTCAGCGCGTGGTAGGTTTCAAGCGATACACGCTGCCCGTGGTACAGCACCCGAAACAGGTAGCCTAGGTTCTCCTTGCGGTTCATCGGCGCGCAGGGGTACAGCTCCTCATGGGTAACGGTGGGGCGCAGGGGATTGTTCTCAAAGTAGTACCAGAACAGCCCTGCACGCATGCGCACCGCAAACGCGGGAAAACGCGGCAGGGTCTGTTCGAGCGCCTGCTGCAAAAGCTCGGGGTTCACCTGCTCTTTGAGCACGCACGCCAGCCGAAATACATTCGCGGTGGTAACGGAGGACGCAGCCGGAAATATCTTTGCCGAATTGTCAAGCCTGTGCCATCTGCCAAAGTCAGACTCTCTGATGATTTTAGTGCTCAATGCGCGTTCCTCCCCCTTCTGTCGTTCTCGTTATCTATCCCATATCAAAATTGTTGACGAATTCATGCCAACTCATTCGGTATAGTGTAGTCTTTGCACGGTGTAACCGCTCAGCACGTCGCACATCTCGGCGGCATAGCGCTTTGCCCCAGCAAGGTCGTGATCGAGGTAATTGCCGCACTCGATCTCGCTCGCACCCGGTATTAGCCCGTCGTAATCGCGGATAAACGCAAACGACTGCTGTACAAGCGCTATGGCCTGCTCATGTGTAATGCCGCGTACTAGCAGATAAAAGCCGGTTCGGCAGCCCATGGGGCCGACGTAAACCACATTACCGCTAAGCGGCGAGTTGCGGGCAAAGGTGGCAAACAGGTGCTCAAACGTATGCAGCGCGGCGTTTTCAAGGTAAAACCCCGCGTTTGGTTTGCACATTCGAATATCGTAAGTGATGATATCGCCGTCGATGCGAGAGATATACATCCCCTTTTGCAGTACTAAATGGTTTACTGTAAAGCTAGAAATCTTCTCCATATCTCGCCCGCCCTTTTGCGTAATTTAATTGTGTTTATCATATCACAAAAATATGTACAGAAAAAGTACCCGCTCGGGTTTGTTTTTCCCTGTGCTCAATTTGTTCGGTTTACTTTTTGTAGAAGATACGATATACTGCTTTTATTGTGTCGTTTTGACGCAATGGTCAGTTCGCAAAATCCTGACCTACGCCCGGCAACCCCCGGGGCGTTAAACAAACACTACGAAAGGATTATTTGACATGAAGAAAAACTCGGTGTATTCAATTGCACAAGCTGCTATGATTGCGGCATTGTACGCAGCCCTCACCCTTGCGCTTTCCCCTTTAAGCTTTGGGCAGGTACAAATTCGCTTTGCGGAGGCGTTAACCCTGCTTGCGGTGTTCTCGGTGCCCAGCATCTACGGGCTTACCGTAGGCTGCCTGATCGCAAACGCCGTCGGCTTTGCGATGGGCGTTAACATCCTCGGCGCGTTTGACATCCTGTTCGGCACCGCCGCGACGCTGATTGCCGCCGTGCTCAGCTATCTAACCCGCAATATTCGCGTCGGTAAACTACCGTTTCTGTCCGCTCTGTGGCCTGTACTAATCAACGCGGTTGTCATCGGCGGCGAGCTATCTATTTTGTTTACAAACTCCCTTGCCCCCGAGCCGTTTTTGCTTAATGCGGCGTTTGTAGCGGTAGGGCAGCTGGTTCCGTGTGTTATTCTGGGTCCGCTGCTCGTATATACACTGGAAAAAACGGGGCTGAGCAAAAAGCTATTTTAACCGGCGGATGCAAACAATTCCTTTTTCTGTATTATTCTATCCTTTATCGGCGAATTATGTTATACTTACAGGGGTGTGAAACGCAAGACCCTTCACACCCCTGTTATCTTTTTTCACTATTTCACTTTGCGAGGTAACCCGTATGAAGAAAACCATACTTTTGATAACCACGCTGCTGCTGTGTATATTGCTGACCGCCTGTTTTGGCAATACGGATGAAGCTTCGTCCTCATCTGCCGCTTCCTCGATGCCCTCCGAAAGCGTGCCTCCCTCCAAGAATACTTCGCTCGACAATTCCGTCGAGGATAGCTCCCTGCCCGCCTCTTCGCAGGTCCCACTCACCCAGACGATTACAATCCCCGAGGGCTACACCCTAGCGCGCATCGCAATGCTGCTGGAGGAAAAGGGCTTTTGCACCGTGGAGGAGTTTATCACCGCAAGCCAAGAGGGGGATTTTAGCGAATTTAGGCTCGCCGTTCAGATGCAGCAGGTGAAAGACAGCTGCTTTAAGCTGGAGGGGATTCTGTTCCCCGACACCTACGAGGTGTACACGGGGGAAAGCCCCGATGCCATTATACGCAGGATGCTTGCCCATACCGAGCAAATGCTTGGCGAGAAGCTGATGGCAGACATTGCTGAAAGCCCCTACAGCGTATCCGAGATCTTTACGCTCGCGTCGATTATAGAGAAAGAGGCGTACGGCCCGGCAGAGATGAATAACATCTCGTCGGTGCTGCACAACCGCTTAGACAGCGGCATGAAGCTGCAGTGCGATGTAACCATTAACTATGTCGAAGGCGCCATCAAGCCGTTCATCGACGGCGACAAGAACCGCTTTAACAGCCTGTACAACACCTATAAATGCCCCGCGCTGCCCGCGGGACCCATCTGCAACCCCGGTATTGACGCCATCAAGGCGGCTTTAGACCCCGCCGACACCGACTACCTGTTCTTTTTGACCGACAAGGACAAAAACTACCTGTACGCCGCCACCTACGAGGAGCACAAGGAAAACGTCGCGGCAGCAGGGATAGTCATACCGTAAATGAAAGCTCTGTACCTACATTCTTTATCATCGTAAACATAGGGCAACCCCGATGGAGACACTTCTCCCTCGGGGTTGTTATTATGTATATAAACTACGCTTTGAGACGGGATTACTCCGCCGCCTGCTCCCCTGTCTGACTGTTATTCGGAGCAAAAGACACAAGCAACAGCACAAGGTAAACGCCAAAAACGAGGTAGGTGCGGTCGGTATAAAACTGCGATAGCACCACCCCAAGCCCAGATATCGGAAGGAGAACCATGACAAGCGTCAAAAGACTTAGCAGCGCCCAGAGGGCGGTGATTACCCGCACGGGGGTGTTAACGTAACGTCTGTAGTCTACCCCCACAAGGGCACAGCCCGCGCCAACTAGCAGGTTGATTAGGATCATCAATGGAATAATTCGTCTGTCTGCAACAGATGAACTCATTAGACTCATCTTAACCAGCAAATTTTGCGGGAACAGCGCGACGACCGGCGTTAAGATTAGCGCAACATAGAACAACACGCGGCTTGTCTTCTTCGTCATAATAAATCTGTCCTTTCGCGGGCTTTATGCCCAATACAATTTTGGGTAAACTCACCGATAGTAACTGCTTTTCTTTTATCCCCATCGATTCATTAGTGTTGCCAATATGACTTAATGATACCTTATTCGATATATTTTGTAAAGTTAACCCATAAAGAAACAGCGCCTTTTCGGGCGCTGTTTCTTTATGGTGTATTTAAATATCTATTCAGTTGCTTCCTGCTTTTTTACCACCGCAATCGAAAGCTCGGCAAGCTGCTTTGTGTCTACCTCGGCGGGGCAGGCGCTCATCAGCTCGCTCGCATTTTGCACCTTGGGGAATGCCACGACGTCGCGCAGGTTCTCTGCGCCGCACATCAGCATGGCAAGGCGATCTAGCCCGATGCCCATGCCGCCGTGGGGCGGGGATGCGTAGCGGTACGCGTCCACCAAAAAGCCGAACTTTGCGTCAATCTCCTCTTTGGTAAGCCCCAGCAGCTCAAACATGCGCTGCTGCAGGGCATAATCGGTGATGCGGATTGAGCCGCTTGAAAGCTCCACGCCGTTTAACACAAGGTCGTACGCCTTTGCGCGCACCGCGCCCGGGTCGGTCTCGAGCAGGGGCAGGCATTCCTCCATCGGCATGGTGAAGGGATGGTGCATCGCAAGCCAGGTGCCGCTCTCCTCATCCCACTCAAAAAACGGGAACTCGGTAATCCACAGGAAGTTGTTGCCCGTGCGCGGGATTTCCAGCTGCTTTGCCACAGCAAGGCGCAGTGCACCCAGAACAGGCAGGGTCACGCTGTTTTTGTCGGCGATGATCAGCGCGACGTCCCCCTGCTGCATCTCAAGCGCATTGATAATCGCATCCTGCTCGCCATCGGCAAGGAACTTTGCAAACGAGCAGGCGGGCGCCTCGTCCACCCAGCGGATGTAGGCAAGCCCCTTTGCGCCGATGCCCCGCACCAGCTCGGTGAGCTTGTCGATCTCCTTGCGGGTGAGTTTTGCGGCTGCACCCTTTGCCACGATGCCGCGCACGCTTCCGCCGTTTTGCACGGCGTCCGCAAACACTGCAAACGGGGTGTTCTTTACAACTTCAGACAGGTCGGCAATCTCCATGCCAAAGCGGGTATCCGGCTTATCCGAGCCGTAACGCTCCATCGCCTCGCGGTAGGTCAGGCGGGGTAATGGCAGCGGCACGTCTACCTTCATTACATCGGCATATAGGCGTTTGATATACCCTTCTATCATGCGCAGCACGTCGTCCATATCCACGTACGACATCTCTAGGTCAATCTGGGTAAACTCGGGCTGGCGGTCGGCGCGCAGGTCCTCGTCGCGGAAGCATCGTGCAAGCTGAAAGTAGCGGTCGTAGCCGGATATCATCAGCAGCTGCTTGTAGATCTGCGGCGACTGTGGCAGCGCATAGAACTTGCCGCCGTGAATACGCGAGGGCACCAGATAATCCCGCGCACCCTCGGGGGTGGATTTGATCATCATCGGGGTCTCTATCTCTAAAAAGCCGTTCTCGTCAAAGTAATCGCGGGTCACCTTGGCGATCTTGTGACGCAGCATCAGGTTGTTTTGCAGGCCGGGGCGGCGCAGGTCAAGGTAGCGGTGCTTTAGACGCAGCTCCTCGTTGACCTTGGTCTGGTCGGTAATCTCAAAGGGCGGGGTCTCGGCCTTGGAGAGGATGCGCAGCTCGGTAGCGTACAGCTCCACCGTGCCGGTTTTGATGTCGCGGTTAACCGACTGACGCATTCTGACTATGCCCTTTGCCATCAGCACGTACTCGGAGTGCACCGTCTTCGCCTTTGCGATTACGTCCCCCGATGTGCCGTCGTCAAACGCTAGCTGAACAATCCCCGTGCGGTCGCGCAGGTCAATAAACACCAGGTTGCCCATATCGCGCACCTTTTGTACAAAGCCGCACACCACTGTCTCGCTTGAGATATCCTGTTCGCTCACCTCGCCGCAGTAATGGGTACGCCGCAGGGAGCCCATGGTATCGATACTCATATCTTCCTTCGTATCCTTTCTGTCCTGGGATTGGTTGATTAAAGTGAGTTCAGGTCAAAGCCCGCGATGCCGGTGTTGTTTAGTTCCTCCACCGCCTCGGCAAGGGTTTTATTGTAGATGGTCTGCACTAGGTCGTCGCCCAGCGGCACCTCGCTCTGCTCGCCCGTCTTCATGTTCTTAAGCATCCCCACGCCCTCGGTCAGCTCGTTGTCGCCAAGCACAAGGGTGTAGGACGCGCCGATCTTGTCCGCGTACTTCATCTGCGCCTTCAGGCTTCTGCCCATCAAGTCGGTCTCGGCAAAAAAGCCCTCGGTGCGAAGCAGCCTTGTCAGCTCAAACGCGCGCTGCTTTGCGTGCTCGCCCATCGTGGCAAAGTAGATGTCGCAGTGCTTCTCCTCGGGGGAGGGTGCCGCGCTTTGTTCCATCACCAGCAGCAGTCTGCCAATACCCATGCCAAAGCCGAGCGCGGGGGTGTGGGCTCCGCCGAGTGCCTCCACAAGCCCGTTGTACCGCCCGCCGCCGCACACAGTGCCCTGTGCGCCGATTTGGTTTGACACAAACTCAAACACCGTATTGGTGTAATAATCAAGCCCTCGCACCAATGTGGGGTCTACGGTAAAGTCGATGCCCGCACCCGTAAGGCGGGTCTTCACACCGTCAAAATGGTCGCGGCAGCCGTCGCAGATATAGTCGAGCACCTTGGGCGCGTCCTTTGCAATCTCGCCGCACACAGGGCTTTTGCAGTCGAGGATGCGCATCGGGTTTTTATCAAGCCGCCCGCGGCAGGTCTCGCACAGGTTCTCGGCATTATCTTGAAAATATGCCTTGAGCGCCTTGTGGTACTTGGCGCGGCACTCGGGGCATCCGATCGAGTTGATTTTCAAGGTCAGGTCGGTGCCGCCTAAGGTGGTGATAATCTCATGCGCAAGCGCAATCACCTCGGCGTCCGCGTCGGGGGCGGCGGGTCCGAACATCTCTACGCCGAACTGGGTAAACTCTCTCCAGCGTCCTGCCTGCGGCTTTTCGTAGCGAAAGCAGTTTGAGAGATAGCAGGTCTTAACGGGCAGCGCGTCGCCGAGCAGCCCGTGCTCCATCACGCACCGCACCACGCCCGCCGTACCCTCAGGGCGCAGCGTAATCGAGCGGTCGCCCTTGTCTATAAAGGTGTACATCTCCTTTTGCACCACGTCGGTGGTGTCACCCACCGAACGGTCAAACAGCTCGGTATGCTCAAAGGTGGGGGTTCGCACCTCCTTAAAGCCATAAAGCCCCGCGATATCGAGGGCGGTTTGCTCCACGTAGCGTACCTTCGCGCTCTGGGTAGGCAGAACATCCTGTGTACCGCGCGGCGCTTTTGTAAGTAGAGCCATAGTTTCTCCCAACCTTTCTTTATCTTTTTAGTATGAGTATGCACGCAATTGCACCAGTGCTATCCAAAAATAAATAACAAAAACCCGTCCCCTCCTAAAAAGGGACGGGATATCCCGTGGTGCCACCCTTGTTGGACACGCAGTGCGCGTCCCGCTCAAATGCCCCTTAACGCGGGGTGACGATGGACTAAGAAAAGCTGTCTTCCCAAACAGACGCTAAACGCAATGAACAAGCTTTCAGCCTAAGGGCTTGTTCTCTCTGTTTTGCACGCCTTTGGTACTGGGTCTTTTCCCTGTTCGCGTTAAGCCCTAACGCGGCACATCCATTTTCTAATATGTTGCAGCATCATTATAGTAAAATATGCCCTTTGTGTCAAGGTGGGTAAGCCCTAGTTTTGTCCAGATATGTTTGGTACAAATTGGATTGTGCGCTTGTAAAAATACCAAGCAAAAACCGCCCTGCGTATCTCAGGACGGCCTTTGCTTCGAAGAAAAAATGTATGAAAAATGTAACCCGCAATTGTTAACAAGCGAAACGAATCGCTTTGCCTTGGTTTGGTTACTTTAGAGGATAACTATTTGGTTGCAGCAACCCACTCATCAAACTGAGCCTGCATCTCGGCAAGGAGCTTATCTACGCCGGCTGCCTTGTACTTCGCGTCCATCTCCGCTACCATCTTGTCGACGTCGGGAGCCTGACCGCTGAGCAGTGTCTTGTAGTATTCCTGTGTAACAGCCTTGCAGTTGGCAATAATGGTCTTAAGCTCTTCTTCCTTTGC
The DNA here is from genome assembly GCA_023443315.1 of Bacillota bacterium. Classification (GTDB taxonomy): domain Bacteria; phylum Bacillota; class Clostridia; order Oscillospirales; family Ruminococcaceae; genus Acetanaerobacterium. The sequence continues at coordinate 3,614 of JAEZVA010000044.1, read as the reverse complement.
AGGATCCTTCTTTACGTCAAACAGGAAGCCGTGGCTGTACAGAGCAGGAGCCGAATTGTTGGCCGCAATAAAGCGATCCCATTTGTCGGTGCTCTCGGTGTCAAGCAGGTAATCCTTAAACTGGTCGCCGAATCTCCAGCCGTTGCCCGAAGCATAACCAGAGCCTTCAATCGGGGTAACGGTGCCGTTTGCGTTAAGGGTATAGTCTACATCCTTCTGTCCGTATACAATCAGGTTAATCAGGTTTGCGTCGGTATACAGCAGGGAGATGAACTCAAACGCTTCGTCGGGATGCTTGGACTGCTGGGGAATTGCAAGCAGTGCGCCGCCAAGTGTTTCGCGGTTGGTCTTGTAGGGCTTGGTGATGTCAACCTGTACATACTCAACGCCAGTGCTCATGGACATTTCCTTGTCCTTGTCGGGCTTTAGAGACTGTACGGCAGCAAAGTACTTGCCGGTGCCAAGCAGCTCGGTAACGGAAGGTGCGGTAGCCGCGTCAGCGCTGATGTAGCCTTTTTTCAGGTATTCCTTCATCTGCTTGTAAACCGCCACAGACTCAGGGGCAGTCCACTGGTTGATGATGGTGGTCTTGGAATTGTCGGTGCTGGGGTAGAAAGCGCCGGGCAAATCGTCGTCGCTTACGCCGTCCCAATCAAGGAACTTCCACTCCGGAACATCCATGCTGGACATACCGATGGGCGTAATGCCGGGCTCGTTGGCAAGAATCTGATCAAATATGGGCTCAAGATCCTTGGTGCTCTTAATCTTTGTCAGGTCTACCTTGTACTTCTCTACAAGGTCTTTTCTAAGCAGGTAGCCCCAGTTGTGGAACTTCTCTTTGTTGCAGGGCATTGCATAGTTTACACCGTTAATCTGGGTACCCTTGATGTAATCGTCGCCAAGAATCTGGGCAACTTCAGGGTACTTGGCAATGTAGTCGTTGAGTGGCAAGTAATATCCTTCGCCTGCGTTCATGGCAATATTGGCTGCCCAAGAAGAGGTGAACAAGATGTCAATATCCTGTCCTGTAGCTAGACCGTTGTTTGCCTTTGTGTTGTAGGTGTCGTCCCATCCAAGCTCTTCGATGTTTACCTGGATGTTGCTGCCTAGTGTGTCCTTCAGATAGGCGTTAACCGCCGCTTCCACACGGTCGTGCTGGTCCTGTGCGTTGCCGACCATCCAGAAGTTCAGGGTTACCGGCTCTTTGGGCGCGTCCGCACTACCGGGCTCACCGGCAGCGGAAGGCGTACCGCTTACTTCAGCCGGTGTTCCGGCACAGCCTGCGATAAGGGATGCTAAAATGCATAACGTCAGGATTACACTAAGAATTTTGTTCGCTTTAAGCATTATATTTCCTCCTGCTAAATTTGTATGATGACCGAGTGCATGACTCGGGTTCATCCTTTTACGGCGCCTACCGTCAGACCCTTTTGAAAGTAGTTGTGGAAAAACGGGTAGGCAAGAATAATCGGTCCCACCGAAACCACAGCAACCGCCATTCTGGCGCCCTCGCTGGGCAATGACGCAGCAACCTCCGACGCGTTGCCCATGGTGGTGGTGCTTAAGAACTGGATGTTATTGAGCGTCTGGTACATTAAGTACTGGATGTTGTATATCTTTCGGTCGGTAATAAAGAGCAGGGGCAGATACCAGTCGTTCCAGTACGCGAGCATAGCAAATAGCCCGATGGTCGCTAGACCCGCCTTGCACAGCGGAAGTACAATGGAAAACAGTGTTCGGAACTCCCCCGCGCCGTCGATGCGCGCCGATTCAATAATAGCCTCTGGCACGGTGGTTTTAATAAAGGTTCGCAGTATAATCACGTTCCATGCGTTCATCAGCATGGGCACAATCATTACCCAGATGGTATCGGCTATTGGCACGAGCTGGTTATACACCATAACCCATGGCACAAGACCGCCGCCAAAGATCATGGTAAAGTAAACGAAAAAGGCAAAGACGCCCTTGTGCTTAAATTCAGGTCTTGAAAGCGGGTAGGCATACAACGTCATTGTAAGTAGGCTAAGCACCGTGCCCAGTAGGGTAATAATAATGGAGTTCTTGTAAGCGTTTAGTATCAGTCCGCCACCTTTAAGTAGGTACTCGTACGACTCAAGGCTTAGTTTTGCGGGTAAAAACGAATATCCGTTTTGCAGGATGGTCTTTTCTTCTGTAAGCGATATCATAATTACCAGCAACAGCGGCGCAAAGCAGATGACGAGTATTACAATAAATAAGAAGTTAAACAGCAGGTTGGCGGCTGGGGAGATTTGATTTGCTCTGTATTGCTTGCGTTTCATTTTTATATGTTCCCCTTTCCGTCAAAACAGCGCCTGTTCTTTGTCGATTTTGCGAATTACCCCGTTTGCGAGAAATACGGTAATACAACCGACCACCGCCTGATAGAAGCTTGCCGCGGAGGTCATTCCCACATCGTTGGAATTGCGAAGCATGATGTATACCAGCGTGTCGATGGTGTTTGTGACGGAATACAACGCACCCGTATTACGCGGTACACTGTAAAACAGACCGAAGTCCGAGTTGAAGATACGACCAATGGCAAACAAGGTGGTGATGATAATAACGGTCTTGAGCATCGGCAGCGTAATAAAGCGCACCTGCTGCCATTTACTCGCCCCGTCTAGCGTTGCCGCCTCGTAATACTCCGAACTGATGCCCGATATTGTCGCAATGTAGATGACGATGTTGTAGCCGGTGTATTTCCACAGCTGGAAAAACGTCAGGATAAACGGCCACGCCTTGGTTTCAAAATACCAGTTCATTCTCTCGAGCCCAAGCGACTCAAATAGGTTGTTTAAAAACCCGTTGTCGAAGCTCAAGAAAGAAAACGCAAGGTAGCTTATCACAATCCACGACAGAAAATAGGGCAGAAAAAACGAACTCTGATACAGCTTAGAAAGCCGTTTATTGTGTAGCTCGGTAAGCGAAATGGCCATTACCACAGGTACCACGATGCCAAGCGCAATGAAAAGAAGGTTGTACAGTACCGTGTTTTTTGTTGCCTGCAGAATATTGGGGGAGGCAAACAAAAACTTAAAGTTGCTCAGTCCTACCCATGGACTTCCGAAAATACTGGAGAAGAAGCCGCCTGCATAACGATATTTTTTAAACGGCAGCAGTACACCAATCATTGGTATGTAGTTGTTGATAATAAGTACGATTACACCCGGCAGCAGCATCAATAAATATGACAGGTTGGTGCGCAGGTTACGCGTTTCGCCAATCCGTTTTCCTTTGTATGCAAGCGATGCCGGTTTAGCCTTCCTGGCTGTTGCCATCAAAACAAAAAACTCCCTTCCACCTATTTTTTTCTTCGATCGAATTACGCTCCCCGGCATTCTAAATACGAATCATCGCTATAACTGCAGATGAGTATAAGCCGGCAGCACCCATTCTGGAATGCTCTTGTTTATCACATGCATATCGTACCATTCGGGGATTGTGTTAAAAATAAACAAAGTTGCCATATTGTCTTCATTTTTTACTGGTTGCAAGGACAAGATTGTGCAACAAGATTTTGCTAGTTTGCAATCATCACTGCGATAACAAAGCAGTACCCCGCCCACAATGCGCATTTTCGCGCATTGTGGGCG
>JAEZVA010000040.1 GCA_023443315.1 Bacillota bacterium | reverse complement strand
GACCACATCGTAAACGGCAACGTGGTTACCGAGTATACCATCGGCACCATGGGAAAGTAAGGAAATAGGAGGAAGAACACACAATGTATCGTTCCCACATACTTGTCTGCGGCGGCACCGGCTGTACCTCCTCTGGTAGCCTGAGTGTAATCGCGGAGCTGGAAAAGGAACTTGCGGCAAACGGGCTGCAAGACGAGATTAAGGTCATTCAGACCGGATGCTTCGGCCTGTGCGCGCTTGGCCCGATTATGATCGTATACCCCGAGGGTAGCTTCTATTCAAGAGTAACCCCCGAGGATATGAAGGAGATCGTATCCGAGCATCTGCTCAAAGGACGCATCGTTACCCGCCTTCTGTATCAGGAGACGGTTGCCGAAGACACCATCAAGTCTCTTAACGAGACCGGCTTTTATAAAAAGCAAAAGCGCATTGCGCTGCGTAACTGCGGCGTAATTGACCCCGAGAACATCAACGAATACATAGCCTACGACGGCTATGAGGCACTGGGCAAGGTGCTTACCGAGATGACCCCCGACGATGTAATCAACATCATGAAGGATTCGGGTCTGCGCGGCAGAGGCGGCGGCGGGTTCCCCACCGGTTTGAAGTGGAGCTTTGCCAAGGCAAGTGTTTCGGAAAAGAAATACGTCTGCTGTAACGCCGACGAGGGCGACCCCGGCGCGTTCATGGACCGTTCGGTGCTGGAGGGAGACCCCCACGCACTGATTGAGGCAATGGCGATTGCCGGTTACGCTATAGGTGCCGACGAGGGCTTTGTGTATGTCCGCGCGGAGTACCCCATTGCGGTAAAACGCCTGCAGATAGCCATCGACCAGGCGAAGGAGATGGGACTGCTCGGCAGGAACATCTTCGGAACCGATTTTTGTTTTGACCTTGAGCTTCGTCTTGGCGCCGGCGCGTTTGTGTGCGGCGAGGAGACGGCGCTTATGACCTCTATCGAAGGCAAGCGCGGCGAGCCGCGTCCCCGTCCTCCGTTCCCCGCTGTTAAGGGACTGTTTGGTAAGCCCACCGTGTTAAACAACGTGGAGACCTACGCAAACGTTCCCCAGATTATCTTAAACGGCGCCGAGTGGTTTGCGGCAATGGGTACCGAAAAGAGCAAGGGCACCAAGGTGTTTGCGCTCGGCGGCAAGATCAACAACACCGGTCTTGTTGAGGTTCCCATGGGCACAACCCTGCGCGAGATCGTCGAGGAGATCGGCGGCGGCATTCCCGGCGGCAAGCAGTTTAAGGCGGCGCAGACCGGCGGTCCTTCCGGCGGATGTATCCCTGCACAGCATCTCGACATTCCGATTGACTACGACAACCTGATTGCCATCGGCTCGATGATGGGCTCGGGCGGTCTGATTGTTATGGACGAAGAGACCTGCATGGTGGATATCGCGAAGTTCTTCTTGGAATTCACCGTCGAGGAGTCGTGCGGAAAGTGCACCCCCTGCCGTGTGGGCACCAAGCGCCTGTACGAGATGCTTGAGCGCATTACCAAGGGCAAGGGCAAGGCAAGCGACATCGACGAGCTGCAGGATCTGTGCCACTACATCAAGGAAAACTCGTTGTGTGGTCTGGGTCAGACAGCCCCCAACCCTGTGCTCTCTACCCTTCACTACTTCAGAGACGAGTACGAGGCGCACATCAAGGATAAGAAGTGCCCCGCAGGCGTATGCAAGGCGCTGCTAAGCTTTGTGGTTGTCGAGGATAAGTGCGTAGGCTGTACGCTGTGCGCAAAGAACTGCCCCGTCAACGCCATCTCCGGCGCTGTGAAGCAAAAGCACATTATCGACCAGACAAAGTGCATCAAGTGCGGAGTATGTATGGATAAATGCCGATTCGGCGCCATTATCAAGAAGTAAAGGAGTGTACCAAACATGGATCAAGTAAATATCAAAATAAACGGTATGCCCTACTCGGTGCCGAAGAATTACACTATTCTTGAGGCAGCGAGGGATGCCGGCATAGATATCCCCACCCTGTGTTATTTAAAGGGCGTCAACGAAATTGGTGCCTGCCGTATGTGCGTGGTAGAGGTTAAGGGCGCAAAAAGCCTTGTTGCCGCCTGCGTATACCCCGTAAACGAGGGCATGGAGGTTGTTACGACCTCCGACAAGGTGGCAAAGAGCCGCCGCCAGACGTTAGAGCTCATCCTCTCTACCCACAACAAGACCTGCCTTTCCTGCGTGCGCAGCGGTAGCTGTGAGCTGCAGACGCTCTCCAACGAGTTTGGCGTAGAGAACGAGTACCGCTACAACGGCGAGAACATGACCTACCCGGTTGATCGTTCCGCCCCCCATATGTACCGCGACAACTCAAAATGCATCCTGTGCCGCCGCTGTGTGGCCGCATGCGACAAGATTCAGAGTGTTTCGGTTATCGGACCCAACGACCGTGGCTTTAAAACCCACATCGGCTGCACCTTTGACAATGGTCTTGCGGATGTAGCGTGCGTATCCTGCGGACAGTGCATCGTGGTGTGCCCTACCGGCGCGCTGAACGAGAACGACCAGACCCAAGAGGTTTGGAAGGCACTCTCCGACCCCGCAAAGCATGTGATTGTTCAGCCCGCGCCGTCTGTGCGCGTAACGCTGGGCGAGTCGTTTGGCATGCCTGTGGGCAGCAACGTCAAGGGCAAGATGGTTGCAGCACTGCGCCGCCTAGGCTTTGACGGCGTGTTTGACACCGACTTCTCGGCGGACGTCACCATCATGGAAGAGGCCACCGAGTTCTTACACCGCTTTACCAAGGGCGGAAAGCTACCGCTCATTACCTCCTGCTCGCCCGGTTGGGTAAAGTTCTGCGAGCACAACTTCCCCGATTTCCTTGACAATCTGTCGAGCTGCAAGTCGCCGCAGCAGATGTTCGGCGCCATTGCAAAGACCTACTACGCGAAGAAGAAGGGTCTTGACCCCAAGGACATCGTTGTTGTCAGCGTAATGCCCTGCACCGCCAAGAAGTTTGAGGCGGGACGCGACAATCAGTCGGCTGCCGGTAACGGCATCCCCGATGTGGATATTGCGATTACAACGCGTGAGTTTGCCCGCATGATTAAGCGCGCGGGACTGAACTTTGCTGCGCTGCCTGATGAGGAGTTTGACGCACCGCTTGGCATGAGCTCCGGCGCCGCGGTCATCTTTGGCGCGACTGGCGGCGTTATGGAGGCTGCACTGCGCACCGCCAACGACGTTCTCACTGGTAAGGACAACGAGAGCATCGAGTTTTCCGAGGTGCGCGGCACCGAGGGAATCAAGGAGGCAACCTACAACATCGCGGGCAACGAGATTCGTGTTGCGGCGGTTTCGGGTCTTGCCAACGCAAGAAAGCTGCTTGACGACATTCGTGCAGGCAAGCGCGACTACCACTTTATTGAGGTAATGGCGTGCCCCGGCGGTTGTGTAAATGGCGGCGGCCAGCCCACCCAGCCCGCGTCGGTACGCAGCTTTGTAAACCTTGCCGCCAAGCGTGCCGAGGCGATTTACGCCGAGGATAGGTCGCTGAAGGTTCGCAAGAGCCACCAGAACCCCGCTGTACAGGAAGTTTACAAGGACTTCTTCGGCGAGCCAGGCAGCCACAAGGCGCACGAGATTCTGCATACCAAGTATGTGGCGCGCGACAAGTATTAAAACTTAACAGCGATAAGGGGAGCGGCAGTGATGTCGCTCCCTGTTTGTTGTAAATAGGTGATGTACATTGCTACATATAGTTCTATCGAAGAATCGTACTATATAAAGGGGGCGGATTGCCTCGTAACCCTTGCAATCAAACAGCAAAAGGTGGTACTATAAGTGCAACTGATTTTTCGGGCGTTTTTAGTCGATGCTTGCGTTTGAGTACTCGTAAACACACGCCGGTCTGACCCCCACCGCCCGAACGTACAGAGTACATGTGAAACAGGGAGAGTGATTCGCATGCCGCCTTTTACAAAGCGCCGCAACGACGGAGTTTACATTAAAAGCCGCGAGGCATACAGCCGTTTGATGCCGCATATTATGCCCACACGAGCACAGTCGCTGGTGTTTTACCCGATTGAGCTGAATGTGGAAAATGCGCTGCGTTATATGGATGAAAAACGCGCACAGGGTATTAAGCTGACGCTGTTTAACCTTGTGCTTGCCGCCATCGCGCGCACCGCAATGGAGTACCCCAAAATCAACCGCTTTGTGGCGGGGCGCAGGCTGTATGCGCACAAGCAGTTCCTCGCCGCGTATGTGGTCAAGCGCCAGATGACGCTCGAGGGTGACGACAGCCTGGTTAAGGTCGTGTTTGAGCCGGATAAAACGCTGTTTGATACCGCAACCGCTATGAACGAGCGCCGCCGTGAGGTGAAAAAGGGCTCGCAGGAGGGTGTGGATAAGATTATCGTGTTTTTCTCAAAGCTGCCGCGCTTTGCCTTGTGTATGGTGGCGTCGCTTATCGATGTGCTGGAGTTTTACGATATGCTGCCGCACAGCTTTACCGAAAGCCTGCCCTATTATTGCAGCGTGTTTGCCTCTAACCTAGGCAGCATCGGGGCGGACGCACCGTTTCACCACCTGTACGAATGGGGCACCTGCTCAATCTTTTTGACGCTGGGCAGAACCTTTGATAAGCTGGTGCTGGATGAGGACGGGAGTGTACGCAACGCAAAGCATGTAAACATCCGCGCGACCATCGACGAGCGCATCTGCGACGGGTTTTATCTATCCCGCGCGCTCGACCGTTTTTCAAAGCTGATGCAAGACCCCGCGCAGCTGGAGACAACGTATGATAACCGCCGCGTCAAGGGCGATAAGGTGGGCGTAGCGACCCAATCGGTTTAGCGGCTTTGCGTTAGGCAAAGCATGCGAACATCCGTACTACCATCGACGAGCACATCTGCGACGGGTTTTATCTATCCCGCGCGCTCGACCGTTTTTCAAAGCTGATGCAAGACCCTGCGCAGTTGGAGACAACGTTTCATAACCGCCGCATGAAGGGCGACAAGGTGGGCGTTGCGACCCAATCGGTCTAGCGGCTTTGCGCTGCGCAAAGCATGTGAACATCCGCGCGGCTATAATAATTACATTTTAGGCAATAACTACGGGCTTTTTTGCCTACAATGACATCAGCGGAGCAATGACAGTCGCACCCAAGACCAAAGGATAGAATGGAGTGACCTATCGTGAACCGATTTCTGTATAAACTTGAGAAGGCAATACAAAAGGTAGCCATACCAAACCTGATGCTGTACGTTACCGCCGGTATGCTGATTACCTACATCTTAAGCTACCTGATGCCGGGCGTCGTCGTGTTTATGGGGCAGGAGACGAACATCCTCGGTATCCTTAGCCTCGACCGAAGCGCGTTATTTGCGGGGCAGGTGTGGCGGCTTATTACCTATATCTTTCTGCCACCCAGCTCTAGCCCCATCTTTGTGATCATTTCGCTGTACTTTTATTATTTCATCGGCACGAACCTAGAGCGCGAGTGGGGTACTGCGCGGTTTAACCTGTACTACCTGCTTGGGATGCTAGGCGCGACCGTTGCCGCCCTTGTTACGGGTTACGGTACGAATATGTACCTAAACTACTCGCTGTTTTTTGCCTTTGCGGTATTGTTCCCCGATATGCGGGTGATGCTGTTCTTTGTTATTCCTATCAAGATGAAATACCTTGGGTATCTTAACGCGGGATTTTTTGTAATCAGCCTGATATTGGGCACGTGGGCAACACGCGCGGCTATCGTAATGTCGCTGATTAACTTCTTTTTGTTCTTTGGCGGCGACTTTATCAGACGCATCCGCGAGCAGCAAAGGTACGCTGCTACACGCAGAAACTTCCGCCGACAGATGAACAACAACCACTGGCAGTAGCCTTGAGGCAGCCTTGCCGCACACAAGGAAAGGCGGATTTTAACACGCATGGATACGAATAAGATACGCGTCATCAATGCGAAAACCCCGTTATGGAAGATTACCTACCCCATCTTTATCGAGATATTGCTGCATATGCTGGTGGGCAATGTCGACCAGCTGATGCTCAGCCGCTATTCGGATAGCGCGGTTGCCGCCCTTGGCAACGTCAATCAACTAATTGGCATCGTGTTTATTCTGTTCTCGGTGCTTGCCACCGCGATGACGATTGTCGTGTCGCAGGTGCTCGGCGCAAAGGACTACGATAAGGTCAGCGAGATCTATTCAGTCGCGGTATTTGTCAACCTTGCGTTCGGCGTGGTGATGAGCATCGTGATGACGGTGTTTGCAAGCCCGATTTTACGGCTAATTCGAACACCGAATGAGCTGATGGGCGACGCAATGACCTACCTGCTGATTGTGGGCGGCGGACTGTTCGGGCAGGCGGTGATCTCCGCCATGAGCGCCATCTTCCGCGCAAACGGGCATGCGTTGTATGGCACCGTGGTATCGTTTGGGGTTAACCTCATTAACATCGCGGGCAACGCACTGCTGTTGTTCGGTCTGTTCGGCTTGCCTCGCATGGGCGTTGCGGGCGTCGCCATAGCAACACTAGTCAGCCGCGGAATCGGCATGGTTGCGCTGCTTGTGCTGTTCCACTTTAAGGTTTCGGGCAAAATCAGCTTGAAGTACCTGCGACCCTTTCCGAAGGCAACGCTGCTTAAGCTGCTAAAGGTGGGCGTGCCGTCGGCGGGCGAGGAGCTGATGTACAACTCTGCCGAGACGGTGCTGCTGGGTTTTGCCAACACAATGGGCGCCGTGGTGCTGGCGGGCAGGGCGTATGGGTATATCCTGTCGTGGTTTTCGGTGCTGTACACCGTTGCGGTCGCCGAGGGCACACAGATTATAGTCGGGCACCTCATTGGTGCAGGGGATGAAAACGCCGCGGACAAACGGGTAATGCGCACCCTGTGGCCCGCTGTTTTGATGTCGCTTCTCATTTCATCCACCATCTACCTAAACGCCGACTTTTTGCTCTCTCTCTTTACCGATAACCCCGAGATTATTGCCGTGGGCAAACAGCTTTTGCTCATGGAGATTATCAGGGAATTTGGCAGCACCTTTAACGTCGTCATCATCCGCTCGCTTCAGGCGGCGGGGGATGTGCGCTTCCCCGTTGTAATCGGCATTGCATCGATGTGGGGCATTATGGTGCCGGTGGGCTACCTGTTTGGGGTACACCTTGGGATGGGTCTGCTCGGGCTGTGGATTGGCGTGGCATTGGACGAATGTGTGCGCGCGGTTATCGTTTTCATTCGATGGAAGAAGGGACGCTGGCGCGGCAGGGCGATTGCGGGTGTAAACGCCGCAGGCACATAAATAGGGGCTTTTCTGTATTAGCATAAACACGAAACTACAAGAAGGATGGATACTGAGTAGCTTGAAGAGTATGAAAACGCGCGTGATAGATGCGAAAACCTCCCTGTGGGTGGTTACACTGCCCATCTTTATTGAGATGCTGTTACATATGCTGGTGGGCAACGTCGACCAGTTGATGGTAAGCCGTTATTCCGACAACGCAGTTGCCGCCATCGGCAACGTAAACCAGATCGTGAACCTTGTATTTATTATGTTTTCGGTTCTTGGCATGGCAACCACCATCATGGTGTCGCAGGTGTTGGGCGCAAAGGATTACAGTAAAACCTCCGAGATCTACTCGATTTCGGTATTTGTGAATCTGGCGTTCGGGCTTATCATGAGCGTGGCGCTTACGATGTTTGCCCGCCCCTTACTCAGCCTACTGCA
>JAEZVA010000002.1 GCA_023443315.1 Bacillota bacterium | reverse complement strand
ATAAACGCTGAAGGCATCTAAGCGTGAAGCCGCCCTTAAGATAAGATATCCCACTGAGTTAATCAGGTAAGACCCCTTGAAGACTACAAGGTTGATAGGCCTAAAGTGTAAGCGTCGCGAGGCGTTTAGCTTGCAGGTACTAATCGGTCGAGGGCTTGACCAAAGAGATTTGGTTTTATTGAATCATTCATTCGCAAGTTCTTTGTTCAGTTTTGAGGGTACATAGACAAGCACAGAGTGCTTGTCATTGCAAATATGCTTCGCATATTTGGATTGTGTCCTTAGTACTACTGGTAAGGTGGCTTGCCATAACGAATGCACGCATTCGCATTACGAGAATCCTGCGGATTCTCTGGTGCTGAATGAATAGCATTTGTCAATGGTATCTTCAAATCCCCCATTAGTTGATTGCATCGCAAGATGTGTATCATAAATGGTTCGCACGAATGTGAAATGTACACGAAAAATGCGTAGCGTTTTTCCGAATGTTTCACGCTTCGCGTGAAACTATGAGCACCAATAGCTCAGTTGGTAGAGCAGCTGACTCTTAATCAGCGGGTCCCGGGTTCGAGTCCCTGTTGGTGCACCAACGAGTAATGAGAAGTGGGAAGGCAGAGGACAGTGTTCTGCCGTCTGCCAGCTCATCTCTGCCATCTTTCTATGGCCCGTTGGTCAAGCGGTCAAGACACCGGCCTCTCACGCCGGTAACGCGGGTTCGATTCCCGCACGGGTCACCATAGCCACGCAAGCGTGGCATTGCGAGAATTCTTTGGATTCTCGGATTGCAGAGACCTTGACATTGCAAATACGCTTCGCGTATTTGGGTCTTGCGAGAAGCCTTCGGATTCTCGGCGACAACAGCAAGCTTATGGTTGCATCTTTACATGTTGATTGCCCGTTTTGGGTTATCATATATAGCCGGTGTTTATTACGATGAGGCTCCACCTGTTCCCATTCCGAACACAGAAGTTAAGCTCATCCGTGCCGACAATACTTGGCGGGCAGCTGCCCGGGAAGATAGGTCGATGCCGGCACTTACAATCCTTTGATACCAATCCATGCTTTTTGGGTTGGTATCAAACGGATTATTTAAGAATATCTATTCTCATCTCATACATTCCTCAATAGCTCAAAGTCGGAACCAACTGAGCTTTTGAGTTCACACATTCCTCAATAGCTCAGTTGGTAGAGCATGCGGCTGTTAACCGCAGGGTCGTTGGTTCGAGTCCAACTTGGGGAGCCAAACAAAAGCCCGTAAGCTTTCGCTTGCGGGCTTTTGTTTGGTTTACTCTATTACAAGGGGCTATCATGTTGCTGCACACAACTGCCGATAAAAGAGCATGTAAGCTGACTGTTGCTTACATGCTCTTTGTCATACAATCACACGTCTATAGCAATCATAAAGCAGATTGCTCCCAAAGATCCCCGACAAAACCGTCAATAATACTGGCCCCCGCCCAAGGCATTAGGCTAAACCAAGTGCTGGCGTAAGAACCATCCTCATACTTCTGTGTTACAAGACCTTCGCAGTGACAAAACCGTTCTGACATCCAGCCTATTTTACCGTGGTCATATTCTCCATCAAACTTGTTATAGGTTTGGCATCCCCATAACACGGTGTCTTTTATGCGCTGTTGGATATAGGGGTCATTTCGCTGGGAGCAATAATACAGCATTTCGTCTACAACATTGCTGGACATCGGATGAATATGGGGGTTTGCGGTTGATGTTACGCTTCCGCCACAGCTAGACCAGCCTATTTTACTAAGCGGCGGAAGTTTGATAGGGGAGTTATAGCAGAACTTAAACGAAAATTCATAGCACAACGCATCGTACATATGGTCAAGATATAGTTCATTCCCCGTAATTTTATGAAGGAATTTAACCGCCTTAATGTAGGCGAGTACGCCTTCCGAATCTACGGCCTTTACGGTATCAAGCGGGGCGCCATAGCACTCCATCTTAGCAATATATGCACGGTAATAATGCGCTTCACTCTCTACTAAGCTGTTTACATCGCTTAAATCGCCGGTAATGTAACAGTAATATGCCAGTGCCGCCATACACCAGGCACCGCTGAACGCGTCGTACTCAAGCCCGGCACCGGTCTCAGCAGAAATGATATAGGCGTACTCCGCATCGGTATTTTTGGTCTTCTCAAGCCGATCAAGAACCTCTTTTACATAGCGCAACCATTTCTCGTGGATGGTGCCATTAAGCGTTTTTTCATATTCATATGCACGCAAGATATAAAACACCGCTTGCCCGATTAGATATGACGTATGACCACTTGTGTGCATCCCGTCAAACCACCAGCCGTGAACGCTCCAAACGCCATCGTCATACGCATCAAAAGGAAGCCCGGTACTGGGGTTCGTAGCATTGTCGATGATGTTATTGATGCACTTAATTGCCTGATCTCGCATTGTTTTGTTGTTTAGGCGCAGTCCGGCAATCAACATAGGACCAGCAATAGACATTCCGCATGTCCAAGCAATACTCATTATCTTAACATAGTCAAACACATCACTGTCTTTTGCTTCATAGATAATTGTTGAGTAATTTGCATCCTTCTCAATCCACCCATATTCCGAGATGGCACTCGCCAGTTCGGTTACGGCAATTTGGTGATCACCAATCCTTCTCGGTGGTTGATGGTAATGGCGATATACCGACGCAATAACATCGTTAACCGATAAGCAACTGTCGGCTTGATAGCAATACACAGATAGATCAAACTCCACGGTTTCCTTTGCGTCTAGAACAAAGCAGTTATCTGATAAGTCCGCCCGATCAAATACGGTTTTCGTCTGCACGAACAGCCATGGGGCATTCTCATAGCCTAGTGTATAGCCGATAGTCCCCTTTTGAATCGAACAGGTAAAACCGCTGTACTGGTAAAAATCACCTGTTATGCCCGGTTCCCAACCTTTTTTGCCGTCGTGATTCACAACGAAATACGGGCTGGCACAAAGAGCAAAAACTGTGTCGTTGTCATAAACCGCCGCGACGGGATGCGACAAGCGGTCGCTGCGAACCATCCACCAAGGGGAGGATGGGCGCTTCATATCTTTGCGGATTCGGGGAAATTCATGCGTAACATCCTGCGGGCTTTCGCCTCGGTTCCTGCCGTACATAAAGGCGGGCAAAAAGAAACGCGGGTTTTGATTGGGAAAAGGTAGCTCAATATGGATGACGCCGCTCCATGAGGTGTCGCTTGCGTTATGAAGTGAAACATGAACGGTTTGCGGCTCTTTTGGATCATCGGATTGTACCGTGTCTGCTACTTGTATCGTCAGCCCATGATGTTCAAGTGGCGTATACTCCGTGCCCTCTTGATGTTTACTACGTGCGGAACAGAGTAGATTCATTTTGCTTCAATGCCTCCATAAATACTTATAGTTAATGTAGATAGGTTAATTGGGTAAACAATACGAATCTACGTTTTTGAAATGGGGACAAAAACCCTTCGCAAGACTGCATAAACAAAAGCTTTTGTTCGGTATTTTGTATATTTAAACGAAGATAAGTAACAGCAAGCAATAGTACAGAGATATATACTGTCACAGCGAACCGTGCTTTTTGATTCTAACAGGAATGCCATGAAGACCATCGCACTTTCAAAGTCGTAAACAACATAATAAAACAGAGCATATGTATTTCAGTAGCAACTATCTATTGCACAAAAGACCATATGCTCTGTTTTGCTTTAAGTAGTTTCTCCAGAGATTATTTCGTTAGTAGCAGCTCGCCCCATTTTTCCGGGCTTTGGTAGGAATTGTCCGAGGGGTCACAGAACTTCATGATGCTAACGCGCGCACCTGACGCATCGCTGTCGTTAACCTGTGCGTCAAAGCCCATCTTCGAGCCTTCCTTAGCGGGGGAAACCAGCGGAATAGCAAGCTCTACTAAGTATCCACCGTCGATAAGCTTTGCAGCGGACTGAAACCCCGTCTTGTCGGGAATCGTTCCAAACGATTCTTCTCCCTCAAAGTTCACGCGGTACTGCCCGTCATCTGTACCGTAAAACACATCTTTGTTGTTGCTTTGACCAAGGAATATCTCAATGCTGTCATGCTCGTAAACATTCTCAGAAAGCTTGTTCAGCACCGAATCGGTTACCTCAAAAAGTACATAAACAAACGCTTCATCCCACAGCATGCGAACGCTTCCCTTTGCGCCCTCCCATGCCATAACAGGGACGTTTACCGCTTCTGCCGTGCAGCTGTTCCACAGCTCATCAATCTCCGCGTCGATGGTAGGGGTTCCGTATTTTGCATTGGCGGCTCTGACCGGAGCTTTATAGGTGGTATCGTGCAAGCTTAGGTATTTTTCGGGGTCAAGCACCGCATACGCTGCTTGCTTTGGCGTATAATCCGCATTAAACAAGCAGGGGAAACGGTCACTGCGCCAGCTTCTGCTATCTAGGTATCCCCAAAAGGTTACCCTCGTAATGGAGTCCTTGCACTCCTTAAACACCTTAAATAGACGTGCATAGGCTACGCCCTGGCGAATCTCCTGGTCCTTGGTAAGCCCAGTAGTGGCGTTTGCGCCGTTTACCGCAACATCAAGCTCGGTGATGCTTACTTCAACACCCAACGAAGCAAACAGCTGGATGTTGGATTTTACCGCTCCTGCAGAGGTGCTAACGGTATAATGCCCCTGCATACCAATGCCGTCAATCGGCACGCCCTGCTCACGCAGGTCCTTGACCATAGCGTGAACGACATCGGCCTTTTGCTTGTTATCTAGGTTATAGTCGTTGTAGTACAGTTTCAAATCCGGGTCGGCTTCGCGCGCAAAACGAAACGCCATTGCGATATAATCGGGACCAATAGACTGTAGCCACTGCGTCTTGCGCAGGCAGGTGGTCCAGTCTCCGTTCTCGGGCAGAGTCTTATTGTCCTCTACCGCCTCATTTACAACGTCCCATGCAACCAACTTGCCCTTGTAGTTGCTCACGATATTCGTGATGTGACTGCGCAGCTGCTCAATCGCTTCATCACGATCTGTAGTTTGACCTAGCCAGTTACCGGTTTGCTGATGCCATGCAAGGGTATGACCAATTACATTAAGGCTGTTTTCCTGTGCAAATTTCATCATGGCATCCGATTCGGTGTAATAAAAACTTCCTTTTTGGGGCTGCATATACTCGGGCTTCATAATGTTCTCGGGGGTAATCGTGTTAAAGTGCTTTAAGGTTAATTCCATGTCCTTGCCGCTGCGATTGGCATCGGTGTAGATGGTGCCAAGCATAAAATCATCCTTGTACACATCCATAAGCGAAAACTCCGTCGGCCAATCACCAATATCCGTTTCCTCTGGTACGGGCATCTCCTCCTCAGATACGATGGCGGAGGGCACGTCTTGGCTGCTGGTCGGTACAGGGTTGCTTGCGCAACCGGGGAAAAGCATGGTGAAGACAAGACAAAGGATGCAAGCTAGGGCGGGTAGGCTCCGGCTTAATCGGGTCATCATTCTTTCTTCCTCTCTTTTCATAGTTTGAAAGCCAATCTTTCAAACGTGCTCCAAAGCCGTTGCGAACACAAATTGTTTGAATCAGCGCTGACATAAATCGAGCACAACCCATAGTAGAAGAAGGGTTGTCATAATCCAAATCGCACAAATCAGATGTTAGCCAAAGAATGTCTCACCGCATTGCAAAAAACGCATTCCCTGTGTCGCATGATAATGGAGTGTTAACCATATTATAACACAATAGCCGTCGCCGTCAATTGGTACACATTGGAATTAAAACAACAAAAAGAATAATAACTAATTATTGACTGCATTGCTTTTTGCATTTATAATGACCATACAGATATAAATAGTCAAATAGGTGGTGATAATATGCCGAAGGCATTTAGCCAGTCTGAACGAGAACAAATTATACTACAGCTACAGGCGGAGGCGGAAGAGTCTATCAAGCGGGTCGGCATTAAGCGAACAACGGTGGATGATTTAGCAAAGGCTGCAAGGATTCCAAAGGGTACGTTCTACCTCTTTTACACATCAAAGGAACAGCTTGTTTTCGAGGTAATCATGCAGTGGCATGCGCAGATCCATGCTAAACTAATCGATTCCTTTTCTGCGTTAGGTACCGGCTGTAACGTCGAGGAATTGACAGAGGTAGTTTTTGGGGGATTTCAAGCCATATATAAGACCGCGTTGCCCGCGCTGATGCTATCCGGCGAGCTGGATACCCTAATTCGCAAGCTGCCTAAACAGATTGTGCGTGAGCATTTTAAGCAGGACGATGACCAGCTGTCACAGCTGTTTGATATCCTGCCGCATATCAGCGAGCACAAGAAACAGGTGTTTTCCGCCGCCATGCGCATGCTGTTTTTTTCAGTGGCACACACAAGGGAAATAGGGGAGGAGCTCTTAGAAGAAACACTTCGGCTTTGCATCAGGGGACTGATTATTCAGCTATTGGAGGAAGAACGATGATTGAGATTAGTGAGCTAACCTTTGGGTATACCAAACAGCCGTTTATCAAGGATGTTTCGTTTGCGGTAAACAGGGGGGAGATATTCGGCTTTTTGGGGCCGTCCGGGGCGGGTAAAAGCACGTTGCAGAAGATACTAATCGGTCTTTTGCCCAGCTACGGGGGCAGCGTAACGGTGTTTGGAACCGAGGTCAAAAAGGTGTCAAAGGACTTTTATGAAAGAATCGGCATCGATTTTGAGTTTCCGACCCTGTACGAAAAGCTAACCGCACGCCAAAATCTGTCGTTCTTTGCCTCGTTGTACAGCCGTAAAACTAGGGATATCGACGCGCTGCTCAAAAGTGTTGATCTTGAAAAAGACGCAGATAAAAAGGTTTGCGACTACTCCAAGGGAATGAAGAGCCGGTTGAACTTTTTGCGCGCCCTAATCAACGATCCTGACATCTTGTTTTTAGACGAGCCAACCAGTGGGCTGGACCCAACCAACGCGCGGCTTGTTAAGGATGCCATTTTGCGAGAAAAGCAAAACGGAAAGACTGTTATCCTAACCACGCACAATATGCTCGACGCCCAGGAGCTGTGCAACCGTGTGGCGTTTATTGTTAACGGCGAGGTCAAGGCGATGGATACGCCCCGCGCGCTGATTATGAAAAAGGGTGCTGCAAAAATACATTATACATACCTTGAGAACGGGAAGGAACAAGCAGGTGAGTGCGCACTTGCCGATACGGCCTGTGATGAACAGCTGTCTGCCGTCTTAAAAGAAGGTCACCTTATGACCATACACTCCACCGAACCGAACCTTGGCGATATCTTTATCGACATAACGGGGAGGGTGCTGGTATGAGGCTTTGGCGATTAACGGCATCCGATGTGCGTTTTCAATGGAAGTATGGGTTTTATTTTGTGTACGCTGTCTTTTGCACCCTATACCTTTTGTCCATATTAACACTGCCACAACCCGTTCGGCAGACGGTTGCGGTTGTAATGGTATTTACCGACCCCGCCGCGATGGGGTTGTTTTTTATGGGTGCGATTGTTCTGCTAGAAAAAAGTCAGCGCGTTAACTGCGCGCTTGCCGTATCTCCCATACGAATATGGGAATACATCGCGGCGAAGGTATTCTCTCTTTCCGCCATTGGGCTTGCGGTAGGGCTAGTGCTTGCGGTTGCGGGGGGAATCCAAAATCTTGTGCTGTGTGCGCTGGGTATTTTGCTTGCGTCGCTGTTGTTTTCGTTGTGCGGCATGATTGTTGCCATCAAGGTCACGACCTTAAACCAGTTTCTTCTTTACACAATCCCGTTTGAGCTGGTTATCTGCCTGCCACCGGCGCTGCTGTTTTTCGGCTTTCGTCATCCCGCTATGGCGGTGCTCCCCGGGGTTGCCGCGGTGTATCTAATCAGCGGGGACACGTCTGTATGGCTTGTCAGCGTGGTTTCTTTGTGTGCGTGGACTGCACTTGCGTATTTTGTGTGTTGCAAGGCAGTGCATAGGAACTTTACCGTGATGGGAGGTGCGGATGTTTGAAGCCGGTTATTGTGGTTACCAAACAGTTTTTTAAGGAGATTTTGGATGACGCCATGCTGGTTGCTGTTTTGTTCGCACCAATACTAATGGGGCTACTATTTCGGTTTGGCATTCCGGCGCTAGAACGTTATCTGTGTCAGATACTCGGGAAAACAGAGCTAATTGCCCCGTATTATATTCTGTTTGACGAGCTGATGTGTTTTGCTACGCCCATTATGTTTGCGTTTGTCGGGGTCATGGTTATCCTGTCCGAGGCAGATTCGGGTATTACCCGGGCAATCGCTGTTACCCCCGTAGGAAAAGATGGGTACCTCTTTTCGCGGATTGTACTGCCCGCTGTCGCATCCTCCATTTACGGGCTAATTATTACGATGATGTTTCGAATCAGTTCAATGTCGTTTGCGCAGATTGCCCTTCTTTCAATCATCTGCGCGCCAGTGGGGATCACAACCTCGGTGATGGTCGTCTCCCTTGCAAAAAACAAGGTGGAGGGGATGGCGCTGACAAAAATGTCAGGGCTAATGATAATGGGGCTTCCCGCCGCGGTGTTTGTGCCAGCCCCGCTTCAGTATCTGGCGGGCGTATTCCCAAGCTTTTGGATGACAAAGATGATTATAACCGCAAACTATCTGTATTTATTACCCACAGTGCTTGTCACGACGGTGTGGATCTTGTTTTTCTGGAAGCGGTTTCACAATAAGGTGCTGAGTTAGGGGTCTTCGGGAATATATTGCAAGTCGCATTCATAACAGGCGACACAATGCAAATAGTATAAAGGGATGGTTTTAAACAAGACCATCCCTTTCACTGATTGATAGGCGGGGGAGAGTATGCAAAGGCGGATCGAATTTTCACCACCGGACATCGGACAACTGGAGATTGACGAGGTCACCGCGGTGCTGCGCTCGGGATGGATTACCACAGGAAAAAAAACACGGCAGTTTGAGCGGGAGCTTGCAGCCTTTTGCGGCACCGAGCGGGTGGTGTGTCTGAATTCCGCAACCGCTGCGCTGGAGCTTACGTTGCGTGTTTTGGGTATTGGCGCAGGGGATGAAGTAATCACAAGCCCCTACACCTATTCCGCTTCGGCGAGCGTGATCCTCCATGTCGGCGCGGTTCCGGTCTTTGTAGATACTGCGCCAAACTCCTTTTTAATTGACTATAATCAGGTGCGGCATGCGTTTACCCGCAAAACAAAAGCGGTTATCGGCGTGGATGTAGCCGGAATGATGTGCGACTACCGGCATCTCATCGACATTGCAAAAGAAAAAATGCCGTTGTTTTTGCCAAGCAGCGAGCTTCAAAATGCCATGGGTCGGGTGGCGGTGATTGCAGATGCCGCCCATTCTCTGGGGGCAACGACTGACGCAGTACCCAGTGGCTGCGCCGCCGACCTCTCCGCGTTCTCGTTTCATGCGGTCAAAAACCTAACCACAGCCGAAGGGGGCGCGGTGACATGGCGCCCAATGAACGGGATGGATGACGAGGCGTTCTATCGGCAGTTCTCATTGCTTGCCCTGCATGGGCAGAGCAAGGACGCGTTTGCAAAGGCGACACTGGGTGGATGGGAGTACGACATCCTTCTCCCCGGCTATAAGCACAACCTACCCGACGTGCTTGCCGCCATCGGGGTGGCGCAGCTAAGCAGGTATCCCGCAATGCTCACCCGCCGCGCGGAGCTTGTGGCGCATTACGACAGCCTGCTTAGTGACAATCGCTTCATCCTACCCGAGCACGGCACACAACGGTCGCAGTCAAGCAGGCACCTGTACCCGGTTCGCATTAAGGGTTGTGACGAACGCGGTCGAGACCTCATCATTCAACGCCTGAGCGAAAAGGGCATCTCAGCCAATGTACACTACAAACCGTTGCCGATGCTGACGGCATACAAAAAGCTGGGGTACCGTATAGCCGACTATCCCAACTCCTTTGCCCAGTACCAAAACGAGATAACCTTGCCGCTGCACACGCTGCTTTCCGACGACGACGTATCGTATGTGGCACACGGTTTCATTAATGCTTGTGATGAGGTGCTATAACAACCGCTGCTTTGTCCAGTTCTCATATAAAAACGCGAAGGTTCCTTTTGGGGTCTCAAGCCCCTTTTCCAACAGGTCGGCAACGCCGACCAGCTTTAGGCGGTATTCCTCCGTTGTCCAGTCAAACACGCCGGGATCGATTAGAAATACAAACACACACAGTAAGATCTGCGCGTACTGCTCGGGATAATCACAATGGAATATACCCTCTTGTACACCTTGTGTGAAGATGCTTGTAACCATCGGCGTAAGACCCCTTAGGATGTGTGCCATTGATTTTTGGTGTATCGCGGCATTTTGCGTTTGATGCAAAAGCTTGTCCACCGCGGAATCCACGGCGGTGTTGCGGTAAACGTACAGCAAAAGCTTCATCTTTGTCACGGCATCTAGTTTGCACTCCTCAAGTGACTTTGAGCACGCCGAAAGTACCGAGTCATATTGGCGCTGGGTCAGAGCATCCAGCGCCTCTTCTTTGTTTTTAAAATAATAATACATACCACCCTTGGCAATTCCCGCTTTTTTTGCAATATCCGCAACCGAAGCGGTGCCAGCCATGCCCTCACGAAGCAACTCTTGAAAGGCGTCCAAAATTCGTTCCCGTTTATCCATGTACATCCCACACCTCCTAATAAAAAAAGTATAACACAAAAAAATAAAGTTGACTACTGTTCAAAAATATAGTACAATCATAAAGTTGAACAACGTTCAAAAATATTGGGGGGACTTAACTTGATAAAACTAATTCTTTTGATTGTACTGCTTATTTTGATTATTGCGCTGTTGCTAGCGTGCACCGTAAATGCCGTTACGGTCGTTGCAAGGCGTGGAAATCCCACGAAAATGGTGGTGACGCTTGCGCGACTCAAGCGGTGCGCAATGTTTACAGCAGCCACGTTTCTTGCCTGTGCAGGGCTTGTGCTTATTACCCAGCTTACCGCATATACGCCTGCTATCCGTGAAAACGGCAAAAGGGTAAAGGAGAGCATTGCAGAGCTGATACCAATTAACATCAATCGGCACAGGGAATGGATTAGCATACGCGGATATGATACCAACAAGCCGATATTACTGTTCTTGGCGGGCGGTCCCGGCGGTACGCAGATGGCATCGACACGCTATAACCTAGCCGAGCTTGAAAAGCATTTTGTAGTAGTGAACTGGGATCAGCCCGGCTCGGGGAAATCCTATTCCGCGCTACCTAAGTCACAACTAACACCAACCGTTTATGTAAAGGACGGAATTTCTCTTACCCAATACTTGCTCAAACGATTTGGGCAGAAAAAGCTGTATCTGGTGGGGGAATCGTGGGGCAGTACGCTTGGCATATTTATGGCAAAAGAACGCCCAGAACTATATCATGCCGTTGTGGGAACAGGGCAGATGGTCGCATTTGTTGAAACAGAGCGCATCGATTATCACCTTGCGCTGGAGTATGCCGGGCAGCGGGGTGATGATAAAATGATTCAAACACTCGTAGAAAACGGGGAACCGCCCTACTACGGAGAAGATGTCACATGGAAAAGCGCCGCATATCTCGGGTATCTGAACAATATAATGGGAGCGAACCCGCAAATACATAACAATGGGTTTCAAACTCTGCGTGATATGACCGCGCAGGAATATGGGTTATACGATTCCATCAATTATGTCAGAGGGATTATCACAGTGTTTAATCATGTTTACCCTCAGTTGTATGACATTGACCTGCGAACGGACTATACCACACTGGAAATACCAACTTACTTCTTTTTGGGGAAACACGATCTGAACGCGCCACTCACGCTTGCCCAACAGTATTACGAGCAGCTAGATGCACCGTATAAAGAATTGGTATGGTTTGAGCACTCGGGGCATTGCCCATGGATTAACGAAAGCGATCGCTTTGTTCAGGAACTGGTTCAGCTTTCACAGCGACATAACAACTAGGATATCATAAAGACTAACAACAAATAGAAACGTTGAGGCATCAGACGCGTCTGATGCCTCAACGTTTTGTATCAAGAAATTATGATTTGCAATCTATAAACTCTCAAGCACCGCAAACACTTCGTCGATGTCGGGCAGCTGCGCCATGGGGTATACCTTAACCCACTTTACAACCCCATTTTCGTCGATGATAACGTTTGCCCGTTGGGACATACCGTACTCCTCAATGAAAATGCCGTAATCCTTTGCTACTTTACCATGGGGGTAAAAATCACAAAGCAGGGGCACATTGCGGATGCTGAGTACTGCTGCCCACGCCTTTTTTCCGGCGCTTGGGTCAACACTTAGACCCAGAGGCACGGTGTTAAGAGCGGTAAATTTGTCGTAGTGGGTTTCTAGTGCCCGCATCTGGTCGGTGCAAACACCGGTCCACGCAATCGGGTGCCAGCTTAGCAAAACCTTTTTGCCACGGTAGTCCGAAAGACGAACCTCCTGCTCCTGGGTATCAAGCAGCATAAAGTCGGGCGCAACGGCTCCAACCTTAATCTCATTCATCATAGTTTAACACCTCTTATTTCTGCTAATTTGTCCTAGTCTTATATATACTATACCACAATGGTGTTATTCATACAAGAATAATTATCGTTATTTAAATTTTCAAACACAAACAGCTGTTGGTGTATGCTACGGTGTCACAAACGCAACCGCGATTCACTTCCAAAAACGCAACAGTACGCGCGGTTTATTACGACTTAGTATCCCTGATTTGCAAGCCCGTTAATATCGTTTGGAAGTGCAATCGGGCATTTTCCTTTAAATCAAAGTCAGGGTAACGGATACACCATTCGTACGTAAGCCCCCTTATTGCCATAACAAGATGTTTTGCAAGGATATCAATCGGCAGGACAGTCGCAAACTCGCAGCGCTCAATCCCCGTTTGCAAAACCTCACTAAATAATCTGTATAATTCTCTGTTATAACTCACAGCGGATTGCGTATCCACGGTTCTTGTAAGATGTAGCTTGTAGATTGTGCCCATCGTCTCATAGCCGATGGTATCAACAAGAACATCGCAGATTTTTTCAATCAGGCGCAGCAGCGTATCGGGAGCAGACATCCCCGGCGGCAGCGAAAACAGAAAGGATTTGTAGTCAAGGTCAAGATTTGTGACAGAATCAGACAGCAATGATGCAATCAGGGCATCCTTAGACTCATAATGGACATAGAACGTCCCCTTGGATACGCCTGCCGCTATTACAATGGCGTCTACGCTGACATCGGCGGGATCCTGTTGTGTAAAAAGGATTTTCGCACAGTCATATATCTTTCTTTTCGTCTCAGCGCCCTGTTCTTTTTTGCGGTTGGGTCTTTCTATCGTCTCCAATTGTACACGTCCTTATTGATTTAATGCGAAGCAAACAATTTACTATAGTCATTAAAGGGGGGATGTTGTTATATTCTTGCTGTACTTAAGTATAATAAAAATCTTTTAATAATACAAGCCGCCAACAAAAAGCATAGTAGTTGGTTAAGGGAAGGGAGATTGAATGATGGAGTGATTGCAATAAGGCAACAGTTGCGCTCGTTACAGCAAATGTCATGCAACTAACCTATCCGCTATGATTTATTAGTGACGAAAGAACAACGGTACTGCCGTTTCTGCGGTGGATGACTCAACCGCCATTGCTGTTGAGTCTCTTCGGGCTTTCACAACCCAACAATATTGCTCGTCTCTTTGTGCAATTTTAAACATAAGCATATTTGCGTTGCAGTAACAGATTTAGTGAAGGTGTTTGCATAAATAGTAAGCCCGCTATAGCATGTATGGCGGGCTGATTCTACGTAAAAAACTGGACTAATCCCTCAAGGACTATACAGTAACGATGCTACGCTAGTATCGCACTCAGCGGCATTTCATGCAACACCCAGCGACCTGTAATGGGATTTCTTTTTTGGGGTAAATAATCTACCCAGCACACAGCATTCGCAGCATAGAGCAAGGCAATACCGCGGCGCACACCCTTTTGCGGTGCGGTTGCGGGGTTGGCAGCAAGGCGCTTTATCACCGTTGCCATCAGCGCATCTTGCCTGTGCAAGCAAGGCGGTAAGCGACCCGTTGAGTTGGTGGAAAGCCGATCGCGCACAAGAAAATCCCGCAGAGTTTGGTCATCAACGTTATGAAATAAAGCACAGTACTCCTGTAATACCGCGGTGTAATCATCCAGTGACGTGTATGAATGAACCCCTGCGTTTTGTGTCCAAAGACCAAGCCTGGTATAAAATTCGAACGGTGTTTGACCGCTTGCGCAAAGCACATAATCTGCCGTCAAACAAAAACGCCCGCTGTTATACACCCGATTCACAGCGTGCTCCGTATGGTGTAACAGCTCGATATCCTGCGCCGAAAGCCATGGCGTTGCCCGTACTTCATAGGGCGCATTCCTGTCAAATTCACAGGGGTAGGTTTGCGGCTCATTGCGCATGGCACTACCGTGTAACAACTTCAAAAAACCAAGCTGCAGCATCTGAGCCTTTAACGCATACCCCTTGTTAAAGCCTTCGGCAAACACGGTCAAGTCCTCATAAGGCAATCCGGCAATCAGGTCGATGTGAATATGCATATTTCCCATAGCCACAATGCTGTGGATATTTGCCTGCAAAGTGGCTGTATCCGTTTTGCGATTAACGGCATCAAGCGTTTTTTCACAAAAGGATTGTATCCCAATCTCGAGCTGTACAGCACCAACAGGCATCTGCGCAAGTAAAGATATTGTCTCTTCTCGCAAAATGTCACCCGCAATCTCAAAATGAAAGCAGGTTTCTGTTGGAATTTCTTTGCCGTAATGCGAAAGAATAAACTGTAAAATATGATTGGCATGGGCGGCATTGGCATTAAAGGTTCGATCCACAAACTTGATCGTACGTGTGCCGCTGTTTGCAACGCGCAATAGATCCTGTAAGACGGTATCCAAAGAAAAGGTGCGTGGTGCGCTACACCTTCCCGACAAACAAAATGCACAGGAATAAGGGCAACCACGGCTTGTTTCAAAATAGGCGATCCGCCCCTGTAGGGCCTCGGCATAGCCTGCTGTGAGTGGTGATGGCACGGGTCTACTCAGCACACACGGTGCGCTTTCGTATATGGTGCCGTCCTCATGTCGACCACAAAGACCGGCAATCAACTGCTGTGCCTCTGTGGGTAAAGGCACTGGTTTGTTTTGGGCGAGAACAACCCTTAAAAATGCAGGAACGCTTTCCTCCCCTTCGCCAGCCAAAATGTAGTCAACCTGTGTATTGTTTTGCAGTACATCCTGTGCACAATAGCTTACTTCCGGCCCGCCCAATACAGTGATTACGTCGGGTAAGGCTTGTTTTAGTGCGGCGCAAAGTGCCAGGGTGGCATCTATATTCCATATATAGCTTGAAAAACCAACAACCGCTGGCGCAGTAGCAACAATTTGCTGTAATACGTCGGCAGATGGTTGATTTACGGTGTATTCCATTACACGCACACGGTCAAATAGCTCCGGGGCATACGCCTTTATGCCTGCCACCAAACACCAGGGTGCAGGTGATGCATGTACATATTTTGCGTTTAACACACTAAGCACCACGGCGCCTTCCACAGCATCATCTCCAACTATACCCAAATAACAACCATTTCAATGACAGAACAATTGAGGTGTAATGCAGTATGTGCATGATAGATTCTAATGAGAATCAGAGCAGTACACGTAGGGTAAAACCTTACCTCGTACCCGGGACAATCATTCAGTACCCAACTCATATCATTATATCCACACATATTTATTGTGTCAATTTACTTGCAGCATACAAAAGTATGCGTATCATGTGTTCGGAGAAGATAGTGCCCACTGTTCAAGCATACTCAAAAACCCGCGTCCCTGCCGTTTTAAAGCATTAATTGGAAGTTTTACACATACACTCTACGCGTTATTTGAATAAAGCAGACAGGAAGCTACCTTGCCAAATCAAACAAGTCGTATTATAATAGCCTGCAAACGGTATTACTCCCCCCGGGAGAATACTGTAATAATATGGCTTGCGGTATATTTAAAAAACAACGTTGGGCTTGGTAATTATTCAAAACGGATAGGAGAAGAAAAGATGAAACTGCTGAACTTTGGGTCACTCAACATAGACTGCGTCTATCAAGTCGACCATTTTGTTCGCCCGGGCGAAACTATGTCATCCATCTCGCGGCAAACCTTCTGCGGAGGCAAGGGACTCAATCAGTCCATAGCCCTCGCTAGGGCTGGGGTCAAGGTTTACCACGCTGGATCGGTTGGAAAGATCGATGGAGACATGCTGGTGGATGCACTCAACGCAAATGGCGTTCACACAGATTTTGTTAAACTCAGTGAAGAGGAAGCCACAGGACACGCCATCATTCAGGTTACCCGCTCGGGTCAAAACTGTATCTTATTGCATGGCGGCGCAAACCAAACGATTACAAATGAGCATGTTGATGAAACCCTCGCAGGCTTTGAGGCAGGAGATTATATCATCCTGCAAAACGAGATTAACAATATGCCCTACATCATGGAGCAGGCATATAAGAAAGGGCTTGTGATTGTGCTCAACCCTTCCCCGATGAACGAGCGCATCCTTGCACTACCGCTTGAGTATGTGGATTATTTCATGCTAAATGAGGTAGAGGCGTCCGATATCTGCGGAGATTCGGGAACAGACGATCCTCTTAGCTCCCTTGCCGAGAAATACCCTAACGCGAAGATTGTACTAACACTCGGTAAGCACGGTGTGCATTACAAGGATGGCAATACCGTCCTTAAACACGGAATCTACAAGGTTCCGGTTGTGGACACCACGGCAGCTGGCGACACCTTTACCGGCTTCTTTATCGGAAGCCTTGCGCAAGGGCACGCGCCCGAGGAGGCACTGCGGCTTGCCTCAATTGCCTCCTCACTCGCGGTATCAAGGCAGGGTGCCGAAACCTCCATCCCAACGATGGATGAGGTCAAAAACAGCAATTTAGAAGCGATGTAATTTTATGCTATAAAAGCTGGACTGCAGGAATCTCTTCCTGCAGTCCAGCTTTTTTTAAAACTTCAGGCACTTTATATGTTCAATAAACTTTTCTACCGCATAGGACGGCTTTCGACTTGCACTCCATACCATCACAATGGAGGAGTTTAAAAAATCACAGTCGATGGTCTGTACAATGAGGTTGGTCAAGTCAGTCATATCCACGGTGCTTATGGGTGTTATCATGGTGCCGATACCTGCTCTAGCTAGTAGTAAGGCGGAAATAGCATTGCTGCCACGGCACACAACGTTCGGTTCAAAGTCAAATCGCCGACAGGCAGTTTTAACCGTGTCCTCATAGTTTTGCAAAAGAATAATTCTTTCATCCTTGAGGTCGCTTAAGACCAATGGATTATTCGAGCTCATAAGTTGTTTTTGAATGGTGCTCTGTTCAAGATAACTCTTACTTAATACGGCACACACTGGCTCTGAAAACAGGTTATAGGTGTCAAGACCTTTATGGGAAAAAGGGGTTCTAACAAAAGCGACGTCAACAAGAGCCTTTTCAAGCATGTCTAAAATGCTGAAGGTATTGTTTTCGACAATGTTAAAGTTAATTCTTGGATTGTTCTTCTGAAACTCGGGTAGGCCAAACGAAAGCACCGATTCCACCGAGGATGAAATAATACCAATATTGATGATGCCTTTTGCACCATGCACATAGTCGTTTAATTCATTTTCGGTATTACGCACAAAGGATAGAATCTGGTGGGCGCGGCTCAAAAGTAGCTCACCGGCTTCCGTAAGTTCAATCCCTTTTGGTGTTCGGTTAAACAACTTGGTTTTGGTGCTTTCCTCCAAGCTTTTAAGCTGCTGGCTCAGCGGTGGTTGAGCCATATTAAGTTTCGCTGCCGCACTGGTCACCTGTCCTTCTTCTGCCACGGTAACAAAATAATGCAACTGTCTCAAATTCATTCCAAATCACCATATCCTTTTCGTATGCCAATGTACAAAATGTGTATTTGACCTAGCAACAATCCGTCTTTATAATATAACACATGACATAGAATCTCAACTATATATTTAAAAACACTGTGCAATTTGAGTTATGTTCACAATTTGTTTAAAAATTATTAAAACAATATAAACAAATGTTGATCATGGAAAAGGATGGACACGATTTGAAGAAGTTATTGCAACAGACGCTCGAAAGCAATCGAGCCAAATACCTTAAGGTGTTTACTGACTTGGTTGGAATTGACACACAAACTATTGGGCATGGCATAGGCG
Organism: Bacillota bacterium; assembly: GCA_023443315.1. Lineage (GTDB taxonomy): Bacteria > Bacillota > Clostridia > Oscillospirales > Ruminococcaceae > Acetanaerobacterium. The sequence continues at coordinate 25,235 of JAEZVA010000002.1, read as the reverse complement.
GAGGAAAAGAGATAAACGGCCAGCGCTACCTCGAACAGCTTCTGCCATCTATGGGCGCAGAAATTGAGAAAGATTATATAGACGAGAATACGATTCGCGAAGCACTGGAAAGGTACAACGAGGGAAACCTTGGTCACAATAACACAGATCGATACAATCTCATAGCAACGTTTCACGGCAATCCCAATGCTCGTTCAATTCTATTCAATGGTCATATGGATACAATGCCGATTGGGAACCTAGAAGAATGGAACTCAGAGCCGATCAAAGCGACAGAAAAAGACGGCAAGTTCTTCGGGCTAGGAACGTCCGATATGAAATCAGGCACGGCCGCTGCAGTCTCAGCAATCATGTTGTTACAGGATGCAGGAATATCCCTTCCGGGCACAGTTCGGTTGGTATCAGTTGTTGATGAAGAGGGTGGTGGTAACGGCAGTCTTTGCGCAACAATGCATGGCTATAATGCTGACGCAGCAGTGTTGTGCGAGCCTACCGACTGCAAAATTATCACGGCGAACATGGGCTTTATATTCTTCAATGTAACGGTCAAAGGGGTAAGCCTTCATTCGGGGCTAAAGTGGCAAGGGGTCAACGCAATCGAAAAGGCTGTCTTGCTGATGGATGCGCTCTCGGAACTGGAAAAAGATTGGATGATGAATTACAAGCATCCATTGCTTCCGGTACCATCCATAAATATAGGTGTGATTAACGGCGGTGTTGCGGGTTCGTCTGTTCCATCGGAGTGTAGCTTTAAGTTGTGTTTACACTATATCCCTGGTGTGATGAGCTACCAATCAGCATACGACGACGTAGTAAATACCATTATGACAAGATGCGCGGGTGACAAATGGCTAAGAGACAACCCCCCTAAACTGGAGGTTTACCAAAAGGGTGGTGCATTTGAAACCGATCGAAGCTTACCGTTTGTTCAGGCGGTTTACGAATCCCAATGCATTGCGGCAGGCAGTGCACAACTGGATGTCTCCTGTAGCGGAAACGATTCAAGGTTCTATCAGACCATCGCAAAGATACCCGTTGTGACGTTTGGCCCCGGTCATGCTGGTAAAGGGCACAGACCAAACGAGTACATAGAAATCGAAAATTATTATCAGTGCATTCTTGCCTATGCACATCTTATTCTAGGCTGGTGCAAACCCACCGACTAAAAAGCGGCTAGCTTTTAGTATATAATGAAAGAAAAAGAGGGATAACAATGTTGTTTAAACGAAGCATAGCTCTTCTCCTTGCTGTTGTACTATGTTTCTCATTGGCTGCATGTGGTCAGAGTAATGCTGCAAAGCCGGATCAGGAGTCAAAACCGGCAAGTTCTACCGAGGTAGAGGTATCCAATGAGCCCGCCCAAAAGTTTGGCGAAGGCAAACGAATCATGCTGGCACTGAACGCGCTCGGTGATCTATCCTTTAACGATCTTCTTTACGACGGACTCCTTGGAGCCGAAGAAGCATTGGGCTTTGAAGTTAGTTATTCCGAGGTTGGTACCGACATTTCCACTTATGAAGGCTACTTCTTTGACTTCTGCGCGGAAGGATACGACTATGTATTCCTCAGAAGCGGATTCCTTGATCTTTGCAAGCAGTATGCCGCCGATTATCCTGATATGAAGTTTATTGTGTACGATACCACTTCACTGGATGAATGCGAAGCGGACAACGTATATCTGTATGCAACCGCAAGCTATGAGTCTGCCTACCTTGTAGGCATGGCCGCTGCAGGTGCCAGTAAAACAGGTGTAGTTGGTTTTGTCGGCGGACAAGAGAACCCCGTACTTAACGACTTCCTTGTAGGCTATATTCAGGGTGCAAAAGCATACAACCCCGACATCAAAGTGTACTCTGCTTTTATTGGCAACTTTAATGATACTGCAAAGGCGTTAGAGATTGCTACATCTCAGATTAACACCTATAAAGCAGACGTAGTGTTTGCAGTATGCGGAGGCGCGAGCCTGGGTGTATTCCAAGCGTGTTATGACAACAACGTATTTGCAATCGGCTGTGATGCCGACCAGTATGTTGTGTATAATAAGCGTGGCGAGGCGAAGCTTGCAGAAAATATAATCACCTCCTGTCTTAAGAAGATGGACAGCTCGGTTCTTAACATTATGACGTGGATCTCTGAAGGCCAGGATATCTTTGCAGGCACGAAAGCTGTACCGCTGGGTCTTAGCGACGGCGTTGTTGGCATCGCAGACAATGATAACTACCAGAAGCTGGTTCCCGAGGAAGTGCGCACAAAGGTTGCAGCTGCTGAGCAGGACGTTATTAACGGTACAATCAAGGTGCAGTCTGCTTACGATATGACTCAGAGTGAGATTGATGCACTGGTCGAGTCTGTAACTCCTTAAACAATAAGTCTTGGGTGTAAGCAGACGGTGCTCAGATATCTGGTGCAGTCTGCTTACATCTTAATGTAAATGGATTATCTCTAACAGCCCTCCTGTTGACGAGTTGTGCTTTGGGTAGGCTACAGGGTACTTAATAAGCTAATTACAAAACTGATTGGGCGGAACGGAGTACTTTATGAGCGAACTATTACGGGTAGAGAATATAACAAAGATATATACCAACGGATTCGTTGCCAATAAGGACATTTCATTTACGGTGAAAGCCAATGAGATTCACGCACTTGTTGGCGAAAACGGAGCGGGCAAAACCACGCTGATGAAGATGCTGTTCGGAATGGAAGACTATCAAGAAGGGGCTATTTACCTAGAAGGTGAAAAGCTGGAGATGAAGTCGCCGCTTGATGCAATCCATAAAGGAATTGGTATGATCCACCAGCATTTTATGTTAGTACCGTCCTTAACGATAGCAGAGAACATTGTTCTGGGAATAGAGCCAACAAAGGCAGTTTTTTTTGATTATAAAGAGGCTGTTAGAATCACTTCTGATGTTGCACAAAAGTACAATTTTAATATAGATGTAACGAAAAAGATAAATGAAATAAGCGTTGCACAGATGCAGAAAGTAGAAATTCTCAAAGCTCTAATTCGTGGGATAAAGATACTAATCATGGACGAGCCCACGGCAGTACTTACACCACAAGAGACCAAAGAACTATTTGAGCAGCTTGCAATTCTCCGAGATAGTGGTTATGCCATTATATTTATTTCTCATAAGCTTGAGGAAATAATGCAACTGTGTAATCAGGTTACGATCCTGCGTAAGGGACGTTGTGTTGGAACTTATGATATTGCGGAGATGACCGAGGCAAAAATCTCTAGGATGATGATTGGTCGCGATGTAGAGCTTAAGTTTCAAAAAGATACTCCGCAGCCCAAGCACAGCGTAATGGAGATAAAGAATCTTATCTGTGTTAGCGATGAGGGAAAGCGGGTAGTAGATAACGTAAGCCTAAACATTCGCGCCGGAGAGGTACTGGGAATTGTCGGCGTTGAAGGAAATGGACAGAGCGAGTTCTCCGAAGCGATCTGTGGTTTTTCTGAGTATCACGCGGGTAGTGTTGCGTTTAACGGTATAGATATCAAGGGCAAGAGTATACGCGAGCTAAGGCAGATGGGCATTGCACATATACCCGAGGATAGAATGAAAAATGGTTGCGCTACAAACCTTTCTATTAAGGATAACATCATCGGCGACCGATATTTTAGTCCGATGTTTAAAAAGCTAGGTTTCTTTGATAGCAAAGCAATCAGTCGATTTGTGGATCAATGCATAGTGGATTTTGAGATTGCATGTGACAACAGAAACCAACCTGTACGCATGTTGTCGGGTGGAAATATCCAAAAGGTAGTGGTCGCAAGAGAATGTACCTCTGGCTGCAAGTTTATTCTTGCAAGTCAGCCCACGCGGGGGATTGATGTTGGAACAACAGAGATGATAAGAAAATTACTGATTTCAATGTCTCGCGACAAGGATGTTGCTACAGTTCTTGTGTCTGCTGATCTTAATGAGATTCTAGAGGTATCGGATCGACTGATTGTTATGAGAAAAGGCAAGATCGTTGCGGCCTTCCCAACAGCCAATGAGATAACCGAAGAACTCTTGGGAGAATATATGTTGGGTATAAAATCAATGACAGCTGCCGAAATGGAGGGTTTGCTGTGAGTAAAACAAGAAGAATAGAGATTGTTTTTGAGATTCTAAGAATTGTAGCGGCATTTTTAATCGCCTACCTATTTATATTGGTGGTACTTGTTTTAATCAGTGATGTACCGGGCAAGGCGATTTACAACTTCTCAATAGGTCCATTTTCTACTGCTAGACGGTTCGGCGGTATTATTCAAAAGGCGATTCCACTGGTATTTACCGGTTGGGGTATGTGCTTTATGTATGCAGTCAATCGGTTCAACCTAATAGGTGAAGGCGTATTCATCATGTCGGCATGCATGACCACTTTTATTGCGATTGCACTGGAACCATTTCAACTGCCTAAAGTTGTAATGATCTCCCTGCTGCTTCTCATTTCACTAGTAATGGGTGGAGCAATTGCGTTTGTTCCTGCTGTAATTAACACAAAACTTAATGCTAATATTATCGTTGTCTCCATTATGTTAAATTACATACTATTGTTTTTAACGCAGTACATTTTAACACGTCTAATTAGAGATACAGAGGTCTCGTATACGGCATCTAAGAGCATTCCTTTAAATGCAAAGCTTGAAAATATTATCCCGCAAGCGGGAATCCATTCTGGTATTATCATAATGGCAGCGGTTTATATCTTGGTAGTCCTGTTGTTCTTTAAGATGCCAGCAGGTTATACGATGCGTACCGTTGGTTCCAACCCTGAATTTGCAAGACATGTTGGAATCAAGGTCACCACAACCGTTGTTATGGCACAGGTAATTGGTGGTGCCTTAGCGAGTTTCGGTGGCGCTGTTGAACAGCTTGGCATGAACGATCGGTTTCAGTGGACAGAATTAACGCAGCACGGTATGAACGGTGTTGTAGTTGCAGTATTAGCAAAGAAAAACCCTATCTTTGTGCCAATTACAGCCTTTCTTCTTGCCTACATCAAGCAGGGTGCAGAGGTTGTAAATAGAACGGCAGACATACCCGCTGAGTTTATCATCGTAATTCAGGGTATCATTATCCTGCTAGTAGCAGCAGATTCATTCCTGTCATCGGCAAGAAATCGGATGATATTTAAATCGGCCCTTAGTCCTGCGGCTAGCCTGAAAACTAACAGTTAAAGGAGAATAGAGAATGTCTTTTCAGGAAATAATCGGAACATTTGGATTTTCTATCTTCAGGCTGTCGACTCCCATTATCTATGCGGCTCTGGCAGCCTGTATTACCAAACAGACCGGTCTGCTCAATATGGCAATTGAAGGAATCATGCTCACAGCTGCATTGTCAAGCGTTATATTCAGTGCACTAACACAGAGCGTTGTATTAGGCGTATTGTTTGGAATGCTAGCGGGCTCATTGGTGGGGGGCATCATCAGTTATGCGAACCTAATTGGAAAAACCGAGCTATACTTAACCTGTATTGCAATCAATCTCGTTGCTACCGGCGGTACAACATTTGGTCTTTATATGTTAACCGGTGCAAAGGGCACCACTTTCTCAAAGATACCAAGCCTTGGTGTTCCTAATATTGAGATTCCTATTATTAAGGAAATCCCGGTTTTGGGCGAGATGTTGTCGGGACATAGTATATTAACCTATCTTTCATTAGTCTGCGCTATCTTAATCTGGTTACTAATATATAAAACTCGTCTCGGATTAAGGATGCGTTGCGTTGGTGAGAACGCAAATGCAGCATCGTCGGTCGGAATCTCGACAACAAAGATCAAAACAGTTGCATACCTAATTTCTGGCGCAGTGGGCGGTCTAGGCGGTGCATTTATGTCCATGTCATACGTCACATGGTTTTCGCGTGATATGCTGGCGGGACGTGGGTTTATTGGGCTGTCAGCCAACAATATAGCGGCAGGCTCACCGTTAGGGGCAACGCTGTTTTCTATGTTGTTTGGCATCGCGGACGCAACGGCTAACGTTTTTCAGCTTACCGCTGCAGGTCTTGCATACTTTGTTAAGATGCTACCCTACGTAATTACCATCCTTGGCATGGTAATTATGGAAATAATCAGAATACGCAAGGGCTTAAAGCTTAAAGAACAAGCAGTAAAGAATGCAATAAAAACAGCAGCTGAATAATGTTCTATTTAATAATGTAAGTAATTAAGCAGGAGGCTATCGAATTTGAAAGTTTTATTTATTGGCGAAAGTTTTATGATTCATACCCAGGAAGCGAAGGGCTATGACGTTTTTACATTTGACCGTTATGAAGAAGCTACCGGTTTTATACGTGATGCGATAGAAGCAAACGGGGTAGAATTTGTGCATATCCCCTGCCATCGCGTTGATATGGATTTTCCGGCTACAGTGCAGGAACTTGCAAAATATGATGTTGTAATGATCAGTGATTGTGGTGCCAACACCTTTAACCTGCCCATGAGCACCTTTATTGGGTTACAACGCAGCCCCAATAAGCTTGAGATGATTAAAGAATATGTTGAAAACGGCGGCGCATTTGTGATGATTGGGGGATACCTTACATTCCAAGGGATTCAAGCACGCGGATGTTATCGGAATTCTCCTATCGAAGAGATCCTTCCCGTTAATTTGTTGGATGGAGATGACCGGGTAGAAAAATGTCAAGGCATCACTCCTGCCGTTGTCGATGCACAGCACCCCATACTGAATGGACTTCCGTCCAAGGGTTGGCCTCATGTTCTTGGTTACAATAAGCTAATCCCAAAAAAGGAAGCAGAGGTTCCCGTAATGGTTGGGGAAGACCCGCTAATCGCGCTTGGCACTTATGGCAAGGGAAGGGTTTGTGCATATTCAACTGATTGTTCACCGCATTGGTCCCCTACTGAGTTTTGTAAATGGTCGGGCTACAGTGTCCTATGGGGAAACATTGTAAATTGGCTCACCACAAAATAACTGTGGTTTCAAATATGTATATGGGAAACCTTTTGTTACGGAATGCCACCTATCATATCGTATCAGCATAGAAAGCGTGGGAGCATAGCATTGAAAAAGGAATTAAAACAACCGTCTCTCTGGGAGATATTTATAGTATTTAGTAAAATTGGCGCATTGACCTTTGGCGGAGGCTATGCAATGCTGCCAATCATCAACAAGGAGGCCGTTGAACGCAGAGGTTGGATAACCCAAGAAGAGGTTATGGACTACTATGCGGTCAGTCAGTGTCTGCCAGGAATCATTGCAATCAACACGGCAGTGTTTGTAGGTAGTAAGCTTCGCGGTAAGCGTGGCGGTATTATCGCGGCGCTGGGGGTTACATTTCCTTCGTTGGTTATTATTATGATTATTGCTGCAGTGCTGGCACCCTATATGAATAATCCTATCGTTCAAAAGGCGTTTATCGGGGTACGAGTTGCTGTTGCGGCGCTTATTATCCAATCAATTGCAACCATGTGGAAGAAAGGTGTAAAGGACGTCTTTACGGCAATCATCTTCGCAGTAGCATTTGCACTTTCTGCCTTAACCAATATCTCAACAGTACTGATTATAGTATGCGCAGTGGTGGCCGGTATTGTTATTAAGGTCTTTGCAAGAAAGGGGAAATAGTATGACATATCTAATGTTGTTTTATGAGTTCTTTAAAATTGGTCTGTTCGCCGTAGGCGGAGGACTTGCCACAATTCCTTTCTTATACGACCTTGCAGCAAAGTACACATGGTTCACCAATAAGGATGTTGTGGACATGATCGCTATCTCCGAATCCACCCCGGGTGCGATCGGACTGAATATGGCTACCTATGCCGGCTATACTACCGCAGGTCCTTTGGGTAGCATCCTGAGCACGATTGCGATTATCATTCCGGAAATTATCATTGTATTGATTGTATCCAAGGTGCTTACCCAGTTTAGTAGCAACAAATATGTAGTCTCTGCTTTTTATGGCATCCGTCCGACGGTAACCGCGCTCATCTCTGTTGCGTGTCTGGAGGTGCTCAAGGTTTCGGTATTCAACTGGGGGGCGTTTTCGCAATCCTTTGACTGGGCAACTCTAATCAACTACAAGGCGGCGGCCTTGTTTGCGCTGGCACTATTCTTAGTCTTTAAATTCAACAAGCATCCGATATATTACATTGCCGGATGTGCGCTAGTGGGAATCTTCCTGTTCTAGCGCAAAACGACAAGCTGAATAGATTGGCTTTATGCCTGAGTAGGAAAGAGCCAAGGCAAAAAAAGTAGAGCATAATCGGTTTTTATCCTCTTAAATGGAGTCACGACAAGACCATTGAAGAGAATCGATTATGCTCTGTTCTTATATCTATCAAACCCGCGTCTCTACTGGTTTCAAGCTTTCAATTCCAAAGATGAATAGAGATACAAAGTCGTTGCCCAATTATTTGCAGTTATAATTGAATCATGTGCGCAGCGGCGCAAATAATACTAGCATCATTGAGGGGAAGGAATGTATGACGAACTCTTTGCTGATGTGATATCAAATTACATTCCGCTTTTTAAAACGGGGAAACGTTTTACTACTATTATAAATATTGATTAGGGAGGAAACACAATCAATGAAAGCTACGGGGATTTAAAGCAACTCTGTCTTTGGATACTCTGACAAGAATAGTTATGATGACCATAAGAGTGACTGACTATGAGTGGTGTGTTGGTTATCCGAACGCTTACTTCAAAGAATTTAAAACAGGTACGGCAGGGCGTAAAAGCTCTGCCGTATCTGTTTTAAAGTGAAAATATTCTTCCACAGTATAAGTAGCAATTACGTCCAAGAATACTGGATGCACCATTACGGGTAGTTTAGGTTCCCTTACGCTTGTCTTATTATTAATACTTCATTTAATCCTATAGGATTAAATGAAGTAAATGATTCGACTTTTATTTAACAATTTACACAATTAAGTAATGCTATAATTTAGATTGCTTCAGCAAAGAACAATTAAAGGGAGATTTTTATGCGAAGAAGAAATCGTTTTGTGTCTTTTGGGTTAGCTATTTTTTTTGCTGTATGTTTGGCGATGAATTCAGGTTATGTTCTAGCCGAGGAGAAACCGGTTAATGTTGCACTCAATAAACCTTCTACAGCAAGCACAATGTCTGATGCAGCGCATGCCCCAGCCTATGGAAATGATGGAGACACCAACACGCTATGGATTGCGTGGGGTGGCGACGCAGGAAATTGGTGGCAGGTGGATTTAGGGCAGATGTATGCCGTTACCGGAAGCGAGCTTACCTTTGAAAGCGGTGGGCATCAGTGGAATTATCAGATCCAGATTTCTTTAGACCAAACGAACTGGACAACGGTAGCGGATAATAGCACCAATAACGACACTGCACAGGTTCAAACGGCAAACTTTACGGCAACGGCAAGATATATTAGAGTTGTGTTCGGACAAGCACCCGATTCACTATGGACGGCTTTTCTAGAGTTTCGTGTGTTTGGCAGCGCCGTACAAGAGGTCGAAAATGTAGCACTTGGTAAAGCTGCAATCGCAGGTAGCATGTCTGATGCAGCGCATGCCCCACCCTATGGAAACGATGGAGACACCAACACGCTATGGATTGCGTGGGGCGGCGATGCAGGAAATTGGTGGCAGATAGACCTTGAACAGACTTATGAGCTTATCGGAAGCGAGATTACCTTTGAAAGCGGCGGCCATCAGTGGAATTATCAGATCCAGATTTCTTTAGACCAAACGAACTGGACAACGGTAGCGGATAACAGCACCAATAACGACACTGCGCAGGTTCAAACGGCAACCTTTACGGCAACGGCAAGATATGTTAGAGTTCTATTCGGACAAGCACCCGACTCACTATGGACGGCATTTTTAGAGTTTCGTGTGTTTGGCAGCGCCGTACAAGAGGTCGAAAATATAGCACTTGGTAAAGCGGTCATCGCAGGTAGCATGTCAGATGAAGCGCATGCCCCAGCCTATGGAAACGATGGAGACACCAACACGCTATGGATTGCGTGGGGCGGCGATGCAGGACATTGGTGGCAGGTGGATTTAGGGCAGATCTATGCCGTTACCGGCAGTGAGCTTACCTTTGAAGTGGGAGGATACATATGGAACTATCAAATACAGGCCTCTGCCAATCAAACTAATTGGGTAACAGTAGCGGATTACAGAGCAAACACAAGCACCATAAAGGTTCAGGAACAAGCCTTTACTGTTAACGCCAGATACATAAGGATTCTGTTCGAGGAAGCGCCGAGTAATATGTGGGTTGCCTTTTCCGAATTCAAGGTATTTACCGATGAAACCGTTCAATTCCTACCAGCACCCGTGGGGTTAAGTGCGTCAGCGGACGACCAGAATCAGATTATGGTATCATGGCAGCCAACTATAGATGCAATTAGCTACAATCTATATGCGGATGGAGAATTAATTCAAAATGCAGCAAATCCGTACCTGCATACGGGACTTGCCGCAAACTCAAACCATGTATACTGGGTGGCCGCAAACAATGAAAACGGTACGGGCACATTTAGTGAACCAGTAATGGCGGTTACTCCCATTGCCGAGGAGATAGCAGACGGCAAACGGATCATAGTACTTGCCCCCCATCCGGATGATGAAGTAATTATGGCCGCTGGTATTATAGAAGACGCTTTGTCAAAGGGATATCCTATTAAGGTGCTTATAGCAACCAACGGTGATTGTGGAGCCACATCTTATGATGTGGGCACTAGTCGTCTTCATGAGTCCATCAATGCACTGCAGTATCTTGGGCTTAGTGCAGACAAGATCATTGCCTTGGGGTATGGTGATTTGGGGGCAGACGACGCGTTTTTATCGCAGCTATACCAAACAGCCGATGATACACAGGTCATTGCTTCCTCGGTAGGGAGTAATACCTATGGCATTTCGGGTGTTTTAGAGGATTATCATTATCAGTTAACCGGGTCGCATGGAAACTATAATAAACGCGATTTTCTATACGACTTAATAGAAGCAATCAATAGCTTTCGGCCTACCGACATATATACCACTTCAATGTACGATACCCACGGTGACCACGCATATTTAAATCTGTTTACCCGGGATGCAATTGAAACGATTATACAGCAAGATAATACCTTTACTACTATTCTGCATGAGACGGTGGTACATAGCACAATGGAGGATGCATGGCCAAGTTTGGAGAGTGACTCCCAACCGATTGAGGCGCATACAAGGCCCCAAGCGTTGGACGGTTCGATTCTGGATTGGGATGCGCGAGAAATTGTTCCGGTGCCAAGCGATATGCTGTTTGTGCCACGGATGTTTAATAGAAAGCAGGGCGCGCTTGAAAGGTACGTCAGTCAGTTCAATGATTTTCTTGCTGCTTTTGTGAAGAGTGATGAGGTGTTCTGGATGACCGATTTTTCAAGTAGTACACTTCCTAGCTAAGGCGTGGGTAAACCAAGACGGAAGTACGTACGCAAGCATAGCCGGTTATGGTCATCAGGTCGTACAACTGGCGTATCACCGAGTTTTAGCAATTGCTTAGCCTTAGGTAAAGGTCTTCCAGCTTTTTTGTTGAAGAACGGATATCATAGCCTGCATCTTGTATCCACTCTGACATATCACTTCTGCTGTAATCATCTTCTAGCTGCAGCAGCGAGTTTAGCCATTGTGTGGGGTCTGAAAGCGGTAAGAATTCCAAAAGATTAGTCAACTTTGCTTCATTAGGAACAGCGCCTGATGAAGCAAAGCACATTAAACCCGCCGCCTGTGCTTCAACGAGTACTATACCTAATCCCTCGTGTGTCGAGGGCAACAGCAAGGTGTCCATTGCCTGCATAAGCTTTGGGATATCGTTACGAATCCCCATAAAAAGTACTGCAGAGGATAGGTTTAGCTCGTCAACCCTCATCCGAATAGTCTCCTCTAGCTCTCCTTTACCAACTAGCAATAGTACCGACTGTTGCTTTTTTTTATATAATTCGTAAAAAACGCTAATAAGGTACTCGTGATTTTTCTCTGCTGAAAATCTGCCGATATGCCCCACAACAAACTTGCCGCTTAGCCCCAAATGATTTCTGTATAAATTACGGACATCCGGGTTAAAGCTGAAATCTTCTGCTTGGATTCCGTTTTTGATAAGTTCTATTCTATTCAAATGGCAGGTGTTGCTGCTGAAAACCCAGTTGGCAGCAGCTTCGGAGCAAGCAAAGTAGTGTGTCGCGTAATGGTCGATACGATTTCTAAAATACTGATATAAAATGCTTTTCGGGAAATGGGCTGCAGCCTCGAACCCAGTTGTATGCGCGTGAACAATTCGAACCGGTATTTTGGCTCTTTCGGCGGCCATAGAGATAATGATAAAGGACGCAAAACCGCCTGAATGGATATGGACAATGTCGTAGGGGTACGCCTTAAAGAACCTGTAGGCTCGCAAATACATCAACAGATATTTTTGGGGAGTTTTTTTTGGAATGTTCCATGAGAACATCCGCCCTCCCAAAGAAGCAATTTCCTCTTCGTAAACGGGACAGTCAAATCTCATGGGTGCCACAAAATCCAACTGAACCTTGGTGCGGTCTAGATGTCTGTATATATTTATGATGAAGGACTCGATGCCACCGCAGATAAAACCTTCACCCACAATGTGTAAAACTCGCTGTTGATCGTTCATACCAATTACAGTCTCCCAGTTCGTTCAAGATAAAGTTCCTGTAATCTTCGGGCAGTATCCTTGCAATCATAACCTGCGCTAACAATCTGCCCATAAGTATCTTCTCTTGTGTAGCCGTTACGGTATTTCAGTATTTCATCCGCCCAGGCCTCCTTCGGCTCATTCAGGTTTATCAGCTTAAGATGATCAGTGATTTTAGCTTCGCTCGGAATGGTATCTGATGCTACACATTTCAAACCGGCAGCCTGTGCTTCAATTAGTACAATGCCAAGTCCTTCATAGCGCGAGGGAAAGAGAAAAACATCCATCATCTGCATCAGTTGAGATACATCATGTCTTACCCCCAAAAGCCTTACTGCATCGTTTAAGCCTAGCCTATTCACCTTATCTTGTACCGCCTGCTTTAGCTCACCGGAACCAATCAGCAGCAATACGGCCTGTGGGTTTCTGCTGTATACCTCTTTAAAAATATCCAGTAAAAAATCATGGTTCTTTTGGTTTGTAAATCTGCCTATGTGGCCGACTACAAACTTTCCGTTTATATTTAAATGGTCCCTATAGGATTGACGTATGGTTTCGTTAAACCGAAACTGTTCTGCATCAATTCCGTTGTGTATTATGGTGGCTTTTTTGCTTTTTACAATAGTATTTCCATATAACCAAACGGCGGCCTGTTCGGAACACGCCAACAGTGTGGTTGCACGATGTGCAAGTTTATTTCTGTTGATATAGTGCAGCAGGTCAAAAAAAAAGCCACGGGTGGAGGCAGTGTTGTGAGAATGAACGATTAATGTTTTAATTTTTAACCTATCCCCGATAATCATTGGTAGAATGTTGGCTACCGAATTCTTGTGAATATGAACAATTTCATAATTTTCCTGCTGCATAACCCTTTTCAGATCACTGTAATACTGAAATGGGTTTTGAGTATAAGACGTGACGGTAAAGATGCGCGCGCCCATCCCTTTTAGGTTCTCGGCAAATGCCGGTTCTTTGGTGGTGGTTATAAAATCAAACTGCACCAGTTTATGATTAATGCTCTGATAAAGGCTATAGAGAAACCTTTCAATCCCACCAATTTGATTTGTTATTTCAATATGTAATACACGTACAGGTTCCATCATGCCTCACTCCTTACATGTGGTGGCGTATTGCTGATTGCCTGCCCCAGACTTACTCACTTTCCTCCGCATCCTATCCAGCAGGCCTTTGCATTGATACAATAACCATAGCGATTTCACCCAGCACCTTTTTGCAAGGTATACGAATATACGCTGCTTCCTTGTTACATAAGGGTTATTCTTTAGTCCAAGCGCGGTGGCATATGGTTCGCAGGAAAGGAATTTTTTTAGCTGCGCTAATCTATTTTTTAAGGGAGCTAAATTGTTTGGATGAAAGAAATAGCAATCACAATCAGCCATAATCAGCCTTACAATCCCTGATTGGTTCGGTAAGTGCAGCTCTTGATTGTTGCCTATTATGGCATTGCATTGTTGTATCAGCTTGTCGGTACGTTCAATAGTATTAGGTGAAAAGCTTCTACAAGCCGACTCCATATTCATTCGATAGTGGTAGTACGCACTTTTATCAACTATAATTTTGTGTGCATAGTTCATTACCTGTAAATTAAAAATCATATCTTCACCATAGGACAAAGAGTCACTGAAGCGGATGTTATTTTCTTTTATTAGTTGATGATAGTACAGCTTTCCGCACGGGCCTCGCATGTCGGCACCGTCCATGCCACTTCCGCTTAGCACGGCAGCCAGCATCACGTTTCTGTTTTGTACTACGAAGGTGCCACTACCCGGCATGAGTTTTGTTTGTGCGGAGATATAGTTTTTATAGGTATTGCCAATTACCACATCTGTGCCACTTTGCAAACAACTCGAAGATTGAAGCTGCTTGAGCATGTTCGCCTCTAGCCAGTCGTCCGCATCAACAAAGGTCAGCCAATCTCCACAGGCACACTTCATTGCTTTATTGCGAGCTGCGGATACCCCCTGGTTAGGCTGGTGAAGTACTCGAAAGCGTTGGTCGCGCAGAGCATATTGCTCACAGATATATCCACAACGATCTGGGGAACCATCGTCGATTAAGATTATCTCAATGTTTTGGTACGTTTGGTGGGCAATGCTAAAAAGGCATTGGGCAAGGTAGGGTTCTGCTTTATAAATGGGAACAATTACCGAGATTAAAGGATACATATTTCGCTCTCCCCCTCCTTCGTTTGATGAAAAATCAGAAACAGAAACTTATTTTGAGCTTAATATCCTTTCTAATCGGATATAAGAATGTCATCGCCCATAATAGTATTCTTAGAAGCTCAACAAACAAAAGGCACAACCATATGGATTTTACAAACAAGTCCAAGTATCAACTAAGATTTCAGCCGAGTCCGTCTAGCAAAAAACAGAAGGCTCAACTTGGCTTTGACGATATTTACAATCTCATTTGCCTGAGGAACGCGTAAAATTAACAGGAAAGAAGCATATATCAGTAAGCCTAGTAAAACTGAAACGGTCACGTTTACTGCATTCGAAAGGAATGAGCTGCCGAACAGATGGGAAAGCATGCTGTTTGCAGCAATAACAAAGCCCCCCATAATTAGCGATGCCACACAGATTTTTGTGCCGCTAAAAAAGAGACTGCGCAGGTTCAGCGCTCCCAGCTTTTTATGAAGCGAGATTAGTAATAGCACGGTGGTTATAATAGATGCGATGCTGCTAGCCAGTGCTAGGCCACGGTGTTGCATCCCGCGTATTAAAATCATATTCAGCAGTACATTGCAGCCCACAGCAATTGCGGAATTTATGGTGGGGGTTTTTGTGTCCTCAAGCGCATAAAAGACCTTTGAAAGCAGCGGGTTGATATTATAGCCAATCAGACCCACAGAATAAAATATCAGGCATTCGGAGGTTAACCGGATATCCTGTTCATTAAACGAGCCCCGTGCAAAAAGCAGAGTTATAATTGGTTTCGCCAGCACAATCAGGCCGACAGTAACCGGCAGAATAAAGATTATAATAATGCCGAGCCCATGAGAAAGATATTCCTTTATTTTTTGGTCGTCACCAATATTATGTAACCGAGAAAGCTGTGGAAACAAAACGGTCACCATTGAAGCGACAAAAACTGCGGTAATGAATTCCTGACACTTTGACGCATAGTTCATTGCTGAAACGGTTCCTTCCGCGAGGGTAGAAGCAAAGCTGCGGTCAATTAGGCTATTAACCTGCTGAACTGCTCCGTTTAAAAATACCGGTAAAAAAAGCACAAAAAATGCTTTGGATTCGCTGCTTTTAAAATCAAGCACTGGCGTATAACGAAAACCTTCCTTGATACTAACGCATACAAACAAAATGCAGGCAACGGAATATCCGCCCAGAACGCCAAAGCCTAAAACGGAAAGATTTTCGGGCGTTGCACTGAGCAGTGACACAATAATGCAGATATTCACAAGCAAGGTATAGGAACCACAGATGAAGAAAACACCTTGGATTTGCAGGTAGGAGGAAAATAGGTTGGCCAATAAAATCGGTGTGAGAGACCATATCATGATTCGGACGAGTAAAACCGCCAGATTAAACGCCTGCGCATCAAAACCCACGGCAAACAGGCGTACGATGCCCTGCGGGAATACCGAAATAAATGCAGAGAGAATAAGCCCCAGAAGGCATGATATCGTAACCAGATTGCTGCTTATATGATTACCTTCAGCTTTACTCTGCGCACTGACCCGCATAAACAGGGGAATATAGATGGTGGCTATTGCCGAGGCAACCCCCATAAGCAGCACAAAAGGTAGGGTGTAAGCCACCACATATGCGTCGCTTATGGTGCTTGCTCCAAACCGTTGTGCCAATACAAGCTCCCGTAAAAAACCCGAGGCCCTGCCAAGTAAGGTGGTAATAATTAACAAGGTGGTATTTCTAGCAATTTTGTTCATCAGTTACCCCGATTTCTGTTTTTGTATTCATTCATAGAAAAAAGAGGAGTTATATTAAATGGGGCTGCGAATAAACTGCTTTGAGCGATCTTTAATGTATCTGGAGGGTAACACGCATGATAAACTCACCGCAGGTATTTTAGCGCTTTTTAAAAGGAAAAAATCGAATAGGATTGGGCAGAAAGCCGTTTCATGGCGGATAAACGAACCAAAATCCGGCTCAAAGATGATGCTCACTAAATAATAGGCTGCAATAAAACAAAACCCTATCTGCAACCGATTTTCTTGGTTTATACCGTCTGACGGCGAAAACAGAGCCTCTTTTTCACCCACGCAGACAACAATTATCTTTGCTGTAACGAGTAGTTGAAAAAAGACAAAAGCCAGATAAAAGGCGCCCTTGCCTATCAGTTCAAGGGGAAACAATATTCGAAACAGGTTGATGATATAATTTGCGATAAAAAGTAGCAGCGAGCCGTTGGTAGTAAACAGGTTGACAATAAGGGTGTTCGCATCCGCGTTGTCTATCCGGCTTATTGTCAGATAATCACGAATGGTAATCAACTGCATGTAATTCTCATAGGAAATGTACTTTAGAGCGAAAAGACCCGCAATACAGCTGATACTGAACAAAACTATAAGACGTCGTTTGTTTGCGACTGCCTTTAAATTTAATAAAAAACAGAAAAATAGAAACAGTACACAAATAAGATAGAAATAACTTCGGAACCAAGCGCCCTCTGCCGCGAGTAAAACCCCGATGATAAAGACCTTAATCTTGTATTCAAGCCGTGAACGGATAAAACCCGCGGCGAGTATAAATATAATATACTGAAGAAGCTCCTTGCTCATCCTAAAAACATAGATATTCAGCAGCGCCGTCACGCAAAATACCAATAGATAATCAGGTACTGTAAAAGCAGGTTGTTTCATCAGGCTTATAAGCAGGTAAAGAGTAAAGATGGAGGAGAGAAGGAATGACCATTCACTCAGCGTAGTAAAGTGAAACCAATCCAACAGCTTAAAAAAGTTAGCCGTAAATGCCCATCCGCCCGCGCCAGCACGCTGCCCCAAAAAGATGCTCAATATGTAACTGGAATCATAGAAATACTTTTGAGGCAGCCGTGGCAGCAGGATTAACTGTACAAAAACAGCAATGGGGATTATCAGCAACAGTAGCTGCAGTTTAACAGTTCCCTTTTGCAGGGTTGTTTCTTTGTTCATAACCAAACTCTTTTCCTTATACTTTTCGCTTGAGCTGTTAAATACGAATTCCAAAATAAACATTCCGGCCGACAGAGCCACAACAACCACACACAATGGCTGTCAAGTCTCTGCCGGCATGTTTCTAATCAGAATTAGTAAGAAACAGTTTCCGCTCGTTCTTTATTGGACGTTGCTTTTGTTTTTTGCCCCGTATTACATTCCCCGAACAATTGCTCATACCATACTGCCAACTCTCGTGCCGATTGGTTAATATCCAACCCTGCTTTGTAAAGCTCTGGGGTATTGCTATGGCGTACATTCCCGTGGGTTATGGCAATCGCCGCCTTTGCCCAATCAGCGGAAGGCTGCTTAAGGGTGCAGTAATACAGCAGATCTGTCACCTTTGCTTCGGCAGGCACCACCTGTGATACTATGACTGGCAAGCCTGCAGCCTGCGCCTCGATCGTTACTAACCCCAAGCCCTCATAACGCGAGGGGAAAAGCATCACATCCATTGCCTGCAACAGCTGCGGCACATCAAAGCGCACGCCAAGAAACCTTACGCTTTTGTCAAGTCCGAGATATTTTACCTTATCCCTAACCTCACCTTCCAACTCTCCACTGCCAACTAGCAGCAGCAACGAATTGGGGCACTCATTGTAAATCTCTTGAAAGATATCTATGACAAAATCGTGGTTTTTTTGGTACATGAATCTCCCTACATGCCCCACCACAAAAGCATCCCCAAGGTTTAATAGGCTTCGTGTGTGTGACCGTGTCTCCGCATCGAAGGAAAATCGCTCGATCTCTATGGCATTGGGTATGATTCTTATCTTTCCGGCTTGAAAGCTTCGCATGCCGAAAAGCCATTTCCCTGCATAAGCGGAGCAGGCACAGTAATGGGTAGAAAAAAGCGTTGCAAACGGGCGTAGCATATATTTAGCCGCGGTGCGTATGTACTCCGATTTCACAGCAGTACTATGGCTATGGGCAATACGTATCTTGACACCGGCTAGAGTAGCTGCGAGAAGAGGGAAGACACTCAGTGTATTCAGGTGGGCATGTACAATTTGATAATGGTTAATTTTAAAGATGCGGTAGTATTGAAGAAAATTTTTAAGGATATTTTTATCATAGGGCTCAACCTTATATATTCGTCCGCCCATTGCAATAATCTCTTCGTCAATTGGAGTCTTGCCATAGCCGTCCATAATAAAATCAAACTGTATTTTGGATCGATTGATGTGGCGGTAATAGTTCATAACCACGGCATCTACACCGCCAGTAACCACCTTACCAACCACATGAACAATATGTATCGGCTCTTCTGTATTCAACTAGTACGCCCCCCGCCCCATTAAAACCACCGGGATAGTTTTAACAATAATATTTAGATCTGTGCGTAGGTTTTGCTCCTGAATATATTTAATATCCAGATTAACCCACTCGTCAAATGTCAGTTCGCTTCTTCCACTTATCTGCCAGTAGCAGGTAAGGCCGGTTTTAACTGTGAGGCGCTGCTTCTGTTGGGGGGTATATTGCTCTACTTCAGTTACCAGCGGGGGTCTAGGACCTACAATTGTCATTTCACCCTTAAGAATATTAAACAGCTGGGGAAGTTCATCAATGCTTGTCTTTCTTATAAATCTTCCTACTCGTGTAACCCTTGGGTCGTTTACAATTTTAAATACCGGACCGTCTTTTTCGTTGAGGTGTTGCAGATCCTTTAAATACTCGTCTGCATTTGCGCACATGCTTCTGAATTTATACATCTTAAAAACCTTGCCATTCTTTGTCACGCGGGGCTGTGTATATAAAACGCCCCCCTTAGAGTCCAGTTTAATGGCCACTGCTACAACTAAAAAAAGCGGGGCTAAAAATATAATTGCTATTACAGATAAAACTATGTCAAAAAGTCTTTTCAAGAACAAATAGTTATTGTTTGGCTTATAGACGGCGGTAAAGATACGACCAGTAACAATTTCTTTTTGCGTTAACACGCTAAGCGTATTGGCATCAACAACCTTCGAAACTAACAGTTCTGTCTCTTGCATATTACGTCCCTCTCAACTTTGATCATTTCCTTGATTCTTCATTTTTAGGTTAGCGAAAATAAATCAACGAAACCATGTATACAGTGTATAGTTAAAATTTAACATAAACAACAATATCTTGTAGATAAGATTAAGTTTTTTAAGAGGGAAATATACAGATTTTTAATTTTTTATATGCAATATTTGCTTTTAAATATATATTTAGATGCTAAATATAAACTGTAAATTTTTATTAATTACAACATATAGACTGGTATATATTGACAAACTACCTATTTTGATGATACTGTAGATACATGTAAATATATGGAATTCAGTTTAGCAATAACAGAAGAATTTAAAGGTAGGCTTCAAAGGTGTGAATCTAACTGCTACGGCAGGAAAGGGATAATTGAAAAATGAAGTTTAAGTCAGATGTTAAGGGTAAAAAGATGTCTATCAAGGCAGCAATGCCGGTTTTGTCACCAACGTCCTCTTTCTCGATGACAGAGGCTTTCAAAGCGATTCGTACGAATTTGATCTTCGCTCTTGCTTCACAGAACAGCA
This sequence comes from Bacillota bacterium, assembly GCA_023443315.1. Taxonomy (GTDB): domain Bacteria; phylum Bacillota; class Clostridia; order Oscillospirales; family Ruminococcaceae; genus Acetanaerobacterium. The sequence goes on along the minus strand of JAEZVA010000002.1, from coordinate 4,863 downwards.
GGGTTGTTCTCATCACAAGTTCTTTACCGGGGGAAGGGAAAACCACATCCTCCATCAACCTGGCCATTTCAATGGCGCTGATGGGAGCAAAGGTATTGCTTATAGACGCAGACCTAAGAAAGCCTATGGTCCACAAGGCACTGAATACAAAAAATGATCTGGGCCTTTCAGGGGTACTGGGCGGATTTTGCAAGCTGCAAAAGGCATTGCAATATGAGGTTGAGGAGAATCTTGATGTCTTAACCTCCGGCGCAATCCCACCAAACCCCGCCGAGCTGTTATCCTCTGGAGGGATGATTAATATCTTGGATTATTGTAAGGGAAATTACGATTACATCTTTATTGATACCCCTCCAGTGAATGTAGTTGCTGATGCACTTGCTCTTGCGCCTCTTGTATCGGGAGTATTATTGGTGGTAAAAGAGGGAAAGACCCTGCACCCTGAGTTAAAGAAGGCCATATCCGGCATTGAGTTTACTGGAACCAAGATACTCGGCGTGGTATTAAACGCATCACAATCCAATGCAAAAAAAGGTTACAGGTATAAATATTAATGCAACCTGTTTCACAGGATAGATAAAAATATAGGAGAGTATTTATGAAGGACTTAATAACTATTTCAGAGCTTTTATCAATTCTACTCAAACGTGTGAAGGTGCTTGTTCTTGTCTCTTTGTTAATAGGCGCAGCAGTCTTCGCCGTTAGCTTTTTTCTAGTTCCCCATACCTACACCTCAGAGGTGTTGTTATATGTAAACAACATCTCTAATAATCAGCTGAGTCAGGGGGTAAACATTAACGATATTAACGCCTCGCAGCAGTTGGTGAATACGTATGCGGTTATACTAAACAGCGATCCTTTTGTTTCTAGCGTGATTGAGGCGGAGAATTTAAGCATCACCCCAAAAGAATTAAGGAAGAATGTCATTATGGGTGCGGTAAACGGCACAGAGATTCTATCCATAAAAGTGGAGAACACAAATTCTCAGGTTGCCTGCGATATTGCCAATCGGTATGCAGAAATGGCAATCCCCGAAATTGAGCGGATCGTTTCCGGCGGCTCGGTTAAAATTATCGCCAAAGCGAAAGCGGCCGATAAGCCAACCTCCCCGCAGGTTGAATTAAATACGATAATCGGAATGATGATGGGGCTGATAGGAGCGTGTATCGTGGTGTTACTTGTTAACCTGTTTGATGCGACCGTTAAGGGGGAAGAGGACCTGGCAGAACATTACAACATACCAATTATTGGGGTTGTACCCAATGCAAACGCCAACAATCGGCTGGATTACTCAAAAAGTGCAGAGGCATAAAGCTGACAAGCTGTTGAAAGGAGAAGGTGTCTTGGATGTATACCGACTTTCATACACATATACTTCCACGGGTAGATGACGGTGCAGAGAATATCAAGATTGCGCTGCAAATGTTAACCGCGCTGCAACGTCAGGAGGTAGACCGAGTTGTATTTACCCCACACTTTTACATTGATCAAATTTCAATTGGCGATTTTTTAATAGAACGTCAGAAAGCTTATGAACAGCTGAAAGAGCAGCGGGATATTCATAGAAATATGGATACACGACTTGCTGCTGAGGTATATCTGGTACCAGGTATATCAATGCTGGAAGGTCTTGAAGCCCTGTGTATCGAAAAGACTAATTATCTTCTGCTGGAACTGCCATACAAAAGAATCACTCCTCAAACAATGCGTGAAATTGATAGTGTTTGTTGTACGAAAGGTTTGCATATCATACTTGCTCATATTGAACGCTATCTGAGGTTTCATACAGTCAAAGAAATAGTAGAGGCATTTGCATATTTGGATGTGGTGTACCAGCTTAATACCGAGTGCTTTTTAACACCCTTAAGACGCAAGTTAATCTTAGAGCTTTTTAGCTATGACGTTCCTATTGTGTTGGGTACTGACGCACATAATATGACTACCCGTCCGCCTAACTATAATAAAGCCGTAAAAGCTATTGAAAAAAGATGCGGTTCGAGATGCTTACAGCAGATTTTCGAACTTTCGGATGCAATATTGTCATGTGCCATAGCGCTTTAAATACAATGTATCAAGGCCGTACAAGCTAAAGCCTTGTATCTGTTAAGATGCATGCGTAAATATATAAACTGGGGTGTTTGGATGTTTAATTCCATAAATAAAATTAAAAAACCGCTCTTTCGAGCGGGTTTGCTATTTCTTTGTGTATTCTCTTTAATGTCTGCATCGGTTTTAGATACCTATGCAAGTCCTAATAGCGATAATAGTTTTGCCGAGAAATCTGTAAAAAGCAGTAGCCTTACAGCGGGCTACTCAGCAAACATTACGCCGCAAAACAGTAGTGCCCATTCTGCGGTTCAAGTACCTAAAGGAGATATTTATAAAAATAAGGATGTATATAATTTTTTGCTGCTTGGTACCGATGAAAGAGACAGCCAACTTAACGATAACGCAAGAGCGGATGCAATATTGATTTTATCTGTAAATAAAAAGAAGCATACGATTAGGCTTGTGAGCCTAGAACGGGGAATCGCGGTACCTATACCTGGAAAGGATGATGACTGGCTCACGCATACATTCCGTTATGGTGGAGCAGACTTAACCCTACAAACCGTTAGGGAATGTCTGAAGGTGGATGTCAATCGTTATATTAGGGTTAATTTCAGCATTTTTGAAGAAATTATCAATTTGGTGGGCGGTGTGGATATCACGTTGACCCAAGCGGAAGTAAAAGCTCTTAACAACGAGGTGTATACCAATGCGGTTACGCAGCAAAAGGTGACGGTAGGGCTCAACCATCTGGATGGATATGACGCACTGCAGTATTGCAGGCTGCGTTTTATTGACAGCGACTGGAGCCGCATCCAGCGCCAACGAACTACGATTCAGGCGGTAATAAATCAGGCAAGGCATTTAGATATTAAGGAGATGACCGTTCTTATATATAAAGTTTTTTCACAAATTCAAACAAATATCAAAGCTGATGAGATAGCATCATGGCTTTTTGAACTGCCCAGCTTTTTAGGAGTAGAGGCCACCCAGATGACAATTCCGGTTAAGGGAACCTATTATGGAAAGACCGCTTCAGAAGGACGAAGCTTAATTATGGTTGATTTTGAAGAAAACGCAAAGGTTTTAAACGAATTCTTATCAGAATAGGCATTAGTCTATTTGGAAAATTGGGCGGTATCTTATCTGGCTATGTATCTTCCCATCGTATGGAAAGTAAAATGATGTTTCCATATTTGGCAAATGTAGCGGTAACTTCCACATAAACTTTTCGGTATGACAGCATTCTACCACCCGTATTCATTTATCTTTTGCCGTATTGCTTCAAGCAATCAAGATGATTCACATTGCCTGTCCACGGTGAAGTTTCTGGAGCGAGATTAATTGTTTTTTAAAATGTCCGGCGTTTCATGTACAGGTCAGCTCGTTCATAAATCTCAGTAATCCCAACATGGGCTAGAATATCCCGGATATAATGCTCTGCGTTAATTAGTATAGGAGACCCGCTACTGATGGCATTGAGTAAAGAGAATTTTTTCTGTACAGCAATGTTAGAATTAGGGAAGCGGTTGATGATGCCGTAGACTGCATATCAGATTTGAAGAAAAGCAAGACGTAATAAAAACTGAATAAATGCCTACCGATACATCGATTCTTTTATAGATTGAAGACTTATTATGCAATCGGGGGAGCCGGCATTTTGGTTGCTGTACTAATATTGCTGCTGACAGTGTTGAAATAATTTTTTAAATCTCCTTTCGTGGGGAAAATACAGAACAAATACAATAATCCCGCAATCATTTTATGATTGCGGGATTATTTTTTAAATAGTAATTACATACTGCACACAACCGCACTCATTCCATTCAGCCGCGATAAAAAAATGCCTACCGTCGAAGCATACCGCAAAACCCGCGTCTCTGCCGGTTTCAAGCTTTCAATTCCAAAGATGAATCAAGATACAAAGTCGTTGCCCAATTGTTTGCAGTTATAATTGAATAATGTGCGCAGCGGCGCAAATAATACTAGTATCATCGAGGGGAAAGGAATGTATGACGAACTCTTTGCTGATGTGATATCAGATTACATTCCGCTTTTTAAAACGGGGAAACGTTTTACTACTACTATTATAAATATTGATTAGGGAGGAAACACAATCAATGAAAGCGACGGGAATTGTAAGACGCATTGATGATTTGGGGCGCGTTGTGATACCAAAAGAAATCAGACGAACCATGCGTATCAGGGAGGGCGACCCCCTAGAGATATATACCGATAACGACGGGGAGGTTATCTTTAAAAAGTATTCCCCAATCGGGGAGCTTTCAGCCTTCGCGACACAGTATGCCGAAGTGCTGTACAAAACAGCGGGCGAGCCGGTCGTAGTATGCGACCGCGACCATGTTATCGCCGTATCGGGTATTCCGAAAAAAGAGCTCATCGAACGCCGTGTTTCACCACAACTTGAAGAGTTGATGGAGCAGCGCAAGACGTACTCCTACTCCGGTAAGGATCAGCGCAAGATGCAGCCGGTCGAAGGCGTTGAACGCTATGCGCTGGTTTGTGCGCCGATTATTGCCTCCGGTGACGTGGCAGGTTCGGTGATGTATCTGTGCGGAGACACGCCAAACCCCGTAACAGAGGTAGAGATTAAGCTGGTGCAGGCAGCCGCGTCGTTTTTGGGCAAGCAGATGGAGGAGTAGTCGAATTTTGTTTCTTTGCTTACTCTCACACAATTTAGTTCATAATAATGTAAGATAGCACTTGCAAAATCAGTGCGATTATGGTATCGTTATAAAAGTAATGAATGTTCGTGTGAAAGAGTGGGAAACCCCACTCTTTCCTGCGTTATAC
>JAEZVA010000016.1 GCA_023443315.1 Bacillota bacterium | reverse complement strand
AAAGGTAGGTAAGCTTGTTTATCTGCGTGCCTCTTTTTTGCATATCTTGGACATGGGTTGAATATGTATGTGATAGAAAACTGATAAAAGGAGAGGTAATCTTTATGGAGCTTATGGTCAATAAAGAGGCTGTTACCATAAATGAAGTTGTGTACGACGGTTGTGTACAACAGCCCGTAAGCTGTGACCTGATGCTGCCGGACTACTGCCCCGACATCCTGCGCGTGCTTCGGTGCGACATCGACCCAAAGGTGATGAGCAAGCAGGTAATCGGAGAAAAGCTGGTGATTGATGGTTCGGCATGCGTTAAGCTGCTGTACATCGACGACGCCCGTTGTCTGCGCAGCCATGAACACAAGATTCCGTTTACCACCGGCATCGAGCTCAAAAGCGAGCCCGAAAACCCGTCGGTGGAGGCACACGTCACAACAGATTATGTAAACTGCCGACCCGTTTCTCAAAGGCGGCTTGATATCAAGGGCTCGCTGAGTGTGTGCGCCGTTGTCAGCGCGCCGCGCACCGAGCAGGTGATTACCGAGGCAAATGGGATGAACGTGGAGATTAAGAGCAAGATGGTTAAAAGCAGCAGAACCATCTCGAACGTTTCGCGTTCCTTCACCGTGAAGGAGGAGCTTGATGTCGGCTACGGTAAGGATTCTATCGGCGCAGTGGTTCGTGCCGAGGGTGCTTGCGTGGTCACCGACACCAAGGTAATCGCCAACAAGATTATCCTCAAGGCGGAGCTGAGCGGTCACATTCTGTATACAGCCGACAACAAGGCAAACAGCGCAAACGTTCTGGAATACACCCTGCCCATCAGCCAGATTGTTGATGTGGAGGGGGTTGACGAAAATTCTCAGTGCCGCTTACTGCTTAACGTCAACTCCGTCACCCCCGAGGTGCGCGCAAACAACGAGGGCGAGGCGCGGGTGCTTGCGCTCTCTGTCGAGATTGCATGCAATGCCGTTGCATACAAAAGCAACGAGGTGCCGGTGGTTACCGATATGTATTCTACCAAGTACGATTCGACCTTTACCGCAAAACAGGTATTGTTCCAGCGGCTCAATGCGGTTATGGGCAACGAGCACACCATAAAGAACACATACGATATCACCGTTAGCGAGCTGGAAAACGTGCTGGACGTATGGAGCGATGTGGCCGTAAAGACCGCAAAGGTAGAGAACAACGAGCTAGTGGTAACCGGAACCGTCAAGACCTGTATGCTCGCCGAGCAAAACGACGGCGAAACCAACTGCTTAGAGCGCAACGGCGAGCTTGAATACCGCGCAAGGGTAGATAACCCCGGAGAGAACACATCGGTTAACTGCAACGCCACCGTGCTCAACACCCAGTATGCGCTGGTGGGCAAGGATAAGATAGAGATACGCTGCACGCTGTTTATCAGCGCGGGCATCTTCTCGGTGGGCAAAGAAAACGTGCTGACCGAAATGGCGGTAAATGAAAAGAGCGAGAAAAAAGCGGCAGAGTCGGCGGCACTGATTATCTACTTCGCGGAGGAGAACGAATCGGTGTGGGATATTGCCAAGCGCTATAACACCTCGGCAAAGATGATAGCAAACAGCAACGAGCTGACGACCGATACGGTGGGGAATCGGTGTATGCTTCTGATTCCCACCGCAGCCGCTTCGGGCGAGCACTAAGCAAAGGGGGGGATTTGAGTGGATAACCGTAATATATACGCCGACATCGCTAAACGAACCGACGGCAACATCTACATCGGTGTGGTCGGGCCGGTACGCACCGGCAAGAGCACCTTTATCAAACGGTTTATGGAAACGCTTGTGCTGCCCAACATCGGCAACGATTTTAAGCGCGAGCGGGCAAACGACGAGCTGCCGCAGTCTGCGGCAGGGCGCACCATTATGACCACCGAACCGAAGTTTGTGCCGGAGGAAGCGGTGGAGATTAAGCTGGAGAACGCCGTTAACCTCAGCGTGCGCATGATTGACTGTGTGGGCTACATCGTGCCCAGTGCAATCGGATACATCGAAAATGACAACCCGCGCATGGTTCAGACCCCGTGGTTTGACAGCGAGATTCCGTTTAACATGGCGGCGGAGATCGGTACGCAAAAGGTCATACGCGAGCACTCCACCATCGGGCTTGTAATAACCACCGACGGCAGCATCAGCGAGATACCGCGCAGCGAGTACGAAGAGGCGGAGGAACGCGTAATAGACGAACTCAAGGAGATTAACAAGCCGTTTGTAGTCCTGCTCAACAGCCGCAACCCGGATGGAATAGAGGCGCAGGAGCTGCGCGAAGAACTCGAAAACAAGCATGGTGTACCGGTCACCGCCGTCAACTGCCTGCACCTGGCAGAGGAGGATATCCGGGGCATCATCGGAAAGGTGCTCATGGAGTTCCCGGTGAAGGAGATTTTGGTAGACATCCCGCGTTGGATTATGTCGCTGGAAAACAACCACTGGCTTAAATCGGGCGTCTGCGGCAGCATTAAGACAGCCGCCGCCGAGATTAAGCACGTCAGCGAGATATCTGGCAAACTCGACAATGTAAAGCAGTGCGAGTATGTAAACAACGTAGAGGTTAAGGGCATTGACATGGGCAAAGGCTCCGCCCGCGTTGATATCGGTGTGGCGAACGAATTGTTTTACAAAATACTGGGCGAGGCAACGGGGCTTGAGATTAACTCCGAGGCGGAGCTGATGCCCTGCATGATTGAGCTTGCGGGCATGAAGCGAGAGTACGATAAGGTGCGCATCGCATTGCAGGAGGTAAATGCAACCGGCTATGGCATTGTAATGCCGGGGCTTGACGAACTGACGCTCGACGAGCCGGAGATCGTCAAGCAGGGGGGACGCTACGGCGTACGCCTCAAGGCATCGGCGCCCTCCATCCACATGATGAAGGCGGATATCGTAACCGAGGTATCGCCCATAGTCGGCTCCGAAAAGCAGTCGGAGGAGCTGGTGATGTACCTGCTCAAAGAGTTTGAGGAGAACCCCCGCAAGATATGGAGCTCAAACATCTTCGGCAAATCCCTGCATGAGCTGGTAAACGAGGGGCTGCACAACAAGCTAAGCCGCATGCCAAACGACGCCAGAATTAAGATGAGCGAAACGATTGAACGAATCATCAACGAGGGCTGCTCGGGTCTCATCTGCATCATCCTTTAGCGAGCACAACAAGCAATCAGCGCGCCTTGGGGTTTAAGCCAAGGCGCGCTGATTGTTTTGATAGTCGGCTTGCAAACCAATGCTATGTGTCCATCCCCTGTATCACTGTGCGCCTTCGTCCGGCACGCCGCAAGCCTCGGCAAAGGGCGCCACCGCGCGGGGAAGAATGCCGAGCACATGGGCAATCAGTACCCCGTAGTTGGTTATGCATACCCCCGCTTCACGCGCGGTCTGTACACGGTAGCGCATCTCGTTGCGGTTGAGCATACAGCCGCCGCAGTGAACAATTAGCGCATAGTCTGCGAGGTTGCGCGGGTAATGCGCGCCGCTTGCCCACTCAAACGCAATGCCCGACCCCGCTAGACCCGTAATCCAGCGCGGTAGCTTTACCGTGCCGATGTCGTCCTTCTGGCGGTGGTGGGTGCAGCCCTCCACAATGAGTACGCGGTCGCCCGCGCGCAGTGTGTTTACCCGCCTTGCCCCGCGCACCATCTCGGCTAGGTCGCACTTCTGCCGCGCAAACAGGATGGAAAACGAGGTCAAGGGCACGTCCTCCGGCGTTTCTGCAGATACCCTTGCAAACGCCTGCGAGTCGGTTATTACCACTGCGGGCGGTGCGCCCAGCCGTTCCAAGGTCAGGGCAAGCTCGCTCTCCTTGGTCACAACCGCGATGCAGTCCTTTTCGAGCACGTCGCGGATGGCCTGCTGCTGGGGCAGAATCATCCTGCCCTTGGGCGCGCCCGTATCGATCGGCGTTACAAGTACCGCAATGTCTCCCGACTTTACCAGCCCTTCTACAAGGGAGGGGTCATCCTCAGCAAAGCGTGCGTTGTCGATGATTAGCTGCTTTACTTCGCTGATGCCCTCGCCGGTCGTGGCGCTGGCGCATACCATGGGGATGCCCGCCTGCTTAGAGATTCGCGCAACATCCTCCTCGGTCAGCTGTGCCGTGTCACTTTTGTTCAGCACACCCACACACGGGATTTTTCTGCGCCGTAGCTCAATAATTAAGGCAGTCTCCTCTGCGGTAATGCCATCCTTTGCGTCGCACACTACAACCGCAAGGTGGCATTTGCGCAGTGCCTCATAGGTTTTTTCCACGCGCAGCGTGCCAAGCTCGCCCTCGTCGTCTAGCCCTGCGGTGTCTATCAACACAACGGGGCCGATGGGTAGCAGCTCCATCGATTTGTAAACCGGGTCGGTGGTTGTGCCCGCGACCTCGGAGGTCACCGCAATCTGTTGCCCCGTTATCGCGTTAAGCAGCGAAGATTTTCCCGCGTTTCGCCTGCCGAATAGCCCGATGGCAACGCGGCTTGCGGTGGGGGTTGCGTTTAAGTCGCTCATAGCGTGTAATCATCCCTTCCTAGCTTATCATTTCATTATGTGAGCCTGCAGGTCGATGTGGTCGCCGCGGGAGAAATCCGGCTCAAAGCCCGCCGAGGCAATGCGTTTGGACAGGCAGGCAAGGCACTCTGCCGCCTCCTCGCCAGTGCATATCTTGTTGTCGTACAGTGCGTAGTCCTTGCGGTGGTTGATGGGGGAGAGGTTTGGCATCACCACGTTTGCACCCGCCTGCAGTCCTTTTTCCCTGCCCAGCGGATCGATGGTGCCAAGCGCCGTGGTGGCGGGCAGCAGCACCTTGGGCAACAGGCAACGAACGAGCGACAGCAAAATTAAAGTACGCTCTGCCGTGGGGGTGGGGTAGTGCGCAAACCGTGTATCGCGGTGTGGAACAAACGGTCCAAGCCCTGTCATGTGCGGCTGCAGCTCACGTAAAAATACCAAATCGTCCGCCAGCGTCTCTATCGTCTGGTGTGGCGATTGTACCATAAACCCAGCACCCACCTGAAAGCCGATCTCCCGCAGGGTAAACAGGCACTGCTTGCGGTTTGCAAGGGTCAGGTTATCGGGATGCAGCATGGCGTAGTGCGCGTCGTTTGCCGTTTCGTGCCGCAGCAGGTAACGCCTTGCGCCCGCGTTGTAGAGTCTCTGATAAGACGCACGGTCGCGCTCGCCGAGCGAAAGGGTAATGGCGCAGTCGGGGTAGCGCGCGGTGATGTCGCTTACTAGGGCGCATAGGCGGTCGTCGGTAAAATAAGGGTCCTCGCCGCCCTGCAGCACAAAGGTGCGAAAGCCGAGCGCGTAGCCTTGCTCGCAGCAGGCGAGAATCTCCTCATGCGTCAGACGGTAGCGCACGGCGTTACGGTTGCCGCTGCGAATACCGCAGTAAAAGCAGTCGTTTTTACAGTAGCTCGAAAACTCAATCAGCCCGCGAAAGTACACCCGCTCGCCGTAATGGGTGCGGCGCAGGGCGTCGGCGCACTGACGAAGTGCAGCACGTGCATCTTCGTCCGCCTCCTCAAAGAAAAAGCGGAGAAGCTCGGTCAGCTCCTGCTTAGAAGCGTTGTTTAGGTACGCGGAAAACTCCCGCGCGTCGTGAAGTAGAAGCTGCATCATAAAAACAAGCCTTTCTGTATCTAAAGGTTAACATAAAATTATATCCGAAGGTCGCGTTCTCCGTTTTCAAGGCGTAACAGGTTCTCGACAACAACGTCGTAGGTCTCGGTGCCTTTGAACTGTTCCACGCGCTGTCGGATGGTTTCTTCGCCCTTGGCACGCGCCTCTGGGGAGGCGTAGTCAAGCAGGTATTCCTTAAAGGTAAAGATGGCGTTGGGCATGCAGTAGTTGCGTACAAACCGCGATTTTGCCACTTTCATAAACTCCTCGCCGGTGCGCCCTGCGCGGTAGCAGGCGGTGCAAAACGAGGGGATGGCGTCCTGTGTGCAGATCTGCATCACCGTGCTGTCCAGCGAGCTGGTGTCGCCAATCGTGAACTGCTCCTTATCGGGCATAAAGTTTGCTGCTTTACTTTTTGTGTACGCCCCCACACCGATGCGCGTGCCCGCGTCCACCTGAGAAACACCCAAGGGCAACACCTCACGGCGTACCTGCTCCGGCTCGCGCGCGGTGCAGATCATGCCGGTATAGGGCACCGAAAGGCGGATAACGGCAACCAGCTTTTTAAAGTCCTCATCCGACACCGCGTATTCCGGGTTGCTTGCATAGGGCGTGCCGGTGGCGGGGCGGATGCGAGGAAACGAGATGGTATGTGGACCAATCCCGCCGAAGGTCTCCTCCAGATGGATGGTGTGGTACAGCAGCCCCATCACCTCAAACCGCCAGTCATACAGTCCGAACAGCACGCCGATGCCGCTGTCGTCCACCCCCGCCTGCTGCGCGCGATCCATCGCGTACAACCGCCAGCGGTAATGCCCCTTGATGGTACCCGCGGGGTGCATCTTTGCGTACGTCTCGTGGTGGTAGGTCTCCTGAAACACCTGATAGGTTCCGATGCCAATGTCTTTGAGCAGGCGCATTTCCTCCACCGTCATCGGCGCGCAGTTGACGTTTACTCGCCGAATCGCACCGTTTTCGCTTTTTATGCTGTACACCTTTTTGACGGTGTCGCGGATAAACTCGGCGGTGGTGGCAGGCGATTCACCGTAGACGAGTACCGAGCGCTTCTGCCCCTCGTCAATCATGATGCGAACCTCCTGCTCTAGCTCCTCCATCGAAAGGGTCTTGCGGTGCATGGCGGCGTTGCTGCTGCGAAAGCCGCAGTAGGTGCAGTTGTTTGCACATTCGTCGCTGATATACAGCGGCGCAAAGAACACGATGCGGTCGCCGTATACCTCCTGCTTTAGCTGGTGTGCCAGTTCAAACATCTCGTTTATCGTAGTCTCGTCCTGATTCTGAATCAGGATGGCGGTCTCTTCGGGGTCAAGGCGCACACAGCCCTCCGCCTTTTTAAGAACCCTGCGCACATCCTCGCGGGAGGGGTTTTGCCACTTGTTGAGCTGAGCCCATATCTTATCGTCGTCAATAAAGTCTTGCTCCATCTCGTCATAGCGCGCAAACTCGTCTCTGTACTTCTCTAAAAAATTCATACTACACAAATCCCTTTCCAAAACTTAGCCTGCGGATTAACCCCGCCTGCAATCGCAAAATATCCCTGTAATGATGTGTTTGGTTACGTGTTTTTGGTAATCATCGATTTTACCGAAGCCCCCGCAATACGCCCTAGCCTGCCCGTCATCGCGCTGATCTCATCGTTTGCGCCGTCTACAATTAGGGATATCACCGACACCCCGCGTTCCCGGTAGGGAATACCCATCCGCCCAACGACAAGCGCTGCAAAATCGTGCAGCACGGCGTTTACCTGCTCTACGCACGATAAATCCTCCACAACAATACCCACAATTCCAATCCGCTTATCCATGCAAAACCGCCCCTTCTTTCTTAAAATAAGCAAAATAAAAAGCTCCCTGTTCGCATCCCCCGACAAAAAGGGCGCGAAAAGAGAGCATAACGGCTAACGGTTCGTGTTTTAGTATATAATACACGCTAAGCCAGAATGCGCGCCTTTCCGCTCGGAGCACCTTGCGGTCGGGTGAAAAACTGCTAAGCCCTGTGTTCTCGGGCGCATAAGCGCGCGGGGTCACATTGCTTTTTTGTTACAGCCGTATTGTAGCACAGCAGCATGAAGTTGTCAAAGGTTTAACAAAGAATTATCCCGATTCCAAGAAGAAAAAAGAATGTCGGTGGAGGGGAACGCGCTGTTGACAGTGAGGGCTAAGACTGATATAATCTATGTTATGCTGTTGCGGGCAGGCGGTTTTGGTGCCGCTTTTATGCAGTGGCAGCAAGGCAAACATGCGGGCGTGGTGGAATGGCAGACACGTTGGTCTTAGGAGCCAATGCTTCGGCGTGTGGGTTCAAGTCCCACCGCCCGCACCATTTAAAAGTCATGTATGAGGATTTGAACTCATACATGACTTTATTGTTTTTGTGTGATAGAATTAGGGAAAATACGGATTTTTTATATTTGGTGAAAGTGAGATGTTCTTATGAAAAGCAAGATGAAAATTGCAAAGATTGGTTGCGTGCTTTCCTCTATTGCTGTGTTAATATCAGCAATTAACCTATTTGTATCCTCTTTTAACCCATCAGCTATTACGTCATTTTGTTGTATGATAGCCATATTTTGCGGTACGCTTGTCATCTACTCATCACAACAGAAAAAAGACGATGATAGTACAAAATGAGCATAATCTACGTGATGACAGTTCAAATCCCTAATTAATAATAAGTTGATATCCAGAATTGACATTACTTGCATCGAAAACCCTGTGACCTCAACGGTTTACAGGGTTTTCTTTGCGTGGTGTACACTTTGCGTATTTGGTGACTCCTCGCAAGCCGACCCTCCAAACAGAACAAAGCTGTTGCATGTATATTCACATAACAAACAAAGCGAAAGCCAGCAGTGATATCTATTTACTTTTTGTAAATGTTGTGGTAAAATAATCAAGAATCTTGAAAGGCAGGTGAGCAGCTATCATGACCAAATTATTTGTGATGAAAAATTGGAGTGATATTGCCCGCCTAATAAACATTACATAACAGGCACTCATGTTTATTTTTCGGCAGTAAATTTTGCACTTCTGTTTTTCAGGAGTGCTTTTTTATTTTGAAAGGAAAAATAAGCAGTATGCTGAGATTAAGACATCTTTACTCAAATTTTGATCTGGCAAAAGAGGCATTGCGCAATTGGGAGCACAATCATGAAGGACTAGATGAGATGTTGGGGCGATATCGGATATCCGCAAATGCGGTGTATCCCTTTTTCCGGGGCGCAGACGTCTGTTTTATCCGCCTAGCTCCCGTAGATGAAAAAATCAAGGAAAATATCATCGGAGAGCTCGAATACATCGGGTATCTAGTTGGCGCAGGGTATCCCGCACTGGAACCCATAGCAAGTAAAACCGGAGATGTACTATTAGAGCTAAACACGCAATGGGGCGATTATTATGCGGCAGCATTCAAATGTGTCAAGGGAATACCAATTGAGTGGACGGATAAATCGGATGAGGTGATGTACAACTACGGCAAAACCTTAGGAAGGCTCCATGCGTTATCAGCCGAGTACAAAGCGGTTACAAAGAAATGGGCGCACACGGAGGTTTTGCAATGGATTGAAGGGGTACTTCGTGAGTATTCTGCTCCGGAATTTGCTTTTTTGGAACTAACACTTATAAAAAATCAGCTTAGTCAGCTTCCGCAGAACAATGATAATTATGGGCTGGTTCACTATGACTTCGAGTTTGATAATGTATTCTACGATGAAAACAGCAAATCGTGTTCCGTCATCGATTTTGATGACGGAATGTACCATTGGTATGCACTGGATATTGTACAGGTCTTCGATTGTATAGAAGAAGAGCTGTCCGGCAAGGCGTGTCAACAGGCTAAAGATGAGTTTCTTAGGGGGTATCAGACAGAGCATTGCTATACCGAGGAGATGAGACTGTCATCTCCGCTCATGAGCCGCTTTGTCAATTTGTATGGCTATGCAAGGCTTATCCGATGTGTAGCAGAACGATTTGATGAGGAACCCCAGTGGATGACAGAACTAAGGGAAAAATTAGGCGACTTTATTCTTAGTAAAGAAAGTAGAATGACACAGTAACACTACACAGTCTGTAGTAACTTAAGAACCGTGATTTAGATATTTAACGTATCTGGGTTACGGTTCTTTTTGCAAATGAGCAAGAAATGATTACCTAAGATAGTAAGGTTATGGTATGATGATAAAAAATCAACCACATCTTTTCAACGGGGGAATGTGTCATGAATCGATTGAAACCGCTATGCGCTCTCACTCTTGCGTTGTTTGTCTTTTTGTTCGGCTGTGCGCCGACCGTCCAAATCGCATCCGAACCGCCTGTCTCTTCCGAACTAACGCAACCCCAAAGTTCGTCTTCCATTTCTGGAATAGAAACCGTGCGCAGTGCGCAGGAGATTGTCTCGTCGCTAACGTTAGAACAAAAGGCGGCGCAGATGGTGCAAGGCGCGGTGTACTTCGTGACCGAAAAGGAGCTGAGCGAGTACAACTTCAGCTCGGTTTTAAGTGAATTTGGTAGGCTTGATACCACGGCAAACGGTTGGAAAAAGACGGTGCAGCGTCTTCAGGTAGCATCGCTGAAATCCCAAAGCGCCATCCCGTTTGTGTATGGGACCGACGCGGTGCACGGTAACATCAAGTGTATGGGAACCGTTGTGTTTCCCCACAATATCGGCATCGGCGCGGCAAACGATACCGAGCTTACCTACGCGATGGGCTATGCCGTCGCGCAGGAGATGAAGCTGTCGGGCATGCTGTGGAACTTTTCCCCCTGCGTTGCGGTCGCAACCGAGCCACGCTGGGGCAGAACCTATGAGAGCTATTCCTCCGACCCGCAGCTTGTGGCGTCGCTTGGCGTCGCCTATTCCAAGGGGCAGCTTGACGGCGGGGTTATGCCCTGCGCCAAGCATTACCTCGCCGACGGCAACATCGCCTACGGCACGGGAGAGGGCGATTATCTCGTCGACCGTGGCGACGCGTCGCTGACCGAGCAGCAGGTGGATGAGCTGTTAGCGGTGTATCAATCCCTGATTGATGCGGGGGTAAAAACGGTGATGGTCAGCCACAGCAGCCTGAATGGGGTAAAGCTGCACGCCCACAAGGAGCTGATTGCCCATGTGCTCAAGGGCGAGATGGGTTTTGACGGCTTTGTGGTCAGCGACTGGGAGTCCATTCACAACATCCCCGGTAGTTCGCTGAAGCAGCAGGTTATCACCTCGATTAACGCGGGCATTGATATGCTCATGGAGCCGGAGAAATACAAGGAATGCTATGAGTACATTATAGAAGCGGTGAATGAGGGCAGCATAGAGCAAAGTCGCGTGGATGACGCGGTGACGCGCATCATCTCGGTAAAGCAGCAGATGGGGCTGTTTGACGACCCGATGCAGCAAGCCCTTACGGCGGATGTTGATGAGGTGGGCAGCGAGCAGTACCGTGCCCTCTCACGACAGCTGGTGGAAAAAAGCCTGGTTTTGCTTAAAAATGACGGCGATGTGCTGCCGCTTAAGCGTGGTGCAAAGGTTCTAGTTATTGGTCCTGCGGCGGATGACACCGGCGCACAGTGCGGCGGATGGACAATCTCGTGGCAGGGCGCGCAGGACAGTGTAAGTACCCGCTACGTAACGACCGCAACCACCATCCTTGACGGGCTTAACGCCGCCGCGTCCGAATACGGTCTGACCATCCTCACCGACCCGTCGCAGGCAGCACAGGCGGATGTGGTGCTGCTTTGTGTCGGAGAAATCCCCTACGCCGAGTGGGAAGGCGACACCGAGGATATGTCGATAACCGGCAAACTTGCGCTCAAAGGCAACACCGAGGCCATCGCCCTTGCTAAACAGCTCGGCAAGCCTACCGTGTCGCTTATCGTTGCGGGCAGGCAGGTAATCATCGACGAATATCTAAGCGACTGGGACGCGGCGGTGATGTGCTATCTGCCCGGCAGCGAAGCGGACGGGGTTGCGAATGTATTGATAGGCAAAAGCCCGTTTTCCGGCAAGCTGCCCATGCCATGGTACCGCACGGTTAAGGATATTGGCACCGAGCGCGTGCTGTTTGATGTCGGCTATGGGCTAACCTATTAAACCCACTTAGGAGAGATTGACTACGGTGTGAGCGGCGTCAAGAGGACAGTTTGCGTTTTGCAACGCCGCTTGCATTGTTATGGAGGGGTTTTATGTCAGACATCATCCTCGCGGTGCAGGAACACGAAGCCTTGGTCACCGCCATCGTACATCAAACCATTTCGGCGGTTTATCCAAACTACTATCCTGCGGGCGCGGTTGAGTACTTTTTAAAGCACCATTCGCCCGAACGGATTCGTTATGCAATCGGGCTAAGAGAGGTCTACTTGATTGTATGCGATGGAGACTATGCAGGAACGGGGAGCATAAAGGGTAACGAGATATGCCGCCTGTTCATCCTGCCTCAATTTCAGGGCAGAGGGCTTGGAACAAGGATGATGGATGCCTTTGAAGAAACGATTTTTGCGGGATACAGCGAGGCACAGGTATCGGCATCACTGCCTGCCTATGAGATGTATCGTAACCGAGGATATCTGCCGTTATCATATCACCGTATTCTAACCGAGAACGGGCACTATCTGTGTTATCATCAGATGGTGAAAGACAACGATGTGAGCAAAACTGTGTGACTAAACGTATGACCCACAACAGCAACTCGAGGTGACTAAGTGAACGTAACAATAGAAAAAATAGACGCAAGTAAAACCGAGCAGGTGGTTATCCGCTGCCATCAGGTTAACGACCGGGTGCGGAGCATCGAGCACTATATAAAATCTACCGACGGCTCTGTGGCGGGCTACAAGAACGAGCGGATTACACGCATCTTTTTGCAGGATATCTTTTATGTGGAGGCGGTGGACAACCGCGTGTTTGCGTATACCCATAACCAGACGTTTGAGCTCAAATGCAAGCTGTATGAGTTTGAGTCGGCGTACGGCGCGCAGCATTTCTTTCGGTGCGCAAAGTCGATGGTTGTAAACCTCATGAAGATTAGCAGCGTGTATCCCATCTTTAACGGGCGATTTGCGGCAAAGCTGTTTAATGGGGAAGAGGTCATCATATCCCGCCAGTATGTTCCGGAGCTAAAGTCGTTTTTAACGGGGGGCAATGTATGAGCTTTCGTGTTTTTTTAAAGCAGTGTGCGATGGAGTTTTTCATCATCACCACCTGCGTGAATGTCGCCTCTGCACTTTTTGGTCCGGTGCTGATGCCGGGCGAAGAGCTTGGGTTTTACGCGTTTTACTCGCCGCTGATAGCCGGCATTATCGGCACGCTGCCGTCCTTCATCTTCTATTCCAAAAGGGAGCTTAACCTGCGGCAGACCATGGTACGAAAAATCCTGCATCTTGCCGTGCTAATTACAACGCTTACGGTGTTTGGGTGGCTTAACGGAAACTTTACCGAGCTGTCCGGCGCGCTGTTGTTCATGCTGATGGTGTTTCTCGTTTATCTTGCGGTCAACGTAATCAGTTGGGTGTTGGGCAACCGAGATGCAAAGCAGATGAACCAAGGGCTAAAGGCGCTGCAAAGCCGGAAGTGATGCATCTTAGTGCGTTTTAACGCAACTTACCCTCTGTTTCGTTGACGATGTCACGGCGCAAAGCCTATACTGACATCAGAAATGAAACGGAGGGGTTTTTTATTATGTCTGGTAGTATTGTACTAATCATTGCGGTCGTATTGCAGGTGGGGTATACGGGGTATTGTCTACTTAGTGGGTCAAGGCACAAGACCATCCTGCACGCTCTGCGGTTTGGAGCTCTGGGCGTGTTGTCGCTCCTGCTTCTATTGCAGGTGTTTGAATGGGGTGCGCGGTGGATTACATTGCTTGTTGTGTTGCTGGTCTTATCCATAATTAGTACTTTCGAGCTTGTTGGTAAAAAGGCGGAGAAGCCACTTCGCAAAGGCGGGGCGATCCTGAAAGCGGTGGGCGGGACTGTTCTGTTTGCGACAGCCGTTCTTCCCGCTGTCCTGTTTCCGCAATACAAAGAACCGACGATCTCGGGGGATTACCAGGTTGCAACCGCCCTCTATACCTATGTGGACGAAACCCGCACCGAAACCTACTCCGACGCGGGTGAAAACAGGTCGGTCAATGTGGCATTGTGGTATCCCGAAGGGGTGCAGGGCAAGTTCCCTCTTGTGGTTTTCTCGCACGGTTTTTGCGGTATCAAAAACAGCAACCTGTCCGCGTTTGAGCAGCTCGCCGCAAACGGCTATGTGGTTTGCTCTATTGACCACCCGTACCATTCGTATTACACGGTAGACAGCAACAATAAGGTTACGATGGTCGACAGCGGCTACATGCAGGAGTACGCCGATCTAAGCGACGACAAACAAGCAAACCTCAGGCTCTTTCAAAAGTGGATGGACATTCGCGTAACTGACCTAAGCTTTGTTATCGATACGATACTCGATAGTAAGGGCGGCGTGTATGAGCTTGTAGACGATACGAAAATCGGAGTATTCGGTCACTCACTGGGCGGTTCAGCGGCGATGGGTGTTCCAAGGGTAAGGAAGGATATCGGTGCTGTTATCAACATCGACGCGCCGATGATGTGCGAGCTGACAGGGGTAGAAAACGACGCGTACACCGTAAACCCCGAGCCTTATCCCGCCCCGCTCCTAAACATCTACTCTCAGTTTTTATATGACAACGGAATCTTAGCAGAGGATGAGGAGTACTTTCAGAACCGTCTGGTATCGGCTACGGCACCCGCGTCGTTTGAAGTGGTGTTTCATGGCGCGCAGCATATGAGCCTTACCGACCTTTCGCTCGTTTCGCCCATCCTTGCAGGGGTACTTGATTCGGGTCGAAAGGCGACAATAGACACACGCTATTGTCTGGAAACGTTAAACGGCATTATGCTGCAGTTCTTTGATGCCTATTTAAAAGACGGCAAGCCCTTTACCGCCGCAGGTACATATTGATACAAGCTAGCTGCAATTGCAACAGCCGTGAGAATACTTCTCACGGCTGTTGCAATTGCTTTATTCGTGGCGCAGCGCGTCGATTGGTCTTAGCTTTGCCGCCTTTCTTGCGGGGTACATTCCAAAGAAGATGCCCACCGAGCAGGAGAAGATTACCGAGAACAGGATGGTTTGGGGCGACAATATCGGCTGCACGTCAAGCGGGATACCGACAGCCAGCGCACCACCCGCGCCAAGTATGATGCCGATGATGCCGCCCAGCAGGGTGAGGATGCCGCTTTCGGTTAAGAACTGTGCCAGTATCGAGCCGGTTCTTGCACCCAGCGACTTGCGTATGCCAATCTCACGGGTGCGTTCGGTCACGGCTACCAGCATGATGTTCATAACACCAATGCCCCCGACCAAAAGCGAGATGGCAGCCACTGCCGCAACAAAGGTTTGAAACAGGTTAATCACGGTGTTTAGGGTATCCACATACTGGTTCATGCTTTCCGCCGAGTAGATATCCTGCCCGCTGTTGTTGTGGCGGCGCTCAAGAATCTTCAGCGCAGATGCACACATGCCGTCAACCTGCTCGTCGCTTTGTGCCAGTAGATACACGTTGGCGATAGAGGGCGTCTGCCCCGTAATCGCGGTGAATGTTGTATAGGGGATGTAAAGCATCGAGACGCCACCCTGGAACATCATGTTGCTCTCGGTCACGCCCACAATCTTCAGCGTTGCGGTGCGGCGAGAGATGGTAACGTCTACCGAAAGACCCGTCACATCGGTGCTGCCAAACAGCTTTTGTGCCGTGCTTTCATCGACTAAGCACACGTAGCGCGATTCCTTATACTCGTTTTGGGTGTAGTTTCTGCCACTTGTAAACGCTACCCCCGATAGTTCGGGCAGGTGTTCGGTGCCACACATAAATATTGCGTCGTAATCCTCACTGCGTCCTTCTATCGACCCCATGGCCTGAAGAACGGGTGTGGCGGCAACCATAGACGGAATAGCCTGCTGCATGGCGTCGAGGTCTTCGAGCGTCAGGTAATCGCTGTCCTCAGCCTTTTTGGCATCCACCGAAACAGAGGCAGCCGCCTTGCCAATGCGCGAAATCTCGCCCATCAGCTTGTTCTGCGCGCCGGTACCAATCGAAATAATCATAATGACCGATGCAATGCCGATAATGATGCCAAGCATGGTCAAAAGCGAGCGCACCTTATTTGACAGGATGCTTTTTAGCGCCATTCGGATATTTTCATAAATCAAATCCTCACACCCCTTTAATCCTGAGAGTCAATCGTTACAGGCATGCCCTCGGTCAGGGATGTTGGGGCGGTGTACACCACCACAGCGCCCTCCTCTAAACCGGAAAGCACCTCAGAATGGGTGTCGGAGCCGATACCAAGCTCAATATATACCTTTTTGCTTAAGCCGTTTTCTATCACAAAACAGTAGTCGCCCTCGCGGTCGGTGCGTATCACCTCAAACGGAAGAACAACCACATTGTGTCTGCTTGCAACTAGGATGGAAAGGTCGGTCTCTATGCCAAGCACGACATTCTCCGGCACCATATCAAACGCAACCTTTGCCTTTACCACCGTGTTCGTGCCTTCAACGGAGGTAACCGCGTCGATGTGTGAGATGTGACCGGGGTACTCTGCGTCACCGATTGTAATAATTACGCTCTGCCCCGTTTTAATCCTGCCAAGGTCATACTTACCAAGTGACAGGCTGATTTCGGGATTTTCCAGCGACTGAATCACCACGCTGGCAGCACCACTGGTCATACCGCCTTCACTGAGGTTTAATTCTGTAATAACTCCCGATATCCCCGCCATAATACCCGCCTTGCCCTCATCAAGGTATTTTTTTGAGGAGTTCACCGAGATGCCCGCAAGATTCATGCTGTTTTTTAGCTGGGCAAGCTTCTCGTCGCTCATAACCGAGTTCAGCGCCGCCTTTCGCTCCGCCTTAAATTCGGCAATGTCGCCTTTTAATTCCGCAATCTCTGCGGCGTCCGAGATTTCGTTAAGAGAATCAATCTCGTCTTGCGTATCCCTTAGCCGACGCTGATAAAATAGCGCCTTTTCGTTGTTCTCTTCGTTGCTGCGCAGGGCGTCCTCATAAGAAAGCTTCGCGTTTGCATATTGCAAAGACGCCTGATTGTACGAGTTTTTCAGGTCCACCACATCAAACTCCGCAAGCAGATCCTCCGCCTGTACAATGTCGCCCTTCTCCACGTGCAACGCATGCACCGTGACCTGTGCGGGTGCAAACAGCACCTCCTGCTCGGAAGACACGACAGTGCCCTTGAGCGAAACGAACTGCTCCACGTCCCCCTTTGCTACTGTTACTGCGGTGATATGCACGGTTTTATCCATAAAAAACAGGTTGTAAACTACCAAACTACCAATTAACAATGCCACCACTGATAAAAACACAATCAGCTTAACATGTCGTTTCTTTCCTTTTTCCCTAGCCACTCGCAAGGCCCCCACTTTCATCCTCTACAATTCATAAAACGTATGCCGAATAGATGTAAACTCGTATGCCCCGGGTAAACCGGGCTCACCGATATCCACCATTATATATTACCAATATTTTATTATCAATTTTAACGGATAATGTTTAAACAAAGTTTACAACCGACATAGCAACAGCCAATTATTCAAACTTTGTATATTGCATTGCTGCGGGCGGAACATTATAATAGTAGTAATTCGATAGGTTGTCCCTTTATCGCGGAAAGGAATGAAATAACGATGATGGTAACAAGAGAGTCTCTAATTGGTGAGGTGCTTGACGTGCACCCCGAAACCGCGCAGTTCTTTTTGGGCATGGGCATGCATTGTCTCGGCTGTCCCGCATCGCGCGGAGAAAGCATCGAACAGGCGTGCATGGTTCACGGCGTTGACTGTGACGGTCTAATCGGCGACATCAACGAGTTTATAGGCAACAACTAATTCTCCCTTTTGTGCCTAAACGGCGCACAAAAATGGTGTTGTACGGCTACCGTCCGGGGCGTTTGCCATCGGGCGGCTTAGCTTTGCACATAATTTTCGGCACGGTTATAAGCCGTTACCAATCTGCATCACAATGTTGTTAATATGAAAGGCACAATACTGCTATGAACCGTGGTTTTTCAATCGTTAAGTCGCGCGTTGCGGATGCTTTGGGCACTTCGGTGCTGCCGAAAAAGTTCATGACCTTTGCGGGCGTACATACCTGTTTTTTAATCTTTACAAACCTACACGGCATCTTTATTAACACCCTGCTCATCCGTGTTACGGGGAACAACTCGATTACCCTATGGTACAACGTAATCTTCTTCTTCTGCTTTGCGGTTTCTATGCCGCTGGGCGCTATCTATATGCGCAAGACCTCACCCAGCGTTTCATCCCGCACTGGGATTTTGTTGTATATTATCATGTACATCACGTTTTTTGCGCTGATGCTCACGGGAACCCTTGCTGTGGGCATGCCGATTATCGCCATTCTATCGGCGTTTGCCGCCACCGCGTACTGGATCGCCTACAATGTGATGCTCATCGAGTTTTCGGATGAAAACAACCGCGACGTTGGTCTTTCGCTGATGGGCATGTCGGGCGGCATGGTTTCGCTGATAATGCCGGCGGCTTCTGGGCTTGTAATCAGCAGCTTTTCGGGCATGGCGGGGTATTACGTGATGTTTGGCATCTCGCTCGCGGTTGCCATCGTCACCATTGTGCTGAATCTGTCCAAGGTGCCTGCCATCCCCTCCAAAACCAAGCAAACCTATTTTAAGCTTGCCCTACGCGATGTTTGTGGCAACAAGCTTTGGAAGATTTGTATGCTGTGCGAGTTTGTCAAAGGGCTGCGCGAGGGAACATTTACGTTTTTTCTAAGTGTACTGCTGTTCGGGGTGGTGCAAAATGAGGCGCTGATTGGGCTAAACACCTTTTTGTCCGCGCTGTTGAGCATCCTGGCAAACTGGACAATTGCGCGGTTTTTGCGCCCCAACCACCGTATTCGGTGGACGCTAATTGGCGTTACCGTGCTGTTTGTTGCTAGCGGCTTGCTGCTTTTTAATCTGAGTGCCGCCACCATCATGTTAATGAGCGGTATCAATGCGTTCTTTAACATCATTTTACTCACCCCGATTTCGGCAATTATGTTTTCGCTGTTTGGCAGAACTGAAAACGGCGCAAAAGCAAAATACGAGTTTTTGGGTATTAAGGATTTTAGTTTGGGTATGGGCAGATGTCTTGGCGTTGTCATCGTTCTTCTGTTTCCGCAGACGCAGATTGGCTACCTTGTGGCGATGTGCGCGCTCACGGCAACGCAATATATTACGGTGTTTCTTGCAAGCCGTACGGTCAAGCAGCTCAACGCGGACCAGCAGCACATAGAAGCTGCGGCGGATTGACCGTGAGCGGGAGGGGAGTTGCAATGGACTATCCTGTCTTGGATAAACGGCTTACCACAGTGGCACAATGGGTTCGCCCTGGTAGCGTGCTTGCGGATATTGGAACCGACCACGGCTACCTTGCGGCAAATCTTGTGGGCAGAGGGGTATGCCCCCGTGCGTTTGCGTGTGACATCGGCTCCTTGCCCCTTACCCGCGCGCGGGACACGGTGGTGCAGTACGGACTTTTGGATAAAATCAGCTTGATGCTATCCGACGGATTGTCGGCAATTCCTCCAATGGGTGCACAGGATATCGTCATTGCCGGTATGGGCGGCGAGCTGATTGTAAAGATACTAGACGCTTGTAGCTGGATTACAAGCGAATCGATTCGTTTAATTCTACAGCCCATGACAAAGCCGGAGGAGCTGCGCCGCTACCTGTACCAAAACGGGTATGAAATCATCGGCGAACGCGGCGTATGCGTGGGTAGGCACTGCTACACCGTCCTTTGTGCGCACTATACAGGCAAGCGGATTCAATCACCCGATGCGCTCAAGGTATCACTCGGCGGGCTGTGTGGCAGTACGGACGAGCAGTCCCGCGAGTATATTAGACGGCTTTTAAAAAAAGAGCGGTACAAGGCAGAGGGCTTGCTTGCATCTGCACTGCCAGACCGCGAGACGCTCGCGGGGCAGGTACAAGAGTTTATAGTGCAAATCGAGCGCGAGACAGGGGTTACGCTTGATTAACTAAGTACATTCAAACCAGAAGGGGGGAGCAACTATGGCATCGGTTGGCGAAATCTACGGCTACCTTGACCGGATAGCACCCTTTAAGCAACAGGAAAAATGGGACAACTCCGGTCTTTTGACCGGCGACAAGCAGCAGCAGGTGACAAAGTGCCTGCTTGCCCTAGACATCACGAACGATGTGGTCAACGAGGCGGTGATATCGGGCGCACGCCTGATTATCAGCCATCACCCCGTTATATTCGACGCGATAAAATCGGTTACCGCGCAGAGCGAGCCGGTGGTATACCGCATGATTAAGCACGACATCTCCGCCATATGCGCACATACGAACCTTGACCTAGCCCAAGGCGGGGTAAACGATGTGCTCGCACAGGCGCTGGGGCTTAGACAGCTTAAGGGGCTCAAAAGCATCCCCACCGACGAGTACTTTAAGATTGTGGTGTTTGTCCCCAAGAAGGATGCCGATAATGTGAAACGTGCCATGGCTGCAGCAGGTGCGGGGGCATACGGCAACTACACCGACTGCTCGTTTGAGGTTACCGGCAAGGGGATGTTCCGCCCCGGGGAGCAGGCGCACCCGTTTATCGGCAAGCTTGGCACCGCCAAGGAGGTGCGCGAGGCACGCATTGAGATGATTTGCCCCAAGAGCCGACTCTCTTCCGTGGTTGCCACCATGAAAAAGGCGCACCCCTACGAGGAGCCCGCCTACGATATCTTTATTAACCACGCCATGAAGGACAGCATCTCCCTAGGCAGGGTGGGCGTGCTCGATAAGCCGATGAACGCCGACGACTTTGCCGCTTTTGTCGCGCAGCGCATCCGTGCAAGGGGTGTGCGGTACACCAAAGGCAGCGCGCCGGTTAAGACGGTTGCGGTGTGCGGCGGTTCGGGCGGGGAGTACCTTTCGTCTGCCATTGCTGCGGGCTGTGATGCCTATGTGACGGGTGACGTCAAGCACAATGTGTTTATTGACGCAAAAAACAAAGACATTACGCTTGTGGACGCGGGGCATTTTGCCACAGAGATGCTGGCGGTTTCGGTGCTGAAAAACCGCTTGCAAAACCAGTTTTCTGACGTGGAGTTTATCCTCGGTAAATCCTCTATGGAACCGATTAGTTATGTATAATGCCGCGCGCCGCTAAAACCGATGGCGGCGCGCCTGATTTTTTGAAACGGAGAATGCGGTATGGCACTTGACGGAGCTACCCTGTCGCTGATTGGGCGCGAGATTTCGCAGACTGCGCTTGACGCAAGGGTGGATAAGATTCACAAGCCCTCAAAGGACGAGCTAATTATACAGATGCGTGCAAAGGGCGGCAACGTGCGGCTTTTGCTGAGTGCGGGCGCAGAGGGCGCGCGGATTCATTTTACACAGAACGCGCCCGAAAACCCGCAGACTCCGCCCATGTTCTGTATGCTGCTGCGCAAGCACCTTTCGGGGGCACGGCTGTGCGCCGTGCGCCAGCAGGGGCTCGATCGTGTGCTGTTTTTGGATTTTGCCGCGACCAGCGAGATGGGCGATGCCGTCACGCTAACGCTGTGCATCGAGATTATGGGCAGGCACTCGAACATTATCTTTATCGGCGAGGGCGGCAGGATTATCGACTCGGTCAAGCGCGTGGGGTTAGAGACCTCCAGCGTGAGGCAGATTCTGCCCGGAATGACCTATACACTGCCCCCGTCTCAGGCGCGGCTTAGTCTGCTAGACACCGACCCACAGGATGTGGTACGTGCCGTAACAGACGCGCGCGACGGCGAGCTTTCTAAGGTGCTCATGTCGGTGCTCGAGGGCGTTTCGCCAATTCTTGCGCGGGAGATCGCGTCGTTTGCCACGAGAGGTGTGCCGCTGCTCAAAAGCGAGCTTACAAAGGAGCATTGGGATCGCCTTGCCTTTTTTGTAAGGAGCGTAGCCGACATCCTGCAAAACGGCAATGCCACCCCCACCGTGGTACTTGACGAAACGGGCAAGCCGATGGACTTTTCGTTCCTTTCTATCAACCAGTACGGGGGCAAACTGCAAACGGTAGAGTACGAAACCTTTTCGGAGCTACTTGATGTATTCTATTGCGAGCGCGGGCGCATCGAGCGTATGCGGCAGCGCTGTCACGATCTGCTAAAACAGTTAACCGGCACGTTGGAGCGCACCACCCGTCGGGTCGCAAACCAGCGCGAGGAGCTTAAGACCTCCAAGGGTCGCCAGGAGCTTAAGATAAAAGGCGACCTGCTGAGCGCAAACATCTACCGCGTTGCAAAGGGCGACCTGTTTGCACGGGTAGAGAACTTCTACGAACAGGAGCTGCCAGAGGTAGAGATCGCGCTTGACCCCATGCTCACACCCCGGCAGAATGTGCAACGGTATTACCAGGAGTACCGAAAGGCTGCGACCGCGGAGGATAAGCTGAAGGAGCAGATTGCCTTGGGCGAGCAGGAGCTTTCGTATCTGGAATCGGTGCTGGACGTGCTGAATCGAAGCGCGGGCGAGCAAGAGCTGCTTGAGGTACGTGAGGAACTGATTGCGCAGGGCTATCTGCGTCGGCGCGGTCAGGCAAAGGCGGCAAAGACGAAGCTACAGGGTCCGCTGCGCTACCGCTCCTCCGATGGCTTTTTAATCTTGGTCGGGCGCAACAACATCGCCAACGACCGCCTGACATTGCGCGATGCAAAGAAGCAGGATATCTGGATGCACACCCACGTGATACCCGGCTCTCACACCGTGCTCGTCACCGACGGCAAGACGCCGACCCCGCTTGCGATGGAGCAGGCGGCGATGATAGCGGCGTACCACAGCAAGGCGCGCGAAAGCGCACAGGTGCCGGTGGATTACACCGAGATAAAGAACGTCAAAAAGCCGCAGGGCGCAAAGCCCGGCTTTGTGATATACGACCCGTACAAAACCATCTTTGTGTCCCCAACGGCACAGCAGGTCGCCGCGCTGGAGGAGAAATAGGTAGCATACAAAACGGGGAGAACGCGCATGGCGTTCGCCCCGTGAACCGTTATAACGAAATCTCGATACTTGTAAAGCCTTGCTCTCGCAATTTGGTGGCGTTTAAGGTATACGTTTTGCCGTCGGGCGGCGGTTGGGGATCTACCGGGTTTTCGTTGTACGCGTAACCCAAGAAGCTGCTGCAACCGCGTACGATGGCATCGCAAATCGCCTTAGTATTCTCGTCGAATATGGCATTGTCCTTGTCGCTTGTCACAAACCCAAGCTCCAGCAGCATGCTGGGCATTACGGTATCGCGGTTTATGGCGTACTCTCCGCTGCCGCTCGCATGCCCTAGCTTCACCCCCCGGTTTGTAAAGCCAAGCGCCGCAAGGCGGGATAAAATGCCCGCCCCCCAATCCTTATAGGTCTGCGGGGCCTGAGAATGCAGCCAGATTTCCACACCATTCGCAGAAGAGTCTTTAAACCCGTTGCGGTGGCAGGAAAGAAATAGATCGCAGTTTTCGTTGTTGGCAAGCGCTGTTCGGTGCGCAAGGATGATTCTGCTGTCGTCGTTTCGCGTCAGTACCGTCTGCCACCCCTGTGCAAGGAATTGTCGGTTCAGCTCGAGCCCCAGTGCAAGGTTGTCGTCCTTTTCCATACGTTTACCCAATGTGGTGCCCGGGTCGTTCGCGCCATGACCGGGGTCAATACATACCTTTGGCATCGGCGTTCTCCCTTCTAATTATCAGCCACCACAACTAGTCCGTTCTGTTTGGCTGCTTCATGACGGTCTGGTCAAAGTATACGCTGCCGGCCGCGCAAAGCACCCCTTGTGTCAACCCCACAAAAAGACCCATCAGAACATCCTGAAACCCTGTGATGACAGTGGTTGCGATTACCCAGATGACGGCAAGTAAAACGCCCGCGCCACCAAGGCTTATGGGGATATACTTATCCTTGACATGCTCGCTCTTTTTAAGCCCTATCCCAATAAAATACAACACAGGAATCAGGATTAGTAGCTCAGGCTTAATGAATACGGAATAATCACTCATCTCAAATCCTCCTTTAATTCATCAATGCGACCGTGCGCAAGTTTTGTGCTTTCTTCTAATTTATATAGTCTTTCTATGAAATTATTATGCTTTTCAAGCTGCTTTTCGATATACTTTATCTTGGTCTGAAGCTGACCATACACCACGCCGAACGTGATGGCGTAGATGACGATCTGTATCCAAAATTCCATGCTTGGGGTTTCCATGTTTTTTCACCTCTTCGTTCTATTTTATTCTGATTACGGTTCGGTGTGTATAACGGAAAAGGAACTTAACCCTGTTAATTCGGGAATTTTTCGGGTTAATTCGCTATTTCCTTAGCGGCTATGCGGCAGTGCAAATGAGGGCGGTATCTGTAATACAGTTTGAAAACGTAAAAGTTGCATAGTTTTTATTGCCAAACAAGTAAAAATCCATTTTTTGTTCTGATTCTTTCGTAAGGCTGTAAAACAAACAAGTAATTGTGGTATAATATTTTCTAACAATGATACCCGAACAAAGGGGAGGAGCAATTCCATGGAGCAGCTTGAGCCAAAACGCGTCAGTGATTCGGTTACGGAGCAGATACAGATTTTAATGCCGGAGCATATCAACGGCTACAACCGCCTGTTCGGCGGAAGGCTGATGGAGTGGATTGATGTGGTTGCAGCAGTGGTGGCACGCCGTCACTCTGGCTGCAACGTGACAACGGCGGCAATAGACAACCTTCAGTTCAAATCCGCGGCATATGTCAACACGACCATCCTGCTCAAGGGACGCATTACCCATGTGGGCAAAACCTCGATGGAGGTGCGGGTGGATACCTTTGCTGAAGACCTGTCCGGTCGTCGACAGCTCGTTAACACCGCGTACCTGGTGCTTGTCGCCCTGGATGAGAGCGAACGCCCCACCGCCGTTCGCGGACTAATTCTTGAAACAGAGCAGGATAAATGGGAATGGGAAGCCGGCGAAAGACGCCATGCCCTTAGAAAACAACGTCGCATCGAAGCGTATTAACGGTTACATCAACTACAAAATAAAAAAGCAGCCGCGCGGCTGCTTTTTTGTACTATATTCGAATAAGAAGCAAAGCATTGCATTGCTATATCGGTTACAACACGCTGGGTGTGCTGGGCGGGTCGGGTGTTTCCGGCTCTGAAGAAGCGGGTACACCCTCCGATTCCTCCGCCTGATCAACGGGTTCTTCGTCCGTAATAGTCTCATCCGTCTGGGGTGAAGCGGTAACGAGCTGCTCCAGCTTGTCTGCCGTCATGCTCTGGCGATACCGCCCGTTTAGTTCAAGCTCGTAGTAGACATTCCCATCCGATGTAAACATCACGCTATCAAACTCGGCACCGGTTTTTAACAGCTTACTCATCACGGTTTTGCAGCTCTCTGCAAATGCCATGGTGGAAGAATAATCGCCGTCGAGCTCAACGGTGCAGCGAACCCAGTCGCCCGGGGCAAGAGAAGAGACGGTAAGGCTTTCGTCCGCCATCCTGGTGCGCAGGTCTACCGATACCGAAACCGTCGATACATTGCTGTTGTTTCCCAGCTGCTGATAGCACAGGTCGTACAGCTCACCCTCCAATCGGTTTTCGGTATAGCTGCGCTCGGGACCCCAATGCGTGTATGCAAAAGGAATCGCACTCAGGCACAACGTGGTGCCGATGAGCAGCGTGCAGACCACCATACTTAAAAAGTCGTATTTGAGCCTCGAACCACCGATAATCGCAAACACCAAGATTTCAATTCCAAGAAAAATCAGGATGGCAGGGGCAAATCGGAATATGGTTAACAGGTTAACCGAAGGGTTAAATAGGCTATAGATTGCAGCGCCGCCTGTTGCCATCAGGCTAAGCCCCATCGTAAACGTTCCAACCCGCCGAATCTTTGGGGGTTGCACCGGCAGGGGTGACGCGGTTGGTGGGGAAGCGGGCGCAGGGGGCGCGGTATATACCGTGTCGTTACTCATTGCCGCCACCTCCGTATTGGGTCAGGTCATCCTCGGCAATAGGTGCGGGCTCCTTTTTGCCCCTTAGCAGATACACGCCAAGCACGATAATTGCCACTGATACAAGCAGCGTGGGCAGATTGCGCAGCAGGGTATACAGCGAGGGGATCAGGTCGCGCAGGTCGTATAGAAACGGCGAGACGAAGTTGTCAAACAACGCATAACCGCCAAACGCAATGAGCGCAATTCCAATAATCTTATGCCGTTTTTCAAACAGCGGTTTTAGGCGACCTTCAAAAAAGCCCTCCGAACCCGAAAACATGCGGTCGTCCTTCTGCCTTAGCCACTCGGGTGCAAAATTTTTGTGGTTGTGCACGGTAAAGAAGGAATAAAACCACAGCACGGGCAGAGCGAGCAGAATATACTCAAACCGAAGAAACGCCGCGATGAGAATAATGCCGAAGAATGCCGACATGGTCACTACACCCGTCTTCATCATGCCAAGATACATCTCTCCCGCACCGGGGATTAGGGAGCACATAAAAATCAAGAACCTACTCTTTTTCATTTAGGGTATCTCCTTTCGTATCAAAGAATCGCAATTCATCAAAGTTAAAATAGGATTGCAGGTCGTGGGTCACATCGTCCGTCCACTGCGAGATGCGGGTGGTCAGCGTCGCGGCGCTGCTGCCGACCGAGGCAATCAGCTGGCTGTTTTTCTCCGCAAATTCTGTGCTAAACACCCCTGTGGTCCACAACGTAATTGCAAGGCAAGCCGCAACGGCAACGCGGGTATACTTATTAAAAAACAAGATGCGCGCCTTTTGTTTTACCCGCTTTATAATGGTCTGTACCTGTGTCTGCGGCGGGTCAATCAGCAGACTGTCGTCGAGCATCACCATATAAGCGTCTAGGCAGCGGTCGCAAAACGAGAGATGCTCGGAAAGCTCCAAACGGGCGAGCTCGTCAAGCTGCGTTTCGTGCACAAGTGAGCCAAGCGCAAAGGGGGTTATGTGTCCGTCCTGGTTAAAGTATTCGTTCATCCGTTCATCTCTCCTTTCAGCATATCCTGCAGACTGAGCTTTGCGCGGTATAGCTGCGTTTGTACGGTTTTTTTGGGTCGCTTTAGCGCCAGGGCGATCTCATCAATCGTTTTTTCTTCTATAAAGTACATAACACTTACCTTTAGATAGGGCTCTTTTAAAGAGTAGATTCTGTTTTTAATGAGTGTCTCCTGTTCGCTTGTCATTACAATGTCGTCGGGTAATCGCTCGCGCGAGACAACGTTCTCGCCAACCGGGGTGTCGCTTAGTACGGTGTGACGGTAATAAGCGCTTTTTAAAAAGTCTTTGGCTTTGTTGGTTGCAATACGGGCAAGCCAGGGCTTTACCTTATCCTCTTCGCAGCTTTCAATATGGCAGTATGCCGAAAGAAAGGTCTCCTGCGTCAGGTTCTGCGCCTCCTCGTAGTTCTTCACGAGCTGATAGCAAACGGTAAACACAAGGCGTTCGTACTGCACGACCATCGTATTAAAATGTTCCTGTGTCATCTTTGCTTCGTCATCACCACCCGGAAGTATTGTTTTTAGTCGCGCTTGTTGCGGGGTAGCCCTTGGCGGGTCTCTTTCGTGAGCCGGTCACTGCCTATGTAACGAGATAACGGGGCACGCAACTTCAAACGAGCCCCAAAACGAAAAAACTCCCGCCAAGGCAGGAGAAAAATACACCAATCACAGCAATATATCTGTTTAAACTGTTCATGTTAGGTTAACAATAATTTGAAGTGCGCTTTTAGGAGGTACATATCTTAGACAAACCCAACAAATTATTATACACAAGGGAGTGAAAAAAATACAGTTCTTTTATTGACACCAACGGGAATAGGTGGTACAATAATATACTGTATCATCATGCCTAACTATGCCCTTGAGATATTTCATTATAGCATACAAGCTTTTAAATATCAAGTACATACAAGCAAAAACACTGTTTTGCAGTTTTAGCCTGTCACAGTGTTTTGCGTATCTATATAAGTGGTTAAAAACAAGAATGGAGTGAGCATATGGTAAATGTCAAAGAGATGCACCTGGGCAAAAACACCCGCATGAGCTTTTCCCGTATCAATGAGGTGCTCGATATGCCAAACCTTATTGAGGTGCAGAAGAACTCTTACAAGTGGTTTCTTGAGGAGGGTTTGAAGGAGGTATTTGGCGACGTCTCTTCCATTACAGATTACACAGGAAATCTGGTTTTAACCTTTGTAGGCTACCGGCTGGAGGATAAGCCGAAGTATACAGTAGAGGAGTGCAAGGAGCGCGATGTAACCTTTGCAGCCCCCTTACGCGTTACGGCGAGACTTTTGAACAAGGAAACGGGAGAGGTCAAGGAGCAGGAGATCTTCATGGGCGATTTTCCGCTTATGACCGAGAGCGGCACCTTTGTCATTAACGGCGCGGAGCGCGTTATTGTTTCGCAGCTCGTTCGTTCGCCGGGTGTTTACTACGGCATGCAGTTTGACAAAACGGGTAAAAAGCTGTTTTCTTCCACCGTTATTCCAAACCGCGGTGCGTGGCTTGAGTACGAGACCGACTCCAACGACGTGTTCTATGTCCGCATCGACAAAAACCGCAAGATGCCCATTACCGTGTTCCTGCGAGCACTGGGTATTGGCAGCGACCAGGAGATTATCGATCTGCTCGGTGAAGACGAGCGCGTTTACGCCACCATTCAGAAGGATGGCACGAAGAATACCGAAGAGGCATTGCTTGAGGTTTACCGCAAGCTTCGCCCCGGCGAGCCGCCCACGGTAGAAAGCGCACAGACCCATATCAACGGTCTGTTTTTTGACGCGCGCAGATACGACCTTTCCCGCGTTGGTCGCTACAAATACAACAAGAAGCTCGCAATCGGCGGTCGTATTGCGGGTAAGGTACTCATGCGCCCCATCGCAAACCCCTTAACTGGTGAGTTGATGGCGGAAGCGGGTCAGGTACTCACGCGCGAACAGGCGTGGGAGATTGAAGCCGCGGGCGTTGACACCGCCTATTTAAATGTAGAAGGCAAAGAGGTTAAGGTCATCAGCAACGGCATGGTCGATATCCGCGACTTTGTTTCGGTGGATGTTGAGGCGCTTGGCATCAACGAGAAGGTTCGCTTCTCGGTACTGCGTGAGATTTTGGACACCGTCTCTGATACAAACACCCTGCCCGAGCTTCTCAAGGCGCGCATCGACGACCTAATTCCCAAACACATCATCAAGGACGACATGTTTGCGTCCGTGAACTATATCAACAACCTTTGCCACGAGGTCGGCAAGACCGACGACATCGATCATCTGGGCAACCGCCGCATCCGTTCGGTGGGTGAGCTGCTGCAGAACCAGTTCCGCATCGGTTTTTCCCGTATGGAGCGTGTCATTCGTGAGCGTATGACCCTGCAGGCGCAGGACATGGAGGTTGTAACCCCTCAGGCACTCATCAATATCCGTCCAGTGGTCGCTTCCATAAAAGAGTTCTTTGGCTCTTCGCCGTTGTCTCAGTTCATGGATCAGACCAACCCCCTAGCGGAGCTGACACATAAGCGCCGTCTTTCTGCACTGGGTCCTGGCGGTCTATCCAGAGACCGTGCGGGCTTTGAGGTGCGCGACGTGCATTACAGCCATTACGGACGTATGTGCCCGATAGAAACGCCAGAAGGACCGAACATCGGTCTGATTTCCTACCTTGCTACCTTTGCGCGCATCAACGAGTACGGCTTTGTTGAAGCGCCTTACCGCCGTGTGAACAAAGAGACGGGCCAAATCCTTGACGAAGTGGTCTATATGACCGCCGACGTAGAGGACGAGTTTGTAGTCGCGCAGGCGAACGAGCCGCTTGACGAGCGGGGCGCATTTTCTAAGGAGCGCGTAAACGCACGCTACCTTGACCAGATTCTTGAAGTGGATCGTGAAAAGGTCGATTTCATGGACGTTTCGCCCAAGATGGTTGTATCGGTTGCGACCTCCATGATCCCGTTTTTGGAGAACGACGACGCAAACCGTGCGCTGATGGGCTCGAACATGCAGCGTCAGGCTGTGCCGCTGCTCAAAACCGAGTCGCCCATTGTGGGTACCGGCATGGAGTACAAGGCGGCGGTGGATTCCGGCGTTGCGGTGGTTTCGCGCCATGACGGCGTGGTTGACCGCGTAAGTGCCGACGAGATCGCCATCCGCAAGACCGACGGCGGGCTTGAGACCTATAAGCTGGTTAAGTTTACCCGCTCCAACCAGGGCACCTGTACCAACCAGCGTCCTATCGTCGACCGCGGCGAGACCATTAAAAAGGGTCAGGTCATTGCCGATGGTCCTGCTACCTCAAACGGTGAAATCAGCCTAGGCAAGAACGCGCTGATTGGCTTTATGACGTGGGAAGGCTACAACTACGAGGACGCCGTGCTCATCAACGAACGTTTGGTGCGCGACGACGTTTATACCTCAATCCATATTGAGGAATACGAAACCGAGGCGCGCGACACCAAGCTTGGCGCCGAGGAGATTACAAGAGACATCCCCAACGTAGGCGACGATTCGCTCAAAGACCTTGACGAGCGCGGCATCATCCGCATCGGTGCGGAGGTTCACGCAGCCGACATCCTGGTTGGTAAGGTTACCCCTAAGGGCGAAACCGAGCTGACGGCGGAAGAACGCCTTCTGCGCGCCATCTTCGGCGAAAAGGCGCGTGAGGTGCGCGACACCTCTTTGCGCGTTCCTCACGGAGAGAGCGGTATTGTGGTGGATGTTAAGGTGTTTACCCGTGACAACTGCGATGAGCTGAGCCCTGGCGTTAACATGGTGGTTCGCTGCTATATCGCCCAAAAGAGAAAGATCTCGGTAGGCGATAAGATGGCGGGACGCCACGGCAACAAGGGTGTAGTTTCCCGCATTCTTCCGCAGGAGGATATGCCTTTCCTT
The DNA here is from genome assembly GCA_023443315.1 of Bacillota bacterium. Taxonomy (GTDB): domain Bacteria; phylum Bacillota; class Clostridia; order Oscillospirales; family Ruminococcaceae; genus Acetanaerobacterium. The sequence continues at coordinate 8,261 of JAEZVA010000016.1, read as the reverse complement.
GCGGACGGCACGCCGCTTGACATCGTGCTTAACCCCCTTGGTGTTCCGTCGCGTATGAACATCGGGCAGGTGCTTGAGGTTCATCTGGGCTACGCAGCCAAGGCGCTGGGCTGGAAGGTAATGACCCCGGTATTTGACGGCGCACGAGAGGCCGACATCCGTTCGTGTCTGTCCGAAGCGGGCTACCGCGAGGACGGCAAGAGCATTCTGTACGACGGACGTACGGGCGATGCGTTTGACAACCCCGTAACCGTCGGTTATATGTACTTCTTAAAGCTGCACCATCTGGTTGACGATAAGATTCACGCACGCTCCACAGGTCCCTATTCGCTGGTTACGCAGCAGCCGCTCGGCGGTAAAGCGCAGTTCGGCGGACAGCGCTTCGGCGAGATGGAGGTATGGGCGCTAGAAGCTTACGGCGCCGCCTATACGTTGCAGGAGATTCTGACCGTTAAGTCGGACGATGTGGTAGGACGCGTAAAGACCTACGAGGCGATTGTAAAGGGACAAAACGTTCCCAAACCCGGTATTCCCGAATCGTTTAAGGTACTGATTAAGGAGCTGCAGTCTTTGGCTCTTGATGTAAAGGTACTCGACGGCGATAATCATGAAATAGACCTCAAACAGACCTTTGAAGAGGACGAGGATGTGGGTCTTGCTCCCATCAGTGATGTTCTGCCCGAAGAGATGATAAACGAAGGCGGAGAGATCCCCGACGGCTTCTTAGAGGAAGAAATCGAGGACGAGGACCTAATTGCCTCTGACGAGGATCAGGAGGAACTCCTTGACGAGCTCGGCGACGAGCTTTTGGATGAGAATGAATAAGGGAAGAGGGGTTGCAGTTTGGAATTTAATGTTTTTGAATCGATAAAGATTGGTCTTGCATCGCCGCAGACCATCCGCGAGTGGTCGTATGGTGAGGTAAAAAAACCCGAAACCATTAACTACCGCACACTTAAGCCCGAGCGCGACGGACTGTTCTGTGAGCGTATCTTTGGTCCGACCAAGGACTGGGAATGCCATTGCGGCAAGTACAAGCGCCTGCGCTACAAGGGCAAGATATGCGACCGCTGCGGCGTTGAGGTAACACGCGCAAAGGTGCGCCGTGAGCGCATGGGTCACATCGAGCTTGCGGCTCCCGTTTCGCACATCTGGTATTTTAAGGGCAACAAGTCCCGCATGGGACAGATCCTTGACATCTCATCCCGCCTACTTGAAAAGGTTCTGTATTTCGCCGCTTATATCGTAATTGACCCCGGCTTTACGCCGCTAGAAAAGGGTCAGCTGTTAAGCGAAAAAGAATACCGCGATATGAAGGAGAAGTACGAGGACGAGTTTCGTGCCGGCATGGGCGCGGAGGCTATCCGCGAGCTGCTGACAGAGATCGATCTCAACAAGCTCTCCGACCAGATGAAGGAAGAGCTTGAGACCACCTCCGGGCAGAAAAAGATTCACCTTCTAAAGCGCATCGAGGTCGTCGAGGCGTTCCGTATGTCGGGCAACCGCCCCGAGTGGATGGTTCTCGATGTCGTTCCCGTTATCCCGCCCGATATCCGCCCCATGGTTCAGCTTGACGGCGGACGCTTTGCAACGAGTGACCTCAACGACCTGTATCGCCGCGTAATCAACCGCAACAACCGCCTTGCCCGTCTGCTTGAGCTCGGTGCACCTGACATCATTGTGCGCAACGAGAAGCGCATGCTGCAGGAAGCGGTGGATGCACTCATAGACAACGGTCGCCGTGGGCGTCCTGTTACGGGCCCCAACAACCGCCCGCTCAAATCGCTTTCCGATATGCTCAAGGGCAAGCAGGGACGCTTTAGACAGAACCTGCTCGGTAAGCGCGTCGATTACTCCGGCCGTTCGGTTATCGTCGTTGGTCCGGAACTCAAAATGTTCCAGTGTGGTCTCCCCAAGGAGATGGCACTTGAGCTGTTTAAGCCCTTTGTTATGAAGCGCCTTGTGGAAACAGGCGACGCCTCTAATATTAAGAACGCGAGAAAAACGGTGGAGCGCGCAAACCCGCAGGTTTGGGATGCACTCGAGACCGTTATCCGCGACCACCCCGTGCTGCTAAACCGCGCACCTACGCTGCATCGTCTGGGTATTCAGGCGTTTGAGCCGGTGCTGGTAGAAGGTCGTGCACTGAAGCTGCACCCGCTGGTATGTACCGCATACAACGCCGACTTTGACGGCGACCAGATGGCGGTTCACGTTCCTCTTTCCGCCGAGGCACAGGCAGAAGCACGCTTTTTGATGCTTGCGGCAAACAACCTGCTTAAGCCCTCCGACGGACGCCCCGTGGCGGTTCCGACGCAGGATATGGTACTTGGTTCTTACTATCTCACCATGCTCAAGCCCGGCGAGCCCGGCGAGGGCAAGGTGTTCCGCGATGTCTCCGAGGCGCTGATGGCGTATCAGGAGAAGGCCATTGGTCTGCACGCACTGATTAAGATTCGCTTTACCAAGGAGATTGACGGCAAGAAGGTTAGCCGGCTTGTCGAGACCACCATCGGTCGCGTAATCTTCAACGACCCGATCCCTCAAGATCTCGGGTTTGTGGATAGAAGCAATCCCGATCAGCTGTTTGAACTTGAGATATCGTTTAAGGTAGGCAAGAAGCAGCTTGGTAAGATTATTGAAAATTGCATCAAGGTGCACGGTACCGCCAAGACCGCCGAGGTGCTTGATAAGGTTAAGGCGCAGGGCTTTAAGTATTCTACCCGCGGCGCCATCACTGTAGCGGTCTCCGATGCCGTTATCCCACCGCAGAAGAAACAGTTGATTGCGGATGCGGAGGCGTCCATTCAGGGCGTTACCAGACGTTACGGTCGCGGCGAGCTTTCCAACGGCGAGCGGTACGAGCAGGTAATTCGCATCTGGAACGAAACAACCCAAAAGGTTTCGCAGGCGCTGCAGGATAACCTTGACGAGTTCAACCCCATCTTTATGATGGCGGACTCGGGCGCGCGTGGATCGATTAACCAGATTCGTCAGCTCGCGGGTATGCGCGGACTGATTGCCAATACCTCTGGTACCACCATTGAGATCCCCATTCGCGCAAACTACCGTGAAGGTCTAAATATTCTCGAATACTTCATCTCCTCCCGTGGAGCTCGTAAGGGTCTTGCCGATACCGCGCTGCGTACCGCCGACTCGGGTTACCTAACCCGCCGTCTGGTGGATGTTTCGCAGGACGTTATCATCCGGCAGGAGGACTGCGGCACCCACGAAGGCATAGAGGTGTACGACATTAAAGAGGGCAACGGCATGATCGAAGCCCTAACTGAGCGCTTAAACGGACGCTACCTCTCGGATGAGTTCGTTGACAGCACTACGGGAGAGGTTCTGGTGAGCCGCGACAAGATGATGGATGACCACGACGCAGAGCGCATTGTGGCGACAGGCATCAAGCGCGTGAAGATCCGCACCACCCTTACCTGCGAGGCGAAGCACGGTGTATGTGCGCGCTGCTACGGCGCAAACCTTGCCAACGGCAAGTCGGTTGCGGTGGGCGAAGCGGTCGGTATCATCTCGGCGCAGTCCATCGGTGAGCCGGGCACCCAGCTGACCATGCGTACCTTCCACACCGGCGGTATCGCCAATGCGGAGGATATCACACAGGGTCTGCCCCGTATTGAAGAACTGTTTGAGGGCAGAAAGCCCAAGTATCTTGCCATCATCAGCGAGATCGCGGGCGAGGTTCGTTTTGGTGAAGTCAAAAAGAACAAGCACGTTATCGTGACCAATAGAGATTCGGGCGAGGAGAGAAGCTATCTCATCCCCTATGGCTCGAGAACCTGCGTGGAGGAAGGCGACATCGTCCGCATGGGCGACCGTCTGACCGAAGGCTCGGTTAACCCCCACGACATCCTTGCCGTGCAGGGTGCCGACGCCGTACAGGATTACCTGATTGCCGAGGTGCAGAAGGTATACCGTATGCAGGGCGTTGACATCAACGACAAGCACATCGAGGTTATCGTGCGCCAGATGATGAAGAAGGTGCGCGTCGTCGACAGCGGCGACACCACCATGCTGCCTGGCACGCTGGTGGATAAGATGGAGGCAAATATCACCCTGCGTGAGATCGAAAAGCGAGCCCAACGCGGCGAAAATGTAAACCCGCCTGTGTTTGAGCCGGTGTTGCTGGGTATTACCAAGGCGTCCCTTGCCACCGACTCGTTCCTGTCCGCCGCATCGTTCCAGGAGACCACCCGCGTGTTAACCGAGGCGGCAATCAAGGGCAAGGTCGACCCGCTGCTCGGACTCAAAGAGAACGTCATCATCGGCAAGCTAATCCCTGCGGGAACGGGCATGTCGTGTTACAGCAGCGTTGAGGTGATTCCCAGCACAAAAACCGAGGCGCAGCCCGCTTACTCCGTTGAAGCCATGAGCATGGCGGATTAGCAAAGAGCGCCGGACAACACCAATCGCAATCGGGAGTCGCCGCTTGACGACTCCCGATTTTAACTGAACTGAGGACGTTTTTTACACCGAGATTTTGCCGTAAAATCGGCGCCTTGGTGTTGACAAATACTCGGACCGATGCTAAAATGTATAGTCGGTGCCCCATGTAATTTTTCATGAAAAATTGCAGATACTACCACAAAGGGTAGTGCTCGGGGTATCTTATGCGGGTAAAGGCGCGAAAACGCGTTTTTATAGATAAACTGATTATGAAAGAAGGAGGTGCAGCATGCCAACCTTTAACCAATTGGTTCGCAAAGGACGAGAGGTTGTGGAAAAGAAGTCGACCGCTCCCGCGCTGCTCAAGGGTTACAACTCGAAGAAGCGCGTAACGACCGACCAAAGTTCTCCGCAAAAACGCGGCGTATGCACAGCAATCAGAACAATGACCCCCAAAAAGCCCAACTCTGCTCTGCGTAAGGTAGCAAGAGTAAGGCTGACAAACCAGATTGAGGCTTCGGCCTACATTCCGGGTATTGGTCACAATCTGCAAGAGCATAGCGTTGTGCTCATCCGCGGCGGCCGTGTAAAGGATCTGCCTGGCGTACGTTACCACATCATCCGCGGCACATTGGATGCCCAGGGCGTTGCTAAGCGTATGCAGGGTCGTTCTAAGTACGGTGCGAAGCGTCCCAAGCCCGGTGCGGCTGCAAAGAAATAGTGTAAACATCCCAGGTATTGCGCTCTTGTACTATTCAAGAGACAGTAAAGTGCAATGGGTTAACATATAACGGTTCGTTTAATTGCAGACCGATAGATGACCGTGCACTTGGCTGGCGGGAGTGTTGCGCTTTCGAGTACCTGTGAATTCATTCTGTGAAGGAGGGAAGCGAAATGCCAAGAAGAGGTCAAATAGCAAAACGTGATGTTTTGCCAGATCCGCTTTATAATTCCAAGCTTGTCACACGCTTAATCAACAGCGTGATGTATGACGGCAAAAAGGGTGTAGCCCAAAAGATTGTTTACGGTGCATTTGACATTGTAAAGGATAAGACGGGGAAAGACCCGCTGGAGGCCTTTGAGCTCGCCATGGAGAATATCATGCCGTCGCTCGAGGTTAAAGCACGCCGTGTAGGCGGCTCAACCTATCAGGTTCCGTTGCCCGTAAGACCCGAGAGAAGACAAACACTCGGTCTGCGTTGGATTACTCTGTATTCGAGAAATCGGTCGGAGAGAACCATGAAGGAGCGACTTGCAGGCGAGATCATCGACGCTACCAACAATTTGGGCAGCTCGGTGAAGAAGCGTGAAGACACTCATAAGATGGCCGATGCCAACAAGGCGTTTGCCAACTACAGATGGTAGTTTCGTTAACCGGTTTAAAACGGTAACGCATATTTTTCGCATTGTGTAATGAGCCTTTGTATGTAGCCTGTAGGTATGCATGCTGCAAAGGCTGCATAGCAGTTATTTTTCTAAGGAGGACTATATGCCAAGAGAGGTTTCGCTTGAAAAAACCCGAAACATAGGCATAATGGCTCACATCGACGCAGGAAAAACCACAACTACAGAGCGCATACTATATTATACAGGTAAAACCCACAAAATTGGCGAGGTTCATGATGGCGCTGCCACGATGGACTGGATGGAGCAGGAGCAGGAGAGAGGCATTACCATTACCTCTGCCGCGACTACCGCGTTCTGGAAAGATCATCGCGTCAACATCATCGATACGCCCGGGCACGTTGATTTCACGGTTGAGGTAGAGCGTTCTCTTCGCGTGTTGGACGGTTCCGTTACTGTATTCTGCGCGAAGGGTGGCGTCGAGCCACAGTCTGAGACCGTATGGCGTCAGGCTGACAAGTATAGAGTGCCACGTATGGCCTATGTGAACAAGATGGACATCATGGGTGCGGATTTCTACCGTGTGGTAGAGATGATGCACCAAAGACTAAAGTGCAACGCTGTTCCGATTCAGTTGCCTATCGGCGCGGAGCAATTCTTTAAAGGCATCATCGATCTGCTTGAGATGAAGGCCTATGTGTATTACGACGACGTCGGCAAGGATATCCGTGTAGAAGATATCCCCGAGGATATGTTGGAAAAGGCAGAGGAATATCGCCACAAGCTCATCGAGGCCGCCGCTGAGATGGACGAAGAGCTTATGATGAAGTACCTTGATGGTGAGGAGCTTTCAATCGACGAGATTAAATCCTGCATCCGCAAGGGAACCCTAGGCAATCATTTCGTTCCTGTCGTATGCGGTACCTCGTATCGCAACAAGGGTGTGCAGAAGGTTCTTGACGCTGTCATCGACTACATGCCATCCCCGCTTGATATCGAACACATTACTGGTATAAACCCCGACACTGAGGAGAGCGAAGAGCGTCCATCAGACGACAAGGCTCCGTTCGCGGCGCTTGCGTTTAAGATTGCGACCGACCCCTATGTGGGCAAGCTTTGTTTCTTCCGTGTGTATTCTGGTTCGGTTAAAACGGGTAGCACCGTTTACAACTCGAACAAGGACAACAACGAGCGCATCGGTCGTATCCTTCAGATGCACGCAAACCACCGTCAGGATATCGACGAGTGCTTTTCCGGCGATATCGCCGCTGCGGTAGGGCTTAAAAACACCACCACGGGCGATACACTGTGCGACGCAAAGCATCCTGTTATTCTTGAGTCGATGGAGTTCCCCGAGCCGGTTATCCGCGTGGCGATTGAGCCCAAAACCAAGGCCGGTCAGGAGAAGATGGGCATTGCTCTTTCAAAGCTTGCTGAGGAAGACCCCACCTTTAAGACCTACACCGACGAAGAGACTGGTCAGACCATTATTGCGGGCATGGGTGAATTACACCTTGAGATTATCGTAGACCGCCTTCTGCGCGAGTTCCGCGTAGAAGCAAACGTCGGCAAGCCCCAAGTTGCATACAAAGAAACCGTTCGCAAGCTTGCGGATGTGGATCACAAGTATGCGCGTCAGTCGGGCGGACGCGGCCAGTATGGTCATGTTAAGATTAAGGTTGAGCCCAACGAGTCCGGTAAGGGCTACGAGTTTAAGAATGCTGTTGTGGGTGGTTCGATTCCCAAGGAATACATCGAGCCAGTTAACCAAGGCATTCAGGGAGCCATGCAGGCGGGCGTTCTGGCGGGCTATGCCGTTGTGGACGTTATCGTAACACTGTATGATGGCTCTTACCACGAGGTCGACTCGTCCGAAATGGCGTTTAAGATCGCAGGCTCCATGGCCTTTAAAGAGGCGATGAAGAAGGCGGATCCCGTAATTCTTGAGCCTATCATGAAGGTTGCCGTCACCGTTCCCGAGGAGTATATGGGCGACGTTATCGGCGATCTCAACTCCCGCCGTGGACAGATTCAGGGCATGGAAGCGATGTTTGGCGCACAGCAGATTAACTCGTTTGTTCCGCTGTCCGAGATGTTTGGCTATTCCACCGACCTTCGTTCCAAAACACAGGGTCGCGGCAACTACGCCATGGAACCAAGCCACTACATTGAGGTGCCCAAGTCCATTGCAGAAGGCATTATGAACAACCGCGCGAAGGATTAGTCAGTGGGCTTTGGGGCTGCCATATTTGCCCTAACCACTTGATATTTCCCTGATTTATTGCTACAATGTCTCTATGTGAAAAGGTTCCGAAATATATGTGTGAATAAAAGGAGGAAAACCCAATGGCTAAGGCCAAATTTGAACGTACGAAACCCCACGTTAATATTGGCACAATTGGTCACGTTGACCATGGCAAGACGTCCCTTACCGCAGCAATCACCAAGGTTCTTGGTTTCCGCGGTTCCGCAAACTATGTTGCTTATGACATGATTGATAAGGCTCCCGA
>JAEZVA010000074.1 GCA_023443315.1 Bacillota bacterium | reverse complement strand
CGATTACAACGGCAGCGGTCAGTCGGTGATGGAGATGTCCCACCGCTCCAAGGTATATGAGGAGATTATTTCCGGTTGCGAGAGCCTGCTGCGCGAGACGCTCTGCATCCCCGACAACTACAAGGTTTTGTTTTTGCAGGGCGGCGCATCCAGCCAGTTTGCCATGATCCCGCTTAATCTGCTAAACGGTTCCGGCAAGGCAGATTTCGCCATCACCGGTCAGTGGGCAAAAAAGGCGTACAGCGAGGCATCCCGCTACGGCGAGTGCAAGGCAGTGGCGTCTAGCTCCGACAAAACCTTTAGCTACATACCAAAGCTTGACCCCGCAACCTTTACCAAGGACGCGGATTACTTTCATATCTGCCAGAACAACACCATCTTCGGCACCCGCTTTACCGAGCTGCCCGATACCGGCAACGTGCCTCTGGTCGCCGATATGTCCTCCTGCATCCTCAGCGAACCGATTGACGTAGCAAAGTACGGGCTAATCTACGCTGGTGCACAGAAGAACATGGGTCCTGCCGGTCTTACTGTGGTTATTGTCCGCGAAGACTTAATCGGCAAGGCGCGTGACTACACCCCCACCATGTTTGACTACAAAACGCACGTCGAAAACGACTCGATGTACAATACCCCGCCCTGCTACGCCATCTACATCTGCAAGCTGGTGCTCGAGTGGATTCGCGACGAGTTCGGCGGGCTTGATAAGATGAAGGAGCACAACGAAAAGAAGGCTGCTATCCTTTACAACTACCTCGACCGCAGTAAGCTGTTTCAGGGCACAGTAGAAAAGGCAGACCGCTCGCTGATGAACATTCCGTTTGTCACCGGCAACGAGGACCTTGATAAGAAGTTCTGCAAGGCGGCCGAAGCGGCCGGGTTTGTAAACCTCAAGGGTCACCGCTCGGTTGGCGGCATGCGCGCTTCGATCTACAACGCAATGCCCATCGCGGGCGTAGAGGCGCTGGTTGCGTTTATGAAGAAGTTTGAGGAGGAAAACGCCTGATGTATAACATTCAGACACTCAATAAGATCTCGCCCGTTGCCACCGACCGCTTTGACGGTGCGAAATACCGCGTGGCGGACGTGATGGAACAACCTGACGCCGTGCTGGTGCGTTCGGCATCGATGCACGAGATGGCGCTGCCCGCAAGCCTAAAGGCGATTGCCAGAGCGGGTGCCGGTACCAACAATATCCCCACCGACAAGTGCACCGAACTGGGCATTGCCGTGTTTAATACCCCCGGCGCAAACGCAAACGCCGTAAAGGAGCTTGTGCTTGCCGCACTGCTGCTCTCCTCCCGTAAAATTTTCCCCGCAATGCAGTGGGTGCAGACCTTAACAGAGGCGGACGGCGATATCTCGAAGCAGGTTGAAAAAGGCAAGGGCATGTTCGTGGGTCCCGAAATCGCAGGCAAGAAGCTTGGCGTTATCGGGCTTGGCGCGATCGGCATTCTGGTTGCCAACGCCGCCGAACGGCTCGGCATGCAGGTTTATGGCTACGACCCCTACCTGTCAGTAGATGCCGCTTGGGGGCTTTCGCGCAGCGTGTGCCACGCAAAAAGCCTTGGCGAGATCTACGAGAACTGCGACTACATCACCCTGCATGTTCCCCTTACCCCCGAGACAAAGGGCATGGTAAACTCCGCCGCCATCGAGCGCATGAAGCACGGGGTTCGCATCCTAAACTTCTCGCGCGGCGAGCTGGTTGCCACGGAGGATATGCTTACAGCGCTCGGCGAAAAGCTGGTGCGCGTTTACGTCACCGACTTCCCCACCGCTGAGATGATCGGTCACCCCGGCGTGCTGAGCATCCCGCACCTTGGCGCCTCTACCCCCGAGTCGGAGGACAACTGCGCTCGCATGGCAGCCGACGAGCTGATTGACTACCTCGAAAACGGCAACATCCGCAACTCGGTGAACCTGCCCAATGTTGAGATGCCCCGCTCCACCCCCGTTCGTGTCGGCGTAATTCACAAGAACATCCCGAACATGATCTCCTCTATCACCTCGGCGATGGCGCAACTTGGCATTAACATCGACAACCTGACCAACAAATCAAAGAAGGATACCGCCTACACCCTGCTGGACATCACGGGCGACTTCGATGAAAAAACCGCCGCAAAGCTGACCGAGATCGAAGGCATTATCCGCGTTTCGATTTATAAGTAACTACTATTTAACAATACAAAACGGTATGGATGCTTTGCATCCGTACCGTTTTTAGTTTATACTATTGCCACAAAGAAGGCTTTTATAAAATATTACAACATCCCCCTTGACTCTCACGTTGCGTCATAGTCTATACTGAGTTTTGAAAGGAAGTGACCACCATGAATCTTGCGGTACACGAGGCGGCAAAGCTTGCGGGTGTGAGCGTGCGCACGCTCCACTACTACGACCAGATTGGTCTGCTGCGCCCAAGCAATACCACCGAAGCGGGCTACCGTCTGTATGACGATGCGGCGCTTGCCCGCCTGCAGCAGATCCTGTTCTTTCGTGAGCTCGACTTTCCCCTCTCGGAGATTCGCGAGATTCTTGACAATCCCTCCTTCGACCGACACAGGGCGATGCACTCGCACAAAGAGCTGCTTCTGCTAAAACGCGAGCGGCTCGAGCGTCTGATTGCCCTTGTGGACACCACCTTAAAAGGAGAGAAACACATGAGCTTTAAAGAGTTTGATATGACCGAGATCGAGCAGGCACAAAAACAGTATGCCGACGAGGCGAAGCAGCGCTGGGGAAGCACCGACGCTTACAAACAGAGCGCAAAACGTACTTCATCCTACAACAAAGACGATTGGGCGCGCATTAACGCCGAGGCAGAGAAAATCTACGACGGCTTTGTCGCACAGATGGGCAACGACCCCGCGTCCCCCGCCGTGCAACAGCTGGTAGCCGACTGGCAGGCACACATCAGCAAACATTTCTACGACTGCCCCAAGGAGATGCTCGCTGGTCTTGGCGAGATGTACATCGCCGACGAGCGGTTTACCAAAAACATCGATAAGCGCGCACCGGGTCTTGCGCAGTATATGAGCGACGCATTTGCGGCATACTGCAGGTAACCATACGCGCCGATAGCGGCAGGTTGCATTTTGGCAGCCGCCGTGTTATCATGATGGGGCTGACCCCGCATCAGCCCCATATTTATAAATAAAATACACGGAGGATTACGATGAACCGCTTTGTACCGTACGAGAAGCTGTCTAAAAAAGAACGCGAAAAGCGCAACAAAGAAAAACGCGCGACATGGGGCGCACTCAACCCCGTTACCCGCAAGCCGCAAGACCCAAAGGCATATGACCGCACCACACACAAAAAGAAGCTTCAAAAAGGAGACGATCTCTTTTTTGAAGCTTCTTAATTTTATGCCCAATTATCTCAATGCGTTTGGCAGGATGCGCTTCTGCCCTTCATCCCACACTAAGACAAATGCCCCATCCACCGCGCTAATGGAATAAAACACATTGCCGGTATCCACGTCCATTGCAAATCCGCCTAAATCTGCACCGTTCTCATAGTACCGAAACAAATAAAACAACATTCCGTCAATATACTTTGCCGCATACAAATTAGCCTCTATGTCATTGGCGGTTGGCACTTTAATATCGGTGTCATTTGTACTAAGCCATGTACTAATGTGCTCCTTTACCCTCTGGGTTGCATCATCAATCGATAGTGCGCCAAGGGGGGACGCTTCGGGAGGCATACATATCGCATTACTCCCAAAATACATTCCTCCATCGTACGGTACTATTTCGCCGCCTACTTCTGTTTCAAAACACACGCCAATATAGTCCGGCTCGTTTTCCATCATCGTCCGCGCAAGCGAGTACAAAATCTCTCGCTCGGTTTTCTTTGTAAAGTTTCTGGTGTTCAGCGTTTGAGTTATATTTAAATAGATTATTCCCCTTTGCTTGTCAAGCCCAAACAGGGCAAATAACGGTCTTCCGAAGTTGTTTTCTATCTCTGCGGAGTAATTTTGTTTATATCCCGACCATGATATATCCGCCCCTTGAATGGTGTACTTCTTTGTATCGCTGTTGTACAGATACACCTTTAACTCTTCTTTCGTTACATGCGCAACGTCATCCTTAAACACAACCGTCTGGTCGTATCGGTCCTCGCTCGGTTTTTCATCTGCAAGTCCTTTCTTTTTAATGGGTATGGGCCAGTTCTTGCCCGTAATATCTGCGCCAAAGGTGTAATCAACGGCGCGTTCTGTTAGCATACTACTGGTATAGACATTCTTTCCGAGCGCGTCACTGTATTCGGTAATCGTATACTGCTCACTGCCGTCGCATTCTAGAACATAGATACATGGCATCGTCCACCCATCGTATAAAATCTCCACCTGCGCGGGCAATCCCTCACGGTAACAGCGAATCCACTCTGTCAACGGTTGTGTATTCTTGCTCCACCTGTCACGATGCGAGATGACACAGTTTGGCTGCTGCGAGTAGGTCTCCAATTTACTTTGGTCGCCAAGTATCTCAAGCGCCCTGTCCTCTGTCATGACCACCATATCGGCATCCTCAACCTGATTACTAACCACCCCTGAAGCCGCCTGACTGCTCTGGGGCATCTCTTGCGCATCAGATAGCAAAGAAACGACTGCCATACTTCTTGTACAAGCGCACATAAGCAGCGCAAGTGCCGTTAATGCAATAAACCGTTTCACCTATGTATACCCCCTATCTCCGTCTATTTTTACCAATATACACTATTATTTCCGTCTCCGCAAGCTCAAAAAAAGCAAGAGCCGAAATCGAATTCGGCTCTTGCTTTACTATTTTTATTAGACTAGCTGTTCCCACTCGCTCTCGCGAAAGCCGACCAAAATGGCACCCTCCGTCACGAAGATCGGTCGCTTTACCATCATCCCGTCCGAGGCTAGCAGGGTAAGCTGCTCCTCCTCGCTCATGGTCGCAAGCCGCTTCGCAACATTGCCCTCGCGGTACAGTAGCCCGCTGGTGTTAAAAAAACGTTTGAGGGGCAGACCGCTCTTTTCATGCCACGCGCGTATCTCCTGCTCGGTGGGTTTGTGCTCCTTGATGTTTCGCTCGGTGTACGAGATGCCGTGCTCATCCATCCACCGTTTTGCCTTTTGGCAGGTGGTGCATTTGGGGTAGCAAACAAACAAGCCGCTCATCCTTCGTCCTCCCATGCTGTTTTAATCTCCACTTTATTTACTAAAACGCGATGTAGAACATATACACTGCCAGTAGCACCATCATCACACCCATCACGATGCTCAGCACACGGCTGACTGCACCGTACTTCGGGCTTGCCGAAAGCCGCTTAACAAACCCCACCGAGGTTCCGGCAATCAGCACCAGCGTGCTGTGTCCAATCGAGTACAAGAGCAGCAGCATCACGCCCCACACAAAGCTGCCCTTTTGCATCACCACCGCAAGCAGCGTTACGAGTACGGGGGTAGCGCAGGGCGACGAAAACAGCCCCGCCAAAATGCCCGCAAGCAGCGCACCCAAAGCACCGCGCTTCTTGTTCTTTGCCAGCGCATTGGTGGATGGCATAAACTGAAATACGCCCCAGGTCTGCAGCGCCATCAGCAGCATCAAAATACCCAGCACCACATACCACCATTTGCCCGCGCCGCTCATCAGTCTGCCCAGCAGCGAAGCCGCTATCGCAAGGGAGGTATAGGTAATCGCCATACCTCCCGAGAACACAAGGGAGTATAAAAACGAACGCTTCGCGTTGTGGTCGCCCACCCCGCCCACATACCCAATCACAAGGGGCACGCTAGAGAGACAGCAGGGCGAAAACGAGGTAAGAACCCCCGCAAACAGCGCAAGCAGTGGCGCAAGCCACGCATTTTCAAGCATTATGGTCGAGACCGGCTCCAGCCATCCGTTAATGATTGCATCCATGGTCGTATCCATCCCTTTCGGGCGGGTCGTGCGTAGGCCGCAGCCACCCCGCCATTCATATTGTTTTCTTTGTCGCCTGACTGTATCGGAATGTCCTTAACCCGTCTTATCTTGTCCGTTGATTCGCCGCTTATGTTGCGTGCGCGTTTACTGGCTAATGTCCATATCCGCAAGCAGGGCGATCAGCTGTTCTTTGTTAAGCACGCCCTCCATCGTTGTGTAGACATGCTCGCCCGTATCCTTGTGGGTAAAGTATTTCAGTAGACGGTTTGGTTCCTCTGGAGTATAAGGCTTGCCTTCGCTGTCAATCAGCACCATAGTAGGCACCACGCTGACGGGAAACTGCCTTGTAATGTCGCCGTACTTATCAATGTCAACGTCCTTTATAATCACCTTGCCCTGCATCTCGGCATGCACCTCTTCGAGGATGGGCGCAAACGCCTGACACGGTCCGCACCACGTGGCACCGAACTTGATGATAACCGGCACGCCGTAGCTTGTCAGCCTTGTAAGGTCAAAATCTTCCCCCACCGACATCGATGCATCTTCGGCGGTGATTTCATCGGCGTCGGACGGGTCGGCTGTGCTCTGCTCCAGCCCATCTAGGGCTTCCTGCGGCGGCGAAACGCAACAGTCTGCCGCTTCGTCGTCCCGCTCGCCGTCAGCCGCCGAGACATCCTGACTGGACGCGCCCTTGTTGTCGGTCAATGCGTCCTTTGTGTCGCTCCAGTTCTTTGCAAGCCACACGCCCGCGACGATACACACCAGCAATACCGGCACCAAAATTCGAACGATTAGTTGCTTGTTCGGGACTTTTTTGTTTTCGCTTTCCATACACTTGTTCCTTTCTGTTGTGGGTCTGTGGGTCAGTCGGTTGGTTCGGCGAACTCGTGTGGTACGCTTTTCGCTTCGTCCGGCTCACAAAAGCCGCAGAATCGGGCGCGTACCTGGGCAAAGCAGGCGCGGTTCAGGCTGTAGCGTATAAACGCGCCCTCCTTAACGCCAACCACAAGCCCCGAATCGGTGAGAATCTTTATGTGGTACGAAAGGGTCGGCTGGGTGATGGAAAACCGCTCGAGCAGATCGCCGCCGCACATCGGCTGCCTGCACAGCATGCGCACAATCTCAAACCGCGTTTCGTCCGCCAGCGCCTTGAGTGCGCGCACCGTTTCAAGGTCGGTCTGCGTCACAATGTCCATCCCCTCCTAATAACGATTCTTCCGATGCATACAGCCGCTTTGTTACTTATTATAATTCAAACGGATGAAAACAACAGTGATGAACTCACCGTCGCGGTATTGTCCGGCATGGTATTTGCTCCCCCTCGGGCTGCGCTGTGCAATGTCCGAAACGGGGGGTTTTCTTTCTGCCGCGGTTTTGTATACGCAACATCGTAACACGCACATTGAAAAAAGTCAATGTCCCACTATAATTATATGATTTGTTCATGAAAATTTCACGGCGCGTCCGTTTTTATCGGACGCGCCGTTTTGTAGTCCCCACAAAAGAATATCGGCTGCTTTCAGCCCTGCTTTACCACCGGGAACAGCACTCCGGTCTCAAACTCCTCGGGGTCGCTGCCGATGTCCTCGTCGCGGATATACCGTTCGATGGGCGCGCCGCACACCTTATATTCTGGGTGCTCCGCCATCCACGCGCACACCGCGTCATAGGCGCGGTTGATGGTGTCATACGGGCCGATGTGTGTGGTCGCCACGCAAAGTTGCGCGGGTACGTCTACAATCTCGCTGTGCTCCCCCGCCACCTGCACCTGTGCCTCTACGTCCATATTCTCATACGAGAATTCCTCGCCGTGGTACAGCATCTGGGTAGCGCCCGCGCGGGTAAGCCCGAAAGACATCATCTTTTCATTTAGCTCGTCAAACAGCTCACGCACCTCGCCGATGTGTATCTTCTTTCGGATGCTTAAAACACGCTGGGGCGGGCAGGGCATTACGATTACATGGTATCTGTCACTGGACAAGTTCTTTCCCTCCATTCGGGCGATATCGTCCTCCATATTGCGAATGGTCTTTTTCAAGCGGCTCACCTCGCGGTATGCCTCAAGACGGCGGCTGTGTACCCGTTGCGCAAGCTCGCCTTCGGTCAGGGTCAGCATATCCGCGATCTCGGCAAGCGCAAACCCGAAGTCCTTTAACAGTTCGATGCGCCCAAGCACTGCAAGCTGCGATGCATCATAGAATCGATAGCCGTTCTCGCGCCCAACCAGTGCGGGGCGCAGCAGCCCAATGGCGTCGTAATGGCGCAGCATCCGTGCAGAGACATGGCACAGCCTTGAAAATTCGCCTATGGTGAACATATCTGCCTCCTATTTGTGTCATATTGTGTGCGAACCGGTTCACGGATATCGTACACCTTACCACTGTGTCAAGGTCAAGAGGGAAATAAAAAATATATCCGGGCGTTACCCCGCCACTACCTTCACAAAAAAGGTGCGGCTGCGCGGACCGTCAAACTCGCAAAAATAGATACCCTGCCATCTGCCCAACAGGAGCGTTCCGTCTTTGATAAGTACCGTCGTCTGCGCCCCGACACAGCTTGCCTTCAGGTGCGCCGCCGAGTTGCCCTCCCCGTGCAGAAACTGCGCCCGGTCGGGGAACGCGTGGGCAAGCCCCAGCAGCAGGTCGTGCCTTACGTCGGGGTCTGCGTTCTCATTAATCGTGATGCCCGCGGTGGTGTGGGGGCAGTACACCACACAGATGCCGTCGGGCACGCCGCTTGCCCGTACCGCCTCGCGCACCTGCTCGGTAATGTCGCACAGCTGCTCGGGCAGCGTTTTTATCCGATACTCATATATCATACCGCACACTCCAAAAAAGATTTGTAAATAGAGGTAAAAAAGGCTTGTAGTATAAAAACACATTGGTATACTGAAATTGACGGCGCCGTTAATCAAACGGTTCCCCGCCTTACAGGGGGTTGCAGACCCTGTAGCGGGAACAAAAAGGAGTTTCCTGATGCAAACCTATTCCCTTATGCCCATCGGCACCATACGCAGCGACGAACACGGCATACAACTGGAGCTTTTGCCGCAGTACGCATGCGCACTAAAGGGGCTATGCGGCTTTTCACACATCCACGCGCTGTGGTGGTTTGACGGGTGCGACAACCCCGCCTCCCGCGCAAAAACCGCCGAGCCGTGTCCGTACAAGGGCGCGCCCGAAACGCTAGGCACCTTTGCAACCCGCTCGCCCGAACGTCCCAACCCCATTGCACTCAGCTGCTGCCGCATAACGCAGCTCGACGAGCAAAACGGAGTGCTGTGGCTGGACTACATCGACGCCGAGGACGGCTCACCGCTGCTTGACCTCAAGCCCTACACCCCAAGCCTCGACCGCATACAGCATCCCGACGTGCCCGACTGGTGCGCAAACTGGCCGCAAAGCGTCGAGCAGTCCGCCGCGTTTGACTGGGGCAGTGTGTTTCACTTCTAAACGTTATTACGCGCCCGCAAAATCGACCAAACGCCATCAATCCAACCCCATCGGCTTTTCCAGTCGATGGGGTTTTTTATTCGGCAAGCGCAAGCAGGTGCCCGTAGCCCTCGGCTTCCATCTCCTCTTTGGGGATAAACCGCAGCGACGCGCTGTTAATGCAGTAGCGCAGCCCTCCCAGCTCCTCGGGTCCGTCCTCAAACACATGCCCGAGATGCGCGTCGCCAATACCGCTGCGCACCTCGGTTCGCACCATGCCGTGGGTGGTGTCGGTCTTCTCCACCACCGACGCCCCGGGGATGGGTCGGGCAAAGCTCGGCCAACCGCAGCCCGAATCAAACTTTTCGCTCGACGCAAACAGCGGCTCGCCTGTAGTGATGTCCACATAGATGCCCTTCCGGTGCTCGGCATAATATGCGCCCGTAAAGGGCGGCTCGGTGGCGTTTTGCCGCGTCACGGCATACTGCTCGGCGGTCAGCTCCGCCTTAAGCTCGTCGTCGGTGCGTCGCGCATACCGTTTGGTTGGGTCGTGTGCCGTCCTTGCCTCGCCAAACCGCGCCCGAGGGATATGACAGTAGCCGCTTGGGTTTTTCTCCAGATAGTTCTGGTGGTACTCCTCGGCGGGGTAGTAGTTTGCTAAGGGGCAAAGCTCCACGGCAACGCGCTTTTTGTGCTTTTGCTGCAGCCCGTCCAGTGCCTCCTGCGCCGTCTGCCTGTCCTGCTCCGCGGTATAGTAGATGCCGGTGCGATACTGGCTGCCCACGTCGCCCCCTTGGCGGTTTAAGCTGGTTGGGTCTATTACCTCAAAAAATCGCTCGAGCAAAAAGGGCAGACTGATGCTGTCCTCGTCGTACACCACGCGCACCGTTTCGGCGTGCCCGGTATTTTCGCGGCACACCTGCTCGTAGCTTGGGTTCTCCGTGTCTCCGTTTGCGTAGCCCACCTTGGTTTGCAGTACACCGGGCAGATTTTTCAGATACTGCTCCAGTCCCCAAAAACAGCCACCTGCAAGATAGATCTCCTGTTTCACAATACAATCCGCCCTTCTAAACTTAAATATAAAACAGCACCGCGGCAAAAACCGCTGGTGCTGTTAGGGTTACCCTATGGCAGCGGTTTAACCTGCCGCAATCAGTATATCAAAGTTGTTTGCCCTTGTGCGGTGATGTTGTCACCCTGCGTAGATATGACGGATAACCTCCTCGATGTTTGCGCCCTCGATGCTTACATCCGCCACCGGCAGGCTTTGCAGGATGTTGCACACGGCGGTCTTTACATCCCCGTTTTGCATATCCACCTCAAACTCCGCCTTCACACGGTCAAACGAGATGGGGTGAAACGGCGCGACCGCGTCGTGGTCCACCGGCTCGTCAAACTGCACCTTAATCACCCTGCGAGCGGGCAGGTATTCCTTTAGCTTATCTATCCCGTTGTCAAACACAATGGTGCCGTTGTTGATGACGGTTATGTTCTCACACAGGTTTTCGATGTCGCTTAGGTCGTGGGTGGTCAGGATAAACGTCGTGCCCTTATCGCGGTTGATGGACGATATAAAGTTACGCACCGTCTCCTTGCTCACCACGTCAAGCCCGATGGTCGGCTCATCCAAAAAAACGAGCGGCGGCTCATGCAGCACGGCGCACACAAATTCGCACTTCATCCGCTCGCCCAGCGAAAGCTGCCGCACCGGCTTTGTGATAATGCCGCCGAGGTCCAGCAGGTCGCGAAAGTAGTCGATGTTGCGCTTGTACACCTCGTCGGGGATGTCATACAGCTTTTTGCGCAGGTAGAACGAATCGATGGGCGGCAGATCCCATTCAAGCTGAGAGCGCTGCCCGAACAGCACGCCGATGTGCTTGACGTACTCCTTGCGTTCAAGCCACGGCTTGTAGCCCATTACCGACACCTCGCCCGACGACGGGTACAGAATGCCGGAAAGAATCTTGATGGTGGTGCTCTTGCCCGCGCCGTTGGGACCAATCAGCCCGCGAATTTCACCCTTCTTCACCGAAAAGGACACCTCGCTCACGGCGTTTACCATGACATACTCGCGGTGAAACAGGGACTTCACCGACGACAGCACCCCCGTCTTGTCGCGTTTTGGCACCTTAAAGGTTCTGCACAGGTGGCTTACCTCAATAATATTATCGTTTGGCATATGTAAAACCAATCCTCTCAATCTGTTACATTTCCTGCCGCAATACGCTGCAGAAGTCCGCCCCACTCGGGCGGCATCCAAACCACCGAAACGCCCGAAATACGCAGAATAAACCGTGCGTTTGTCGCCGCAGAGGGCGGCAGTCGGGCAT
>JAEZVA010000068.1 GCA_023443315.1 Bacillota bacterium | reverse complement strand
AGATTACAAGGGCGGCGAACATCCGCATTGTACGTGACGGTATCATCATTGCCGAAGACAAGATTCTTTCACTCAAACGCTTTAAGGATGACGTGAAGGAGGTTGCGACCGGCTACGAATGCGGCATTGGTCTGACCAAATTCAACGACATCAAGGAAGGCGACATCCTTGAGGCATACATCATAGAGGAGTACAGAGAGGACTAACCCCCTCTCGCTCCTGTTTGCGTTAAACTTTCTCGAAAGGCGGATTTCACCGGTATGGCAGGCTATAAGGTAGGTAGAAACAGCGAGGATATTCGCAGAGAACTCGCGGATATCATGCGCTTACTCAAGGATCCGCGTATTACGGGGCTTCTGAGCATCGTGAGGGTGGAGCTGTCGGGCGACATGTCCCACGCAAAGGTGTATGTCAGCTCAATGGATGGCTATGAAGCTGCACTTGAAGCGGTCAAAGGGCTGCAGCATGCGTCCGGGTTTATTCGAAGGGAAATCAACAATCGCCTAAGCCTGCGAACCTCTCCCGAGCTGAAGTTCATCGCGGATAATTCCATCGAGCACGGCGCCGAGATTAATCGTATGCTCAAGAAGCTGCTGCCCGAAGACGGACAATCCGACGAGCGGCAAAATCCCGAAGAATGAGATTAAGCCTGAAAGGCATGGTTAATTGAGCATGAACAACATCAGCGTCAAAGAGGTTTGCAATACCCTGCTTAGCAGCGATAACATCCTAATTGTTACCCATCAAAGCCCCGACGGCGATACGTTTGGCAGCGGTTATGCGTTGTATTTTGCACTAAAGCAGCTGGGCAAACGCGCGCGCGTGGTGTGCTCGGACGAGCCGCCCGAGCGTTATATGTTTCTGCTAGAAGGGTATCGGCACGATGAGTTTGAGCCAGGGCTGATTGTTGCGGTAGATTTGGCAGACCGCCAGCTGTTCGGCGATAAGTATGTGCACCTTGCGGACAAGGTGGATATCTGCATCGATCATCATCCCTCCAATACCCGCTATGCCCGCAGGGTTTTGCTGCGCCCCCAAGCGTCGGCAACCTGCGAGATTATGTACGACGTTATCAAGAAGCTAGGAGCGACCTTTGACGTGCAGATTAGCACCTGTATCTACACCGGCATTGCAACCGATACGGGCTGCTTTCGCTTTTCCAACACCTCCGCCAAGGCGCACCTGATTGCGGCGCGCATGATGGCGAGTGGGGTCAATGTCGCACAGATTAACCGCTGGATGTTTGAGACCAAGAGCGTCAGCCGCATCATGATAGAGCGACAGGTGCTTGAATCGATCGAGTATTATTTTGACCATAAATGCGCGCTGATCTATATCACGCAGGATATGCTTGCCACTTCGGGTGCCGAGGAGAGCGAGCTGGAGGGAATCTCCACATTGCCGCGTCAGATTTCGGGTGTTTTAATTGGCGTGATGTTGCGCGAAAAAGCGACTGGCGAGTTTAAGGTGTCTATCCGCACCAACGAGGGCTTTGATGCCTCTAAAATCTGCGGGGAGCTGGGCGGCGGCGGTCACATGAAGGCAGCCGGATGTGTAGTACCCGGAGACTTAGATAACGCAAAGCGCACGATTGTGCAAACCATAGCGAAATATATGCAGTAATATGGGTGCTGTTATAGGGGGCGCTTAAGGTTGGATGGTATCCTACTTGTTAACAAGCCGCAGAAGTTTACCTCCTTTGACGTGGTGGCGAAGCTGCGCGGAATTTTAAAAACCAAGAAAATAGGGCACGGCGGTACGCTCGACCCAATGGCGACCGGCGTGCTTCCTGTGTTTGTCGGCAGTGCCACAGGTGCGTGCGACCTTGTGCCCGAGTCCGGCAAAACCTACATAGCGGGGCTGCAGCTCGGCATTGTCACCGATACACAGGACATCTGGGGCAAGGTGCTGCAGCAAAACGAGTTTCATGTAAGCCTCGAGCAATTTTCTCAGATTGCAGGACGGTTTTTGGGCGACACGATGCAGACCCCGCCCATGTATTCCGCTGTAAAGGTGGGAGGCAAGCGCTTGTATGAACTGGCGCGGCGCGGCGAAGAGGTTGAACGCCCCGCGCGTCTTGTCACCATTCATTCGCTGTTTATCCGCTCTGCCGACGTCGAGAAGGGGGAGTTCACCATAGAGGTGAGCTGTTCTAAGGGTACCTACATCCGCACCCTTTGCGCCGATATTGGAGACATGCTCGGATGCGGTGCCGTATTAACGTCGCTTGTGCGCACCTGTGCGCTTGGGTTTTCCCTTGAACGCTGCCTGACACTCGAAGAGATTGAGCAGCGCGCACTGCGCGGTGAGGCGGAAGGCTTGCTCATCCCAACAGAACGGGCGTTTATAAGCCTGTCAGCCCTGCACCTAAACGACGATCAGACACGACGCTTTCAAAACGGCGTAAAGCTTGCCCTTGACCTCCCAGGGGAAGGCGATGTTCGGGTATACGGACATGACGGCAGCTTCCTTGGCATCGGCACGGGAGAGGCCACCACCGGCAAGCTGCGGGTGAAAAAGTTTTTTAAGGGCTGATATACAGTCAGCAACGTTTTTTAAAATGCACAACGACCGAAAGGGAGCATCCGCTTTGGTTATCATCAATACACTTTCAGCACAGGCAATCGACTGCCCTACAGCCATTGCGCTTGGCTACTTTGACGGGGTTCACTTGGGTCACCGCGCAGTGATAAACAGTGCGCACAGCCGCAAGCAAGATGGTCTTGCCACCTGCGTATTTTCGTTTGCGGTTACCACCCAGAACCCCCAGAGCGGCAAGGGGCGGCTGAACATCACCACCGACACATTAAAACTAGAACAGATGCAGCGACTTGGCGTGGATTATTACATCGTGCCGGACTTTTCCGAGTTTATGGGGATGACTGCGCAGGAGTTTGTACAGCTTCTCGTAAGGCGTCTTGGCGCGCGCGAGATTTACTGCGGCGCGAACTTTCGCTTTGGCAAAGGCGCATCGGGGGATGTAACCCTGTTGCGACAGCTGTGCGAAAGTCAGGGCACACAGGTGGTGCTTGTGCCGGACGTACAAAAAGACGGCCAGCCGGTCAGCAGCTCACGTATCCGTGCGTTGCTTGGGCAGGGGGATGTCGCCAAGGCAGGGGAGATGCTGGGCAGACCGTACTCGTTTGACTTTGTCGTTACGCAGGGTCGCCGCCTTGGGCGCAGCATTGGCGCACCTACCATCAATCAGTACTTTGAGCCGCATCTATTGGTTCCGCGCTACGGGGTCTATGCCTCTTTTGTTTGCATTGATAATAAGCGGCTGCCGGCTGTCACCAATATTGGCGTTCGCCCTACGGTAGATGCAAACAGTCCGCCGCTCAGCGAGACCTGCATTCTTGATTTTGACGGTGACCTGTATGGCAAACGGGTTGAGGTACATCTGGTTCGTTACCTTCGCCCCGAGCTACGGTTTGATTCGGTGGACGCGCTCAAGGACGCCGTCGGGCAGGATATCCAGATGGTACGAGCCGGGTTTGACCAGTGGCTTTCACAGACCGGATGGTATGAGTAACGCCCAAAATCCATTATACGCTGTTAAGATAAGGCTCGGTATTTGGGTATTTACATAATTATCTGGGCATGCTATAATAAATTTCGTGGTGTGCGTACCTGCGGTCTATAAGCGGGCGGTACACATCAATTACCCTATTCCCGGCTCAGGGGTCAAGCCTTTTAGGAGATTGCCCCGCCCTGTGCTGCGATTAGGGACATATTATTAAGGGGTGCATACTATGATGCTCAAAGAGCAGAAAACACAGATTATCCTTGAAAACGCGAAAAGCGAAGGCGATACCGGCTCACCCGAGGTACAGGTTGCCATTCTCACCAAGAGAATCAACGACCTCACCGAACACTTAAAGATCCACAAGAATGACCACCACTCCCGCAGAGGACTGCTTAAGATGGTAGGTCGCCGTCGCAATCTTCTCAACTACCTGATGAAGAAGGACGTTGAGAGATATCGTGAGATCATTAAGAAGCTGGGTCTTCGTAAGTAACATGACAATGGGAGGCAGGCGGAATACTCCGCCTGCCTTTTGGACGTTTTGTTTGGGTAATGCCGACGGGTTAGCAGTGAATCGGGTGCTTCGGTATCATAATCGAAGCATCGGATTTATTGCTAAACCACGGCTACCTATAACATATGAAGTACATAACATAAGATGGAGGTAGCATATGTTTAAAACCTTTGAAACAACCTTTGCAGGCAGACCGTTGCAGGTAGAAACCGGCAAGATGTGCGGTCTTTCCAACGGTTCTTGTATGGTACGCTATGGCGAGACCGTCGTACTGTGCAACGTGACCGCATCGAAGAAGCCCCGGGAGGGCATCGATTTCTTCCCCCTTTCGGTGGATTTTGAAGAGAAGCTCTATTCGGTGGGACGCATCCCCGGTTCTTTCTTAAAGAGAGAGGGCAGACCGACCGACAAAGCAGTTCTTGCATCCCGCCTTGTGGATCGTCCTATCCGTCCATTGTTCCCTAAGGATATGCGCAACGATGTGTCGGTTGTCATGACCGTGCTCAGCACCGACCCCGACTTCTCGCCCGAGATCGTCGGCATGATCGGAACATCCATCGCGATTTCTATCTCCGATATTCCGTGGGCAGGTCCCATCGGCGGCGTGAACGTCGGCTATGTGGACGGCGAGATTGTAATTAACCCCAACTCCGCGCAGCGCCAGAACGGCGACATGCTGGTAACCGTTGCTGCTACCAGTAAAAAGGTTGTCATGATTGAGGCAGGCGCAAACGAGGTTCCCGAAGATGTGATGCTTGCGGGTATTGCAAAGGCGCATGAAGAGATAAAAGAAATCATTAAGTTTATTGATAGCATTGTCGCTGAGATTGGCAAGCCCAAGTTTGCGTTTGAGTCGATGGAGGTTGACCACGACCTGTTCGAGGCTATTAAGTTATTCGCCATTGATAAGGTAAAGCATGCGCTCGATACCGACGACAAGAACGTGCGCGATGCGCGCTTCGCTCCCGTTGCGGACGAGGTTACCACAAAGTTCTCCGCAGAGTACCCCGACCTTGCAGCGCAGATCCCCGAAGCGCTGTATAAGCTGCAGAAATATGTAGTTCGCCGCTGGCTGCTCGACGAGGGCAAGCGCGTAGACGGTAGAGGCATCGACGAGATTCGTCCGCTTTCCGCCGAGGTTGGCTTGTTGCCCCGTGTACACGGTTCTGGTCTGTTTACCAGAGGCCAGACTCAGGTGCTTACCATAACTACCTTGGGTCAGGTCAGAGATGCCCAGATTCTTGACGGCATCGACGAGGCGGACAGCAAGCGCTATATGCACCAGTACAACTTCCCGTCCTATTCGGTGGGTGAAACTCGTCCAAGCCGCGGACCCGGACGTCGCGAGATTGGTCACGGCGCGCTTGCAGAGCGTGCGCTTGAGCCGGTTATCCCACCCGTAGATCAGTTCCCATACGCCATCCGTATTGTATCCGAGGTGCTTTCGTCCAACGGCTCCACCTCGCAGGGCGCGATTTGTGCATCTACACTTTCGCTGATGGATGCCGGCGTACCGATTAAGGCGCCCGTTGCAGGCATCTCCTGCGGTTTGATTACCGAGGGCGACCGTTTCATGACCATGGTGGACATTCAGGGCGTCGAGGACTTCTTCGGCGATATGGACTTTAAGGTAGGCGGCACCCACAAGGGCATTACCGCCATCCAGGTAGACATCAAAAACGACGGCCTCACCCCCGAGGTGATTGCCGAGGCGCTCGAGAAGTGCCGCAAGGCGCGCCTGTTTATCCTTGACGAAGTTATGGCGAAGGCGATTGCCGAGCCGCGTAAGGAGCTTTCCAAGTACGCGCCCAAGATGCTGAACATCAAGATTGAAGTGGATAAGATTCGTGAAGTCATCGGTCAGGGTGGTAAGGTCATTCAGAAGATATGCGCCGAGTGCGATGTTAAGATTGACGTGGAAGAGGACGGAAACGTATATGTATCCTCCATCGATATCGAGAATGCCCGCCGTGCAATCCGCGTAATCCAGACCATTGTAATGGATCCCGAGGTTGGCGCATTGTATAAGGGCAGGGTAACCCGCCTGATGAACTTCGGTGCCTTTGTTGAGATTGCCCCCGGTAAGGAAGGTCTTGTGCACATCTCTAAGCTTGATACCAAGCGTGTGGAGAAGGTAGAAGACGTTGTATCGGTTGGCGACGAGGTCGTGGTAAAGGTTACCGAGATTGACCAGCAGGGTCGCGTGAACCTCTCCCGCCGCGATGCGTTGATGGACATTGCCGCAAAGAAGGAGAATAAGGAGTAAATCCTTATTTCATCAAAGCAACCTATATGATAATGTGCACGGGCGAATAATCGATTCGCCCGTGCGTTTTGTATTAGCCTGAACGATTAAAATCGGCACAGAGAAGCGAAATCGGTTTCGAATTGTTGAACCAAAAATCGAACGAAAGTAATATCGATATTTCGCGGTTATTGACGAATGATTCCTTGTAATGCGGATTAGGTTGTGGTAAAATGGTTAAAATATACCATATTGAATAATCTTATTTTGTACAAACCTCGTTATCTATCGGTTGACGGAAACCAGCTTCGAACATCTCACCGGAATGAGGGAGCACATCAATGAGAGCCCCGCTAAACGGAAAACTGAACATGCTAAATGAGTTTGAGGATTGCAAGCTAGAGCAAGAATACGCTCGCGCTCAGATTATACAATCATTTCACTATATGCGAACCTTGGCGTTTGCCCTTGGTATCGTATTCTTTTTGTTTATTATCGCCGATTATTTGACAAACAGCTCGCCCTCTACCGTGTTGTTTATTTTGGCAAACCGCGTGCTGATTTGTTTATGCGCGTTTGGTTTGTATTTTACCATGAGCGTGTCAAAAAACTACGAAAAGTTTTACTATCTATACAATATATCGATTTTGGTTTCCTCTGTTTCTTTTTGTATTATCTGCCTCAGCTACGAGCACCCCAACTTTCTTTTACAGCTGATGGGTCTGTTTTGCATTGTGCTGGTTGTTTTTATGATTCCCAATCGCTGGGTTAACAAGGTTTTGGTGGCGACAGTGATATCGGTTGCATTTTTTGTGGTAATGGGGGTTGCACGTCCGGATATTAGTAGCAACAATTTTTTGGCGGGAGTCGTTTACGCATTGCTCGTACTGGCACTGCGGGCAGTCAGCACCTACAAAAACGAGGCGCAACGCCGCTTGCTTTACCTCAACGGCAGACAGCTTGAGATATTGTCAAAGACCGATTCGATGACAGGGCTTTATAACCGCGAAACCCTCAGCGCAGACCTTACGCAACGAATTAAACAGGTCGACTCGTGTGGGGATGACTTTGGAATTGTGCTGTTTGACATCGACGACTTTAAGTCAATTAACGATACCTACGGTCATCTAATGGGCGATGCGGTGCTTCTTGAAATTGTGCGCACGGTACAGCAACAGCTTACGGACGATTGCCCGATGTACCGTTGGGGCGGCGAGGAGTTTATCATTATCTTCCCCGACTGTTCTCATTATAACTGCGTGGATATCTCAGACAAACTATGCCGCGGTATAGATAACCTGATAATAAACGAGGTTCGGGTTACCTGCAGCTTTGGTATTGCCTGTTATCAACCCGAAGATACGATACAGTCCATGCTTGCGCGCGCAGATAATAACCTGTATGCGGCAAAGAGTTCGGGTAAAAACTGCGTGATGTCTCACGGGGTGCGATGTGCGGAGCGGAGTGCACAACACCGTGCGCTCGTATAGCCGCCTCGCCCAAAAGATGCCTATCAACACACAACAAAGCCGCGAACCCTCGGGTTCGCGGCTTAATATCTGCTGTTTTCATTCTCCTGAGTGTATGACCAGCTTAGTACCCTCTGCGAATACGGCTCATGCGGCTGCGGCGACTTGAAATAATTGAGCCGACAATCATAATAACCAGCAGCAGTACAAACACAGCAATGCCGATGTAGAACCACACGGTTTTCGTAGCGGCCTTTAGTATTTCGTACCAGTACAGAACTTCACTGCGCTCGGCGCCTTCTTCTGCCAACAGATTTACACTGCCAACGCGTGTCCCCATTACCATCAGCTCAACCGTGCCTAGCACATCACCCTTTTCTACCGGCGCATTCACGTAGGTAGGCACATTAAAGCGGGGTATTACATCCCCCTCGCCAACCGCTCTGGGTACGAGTGCCGTAAAGTTTGTTTCGGGTCGTAGGTGCAGGTAATCCTTATCCCAGTTCAGCTTTAACTCCACCTCGGCAATTGGCTGTTCGTTGTTGAGCAGCTCCTTGACCTCAAACGAATCAAACGCCCACTGGTATAATTTCTTCGTATCGGCAAACGCCTTGTTTTCGGGGTAACGTTCCCCGTTCTCGTCGTAGATGGGTGCCCCCAGCAGGACAATCAGGTAGGTGTAGCCGTCCTTGGTGGCGGTCGAGATGAAGCAGCGTCCCGCTTCATTCGTGGTTCCAGTTTTCATGCCGCGGATATACTGATAGTACACGTCCGAGCCCTGAACCTGCATGCGGTTGGTGGTGCTGATATACTCCTGCCCGCGCTTGTTTGAGGCCACAAGGGCATAGGAATTGGTGGACGCAATGTCCATAAATCCAGGGATCTGCATCGCGTATCTCGCAATTAGGTACATATCCTTCGCTGTGGTATACTGATCCTCGTCGTGCAGCCCATGAGGGTTTACATAATGAGTGCTGACAGCGCCCAGTTCCTGCGCCTTCTCGTTCATCATCGCAACAAAGTCAGAGCGTGACCCTCCAATGTGTGATGCGACGATGCTCGCCGCCTCGTTGGCGGAAGGAAGCAGCATGCAGTACAACAGGTCGCGCATCGAACGATCCTCGCCCGGAATAATCCCGGCGCTTGAAATATCAGAGCTGCGTAGACCCATATTTAAAAATTCATCCCAAACGGTTGCGCCGCATCGTACCATTGTGTTATCAAGGTCGGTGGTGTTCTCAAACGCAAGGATGGTTGTCATCAGCTTGGTAAGCGAAGCGGGATACATCTTCTTGTCGGCGTTTTTTTGGTACACAACGGTATCGGTATCCAGGTTCACCACGTAAACCGCCTCTGCGGACAGCTCAAAGGGTGGGGTATAATCCGCAAATACGGTAAAAAACGGCGCAAATAGGGTTATCAGCACCGTGAACAAGACAGCAGTACTCAGTTTTCTCATGTAGACAATCACTCCGTAAGTGTGTATTATATAACTATTGGCAATAAATCTGACAAGCTCTCTATATTATAACAGAGAATGCGCAAAATAAAAAGGACAACTTGCCCCAAGAAGCCGCTTCGTTTACCGCGAGGCGTTTGTTCTGCATAAACAGCCTGTGGCAAAATCAATAGGTCAAATGGACCAGAGAGAAAGGACATGAACCAAACGATGAAGGAACAGCTTGCAAACTTAGGCTTTGATACCCTTACCATACACGCGGGACAGCAGCCCGACGGTGATACCCATTCCATGTGCGTACCCATTTATCAAACAACCGCGTATGAGTTCGAGAGCGCGCAGCACGCGCGCGAGCTGTTCGAGCTCAAGGCAAGCGGAAACATATACTCGCGCATCATGAACCCCACCTGCGACACCCTAGAACGCCGGGTTGCGGCGCTTGACGGCGGCATTGCGGCGCTTTGCATGTCTTCGGGTCACGCGGCAATCTACTCGACCATGTTAAACCTCGCAAACGCGGGGGATGAGATTGTATCCTCCATGAACATCTACGGCGGTGCCATCAATCTGCTTGGCGTAACACTAAAAAACATCGGCATCAACGTCAAGTTTGTAAACGCCGATAACATTGAGGAATGGGAGAACGCCATTACAGATAAAACCCGCGCGTTCTTTGTGGAGATTGTAGGCAACCCCAACGCAAATGTTGCGGATATCGCGGCGATTGCGGACGTTGCACACCGTCACGGCATCCCTCTAATTGCCGACTCGACCTTTACCACACCTTACCTGTGCCGCCCCATCGAGCTAGGTGCGGATATCGTGATCCACTCCGCCACAAAGTTCCTCGGCGGGCACGGCACCTCCATGGCGGGCATTGTTGTGGATAGCGGCAACTTTAACTTTGCGGGCAACCCGCGTTTTCCTCAATACAACGAGCCGGACGTCAGCTACCACGGGTTGGTGTTTGCGCGCGACTGCGGCAATGCGGGCTTTATTACCCGCCTGCGCGTCTTGATGCTGCGCGATCTGGGCGCATGCCTGTCACCGTTTAATGCGTTTATGATTCTGCAGGGCATAGAGACCCTGCCCCTTCGTATGCAGCGCCACTGCGACAACGCGCTGAAGGTCGCCGAGTTCTTGCAAAATCACGACGCGGTTTCGTTTATCAACTACCCGGGGC
>JAEZVA010000035.1 GCA_023443315.1 Bacillota bacterium | reverse complement strand
ACCTTGACTTTTGCTATCTGGATGGACTACAATTTAGAAAAGGATAAATTATTTTATATTATTCTAAACTAAAAGGGAGACCATAATGAAAACATCAAAAATGACGGTAGACCCCGCACTTTCCATTGCCGAGATTGATAATAGGCTGTACGGCTCGTTTATTGAACATCTCGGTCGCGCGGTATACGACGGCATCTACCAGCCCGGTCACCCCAGCGCGGACAAAGACGGGTTTCGCACCGATACGATGGCGCTTGTAAAGGATTTAAGGGTGCCCATTATCCGTTACCCCGGCGGCAATTTCGTGTCTAACTTTTACTGGGAAGACAGCGTTGGTCCCCTCGAAGCAAGAAAAAAGCGTCTGGAGCTTGCGTGGAGAAGCCTTGAGCCCAACGCCGTTGGCATCAGCGAGTTTTACAAATGGACGCGCATGGTGGATTCGCAGATTATGATGGCGGTGAACCTTGGCACAAGGGGAATTGCTGACGCCTGCAACCTGCTGGAGTACTGCAACCACCCCTCCGGCAGCTATTACAGCGACCTGCGCATCAGCCACGGTGACAAACAGCCTTACAACATCAAAACCTGGTGTTTGGGCAACGAAATGGACGGACCGTGGCAGATTGGCACCAAAACCGCGCAGGAATACGGACGAATCGCGGCGGAAACCGCCAAGGCGATGAGGCTGATTGACCCCTCTATCGAGCTTGTGAGCTGCGGAAGCTCGGGCGTGGATATGCCAACCTTCCCCGAATGGGAAGCGGAAACACTGATGCACACCTACGACCATGTGGATTACATCTCGCTGCACCAATACTTCGGCAACAAGAACAACGACACCGAGGACTTCTTTGCCTGCACCCAAGATTTGGAGCGTTTTCTTCACACCGTTATCTCCACCTGTGACTATGTAAAGGCAAGAAAAAGAAGCAAAAAGACATTAAACCTGAGCTATGACGAGTGGAATGTGTGGTTCCATTCCAACGACGCGGATGCCGACACCATGAAAAACCGTCCCTGGCAGGTGTCGCCCGCGCTTTTGGAGGACATCTATACCTTCGAGGATGCGTTGGTTGTGGGTCTTGTGTTAATCACCTTCTTGAAGTACAGCAATCGCGTTCGTATGGCGTGCCTCGCCCAGCTCGTGAACGTTATTGCGCCGATTATGACCGAGACAAACGGCACCGCATGGAAGCAGACCATCTACTACCCGTTCTTGCACGCCTCTGTATACGGACGCGGCATTGCGCTGCAGCCCATTTTAAACTCAACAAAGCATGACACAAAGGGTCACGGCGATGTAACGGATATCGAGGCGATACCCGTTTACAACCCCGAAACCGAGGAGATTACCATCTTTGCCGTCAACCGCAGCTGTTCGGAGGACGTCTTGCTCGAAACCGACCTGCGCGCCTTTGGCGGGGTTTCGCTCATTGAGTGGATCTGCATGGAGGGCTTTGAAATGACTGCATCCAACTCCGCAGCCGGTCAAAACGTCGCACCGAGCACCAGACAGGACAGCGAGCTGGATGGCGGCGTTCTGAAAACCGTTCTGCACAAGGCTTCGTGGAACGTCATTCGCCTAAAACGGGCATAATACTAATCTTCGTTAGAAATGCCGACAAAAAATCTTCGCAAAACCACATAAATCAAAGCTTTTGCTCGATTTTTTGTACATTTCTTAAACAAAGATAAGTATATAACACATTGCCCTCACCGTTTTGGTGAGGGCAATCTATCGTTGTGTTTACTGCGCGCTGTAACTGACGCGCACATTCATGTTCTGATTGTAGTTGCCAAACGACTCGCCGAATATCGTGAGCCCTCCTGCGGGCTTGGTGTCGTCGGTTACGGCTAGTCGAAATTTGATGTGGTCCATTGAGCCGATGTTTAGATCCCCAATCGTTACATCGGATATCTGAAGCCCATCGATGTAGGTGCCGCTGTGGTTTACGACCAGCAGCTTGAGCAGACCGTACTGGTTAAAGTTTGAATACCACCAATCGGGCGTAAACGCGCCCTTTTTATCGCCAAAATCCCCCGGGCTTGTCCATGTGCCTAGAAAGACGCCGTTTAGGTAAAAACGGATGTCCGAAGGCCAGATGTTGTTGACGCCCGGCGCTTCGGAGCTAAGCTCTGCTGAGATTGAAATTTGGCTGATTGAATGATACGCAGGCACAAGGTTTGGTATCATGTACTCCACATACCCCTTGGTAAACCAAAGGATATCCGCCTCGTACCGATCGGTGTGGGAAAAATACCTGGGGTCGTCCACCTCGCCGATTAGGGCATTCTTTGTCGCGATCCCGCAGGTGGGATACACGCTGTAATCGGAGAATCGACCGACCCGAAGTTGTGTTTCGTAGCTGTTTTTATACTCCTCACGCGAGGCAAACTCGATGATAACCCTGTCGAGGTTAACCGAGCAAAGCTTTTGGTTGCCGTGCACACCCGGTCTGCTTTCAACGGTTAGAATGCCGCTCTCTTCCAGCTGTTTGATGTGGCTTGTTAACGCGCCGTTTGTTATACTAAGTGCAGACGCGATTTCATTCATGCTAAGCCGTTTGCCGCCGAGCAAAAGCTTTACAATCTCTATGCGAATCTCCGAGCCCAGCGCTTTGAAGAGCCTTAACCCTTCATCCAGTGAATTGATATACACAGTTGGTACCTCCCGCGGGCGTTCAGAGTTCATTATGAATTGCTGCTTGTTTACATTTAGTATAAGGCGAATAAAACACGCTGTCAACCAAGTGGCAAGCGCAACAATCAATAGTCAACCCTCTACCCTATCCGCACGCAGAGCCTTGCCTTTTCTGCTTGTGCGTGAAGCGTATTACTGTTTTGATAGGACGTGATTTTGCCATGATTTTAACACAAAAGGATTTTAGTGTGGCTTTCTGCCACTGCAAAAAAACCCACTGCACAACGATAAAACGCATAGTGATAGAACCGGGTTGTCTTACAGGGCTTACGCAGACACTCGAAGGAATGGGGATTACGGGTAAGGTTACGGCGGTGTATGACAGCAATACCTATTATGCCAAAAGCCTAACCCGCCCGTCGGGCTGCAATGAGATTATTCTGCCCGCCGAAAACCTACACGCAGACGAGCACGGGGTTGCGCTGCTAACCGAGCAGCTGCACAACACCGATGTGTTGGTGGCTATCGGCAGCGGAACGATCCATGACATCGTGCGATACTGTGCGAGCAACGCAGATATCCCGTTCGTCTCCGCCCCCACCGCCGCGACGGTGGACGGCTTTGCGTCGAGCGTTGCCGCCATGACCTGGGGCGGCATGAAAAAGACTATGTCCGCGGCTGCCCCCATTTTGATTCTTGCCGATCTGGACGTAATCTCCGCCGCCCCGATTCATCTGGCGCTAGCGGGCATTGGGGATATTCTAGGCAAGTATATCTGCCTTGCGGACTGGGAGATTGCACACACACTGACCGGCGAGTATTACTGCCCCTATATTGCCGACCTGACCAGAAAAGCGGTGGGGCAGGTGGTGGCGGGTGCACAAAAGCTCTCCGCACAGGATAAAGATGCCTACCGCGATCTGATGTACGCGCTGATACTTTCGGGTGTTGCGATGCAGCTTGCGGGGAACTCGCGCCCCGCCTCGGGCGCGGAGCACCATATCTCGCACCTGCTGGAGATGAAGGTGGTGGGCAACTCTGACGCGATGCACGGAGAGAAGGTAGGTGCCGCCACCCCGTTTTGCTGCGACGTTTATCACGGCTTGGCACAGCGCGAGGATCTATCGACCTCAGTGTCGGCATATACGCCGATAGACGAAGGCTGGGTGCACCGGCAGTTCGGCGCGCTCGCAGACGGAATTCTCGAGGAAAACCAGTGCGATTGCCTTGCTGGGGTAACCCCCGAAGCGCTGACAGAAAGCTGGGACAAGGTGCGCGCCATTCTAAACGCCGTCCCGTCGGGCGCTGAGCTTCGCAAGCTACTTTACTCTTTGGGCGCAAAGGCTTCGCTCGAAGACATTGGGATAAGCGACGAGATGTCCGAAACCCTTGTAACCCTATCGCCATACGTGAGGAACCGATTAACCATGATGCGCATCCTGCGGATGCTACGGTAAAGAGGGGCTGTAGCAAAACAAGAGATCGTGACCAAAACGGGAAAACGCGTCCTAATTGGCTAACAACAAGCCAAATTAAGACGCGTTTTTGTGCGCTTTTGTTGCTAAGGCGTTTTTGGTAGCACGAGCTTGCGGTTGTACTGCTTCTTGTCATGCCCCAAAGCAATGGCTTCCCACGGCGCAGGCGAGCTCCGTTTGCACTACAGCATCGGTCCTACAATAGGCAGGATGGTACAAGCCGCCAAAATGATGCATGACAGGATGAACAGGATAAAATTGGTGATGAGCGTTGCCTTCATCGTCTTTTCCGGCACATACTCCGTGCGAAGACGCCTGAGCGTCAGCCAACCGCATACACCAATCAGCAGCCCCAAAAACACAGAGATTAACCCGCCGGGACCAGTAGATGGGTCGGAAAACATGGCAAAGCTCGCCAGAAGCAGCACAACCCCCACGATGATATTGACAACAGCAAAGCCCTTTTGTCCTTTGGTTTTCATTGCTTGCCCTCCCTAATATGTAATCATTTACATCATAGTATCACATAAATTAGGCTGGTAGGTGTGCAGGCTGCACACGCAAACAAATTGCAAAGGCAAGGACTGCTGATTAAATACCGTTATATGATCTGAGCACGGAACAAGCGGAAATCTGCAACAGTGTTCTCGGAAAACATCCCCAGATATGTGCCGGTAAAGCTCATGGTCCGAGTTCCTTCGGTGCACAACCCCGCAACGCAGCCCCGACCAAGCTCGATAAACTCGCCGTCATCCACACGGTAAAGAAATCGATAGTCCTTTCGGTCAGAGATTATCTGTAGCTCGACGCTTCCTGCGTACGAAATGGCATGAGACGCGGTAATGGTCAAGATGTCGTGTACCTGCTTGCGCAAACAGATGCGGTCTTGCCCGTCTTGTTTGGTCAATAGGATGTCGTAATGGTAATCTTGGTTGTAAAACGCCGTGAGACCCGCGCATTGATGGTTGTCTTTACAGTCTGCCGACAAGGTGACCGTCGTAATCGTCTCAAACTCCCTTTGCCGTACCCCCAAAAACGTCGGGGATGCGCGGTGACTTAGCGTAACATCCGTTCCCGATAAGCGCAAAACTCGCTCTACGGGTAGCCTTTGATAGTTCTCTGCAACGGGATTTCGGATATAATTGTACTGACTGCTCGATTCTTCGGATGAAAAGTCGTCGAAGAAGCTCCAGTCTGTTTTGCACGCCTCAGATGGAAGCGGTCCATCCATGTCAAGCTCGATCGAGCCGTCGTATCCGACAACCGGCCAGCCGTCCTTCGTCCATACCACGGGGGCAAGAAAGGTCTCTCGCCCCAGGTTGTGAAGCAACACGCGGTTACTCGGCACCATAGTCTGACGTATGCCAAGGCAAACCATCCACCAGTTGTGATTGTGATCCTCAACAATATCGGCGTGACCGGTGCATTGAATATCATCCTTCATTCGATTGACATGCGATAGGATGGGGTTGTGCGGGCACTGCTCAAACGGGCCGTAAGGCGAGCTTGCGCGCATCATTGTTTCATAATGCCCATATTCCGTTCCGCCCTCTGCGAGCATCAGGTAATATTTTCCCCACAGCTTATACATATGCGGGCCTTCTGCGTACCGACCGCCGCAGCCCTTTGTGATGCAGACGGTCTCGGTCAGTTTTTCTCCCGTATCGGGGTTTATCTCGCTTAGATAGATGCCCTCCCGCTCAGGTTCAAACACTGCCGTGCAATAATATACCTTGCCGTCGTCATCAAACAGCAAAGAGGGATCGATGCCCTCTTGATCCACCCACACAGGCTCGGACCATTCCCCTAAGATATCATCGGACGTAACGATGAAGTTCCCTCCGTGGGTAACGTTTGTGGTTGTCATATAAAACCTGCCGTTATGGCTACGAAGCGTCGGGGCATAGATGCCGCCGGACGGGTGGCACCCATTGAGATTGACCTGGCTTTCTCTGGTCAGGCAATACCCTTTCAGCGTCCAGTTGGCAAGATTTCGGCTGTGATATATGGGCACGCCTGGGAAAAATTCAAACGAGGAATTCATGATGTAGTAGTCCTCACCCACCCGGCATATGGTCGGGTCGGGATTATACCCCGGAATAATCGGGTTTTGATAGCGCATCTAACTGTCTCCTTCTCCGTCATTTTTTCGTGTTATCTGTTAGTTAAAACACCGGCACAAACCACACAGGTCTTGAGCGCAGAATAATCGGATTTGAATAGCTACACCGCTTGCGCGAAGTCACCCTGTTGACAACCCTTTTGTGAACCCCGTTTTTAATAGATAAATCATATCACAGGTGTGATTTGGAAGCAATCGAAATGATGTAAGCCGATGCGTCTTTCGCATAGTTACCACATTGATACACACGCAAAAATCGCCGGCCAAGATAACCGACGATTTTTCCAGCCCGTGTTTGGGGTAACGCTTAATCATTGTTTTTGTAGGTATGGGTCTTTAAATTGAAAACGCCTTGCAGCCTCTTGTTTTGTGCCTTGTCAAGACCAGTGATTGCGAGCTCGTCGCCGGAAAGCCAAAGATTCATATCCAAAAGATTGTACTCGTTGCCCTGAACCTGTTCTAATGTATCGTAGCTTTCCAACAGGTTTCCCGCGGTATCACAAAAACCGATTTTATAGGTGTGTTCCAAACGAAACGGATTGTAGCTATGGGCTTGGTAAATATCAATCGGGTGCTCCGAGTACAGTATAATGAACGTCTTGGCTTCCGGGTCGCGACGGAAGGTATAGATTTGGCGTGTGATTCCTTCCTCGCGCAACGAACCGAATGGCAATGCAAACACAAAGCTGGGGGACGTAACCGCTGGGTCGGGGGAGAATATTTGGAAGTTATCGAGCGTTTGCACATAGATTTCTCCGTTTTTAAAGAAGCCAGCGTTAAGGTAACCGCCATACATGCCCGCATAGGTGGACAAAAACCGTAAGGCTTGTGTTTCATTATCTTTGAGTACAATATTCGCAAATACCTCATCCCCGCCATAACACTTGCTCGATTCATAAAGGCTGTACCTGCCGTCGGATGATTGCGCAATCGCCTCTTCCTCCAGATGTTGTGGGTTGATGTTGTACTCAAAGCTTGCAGTCTTATTATCAAAATCCAGTATAAGTGACAGGTCACTATAACTGCAGCTTAGCTGAATGTTGGATCCTGTTGAGCCCCAAATATAATCGACTGCGCCATTAATATAATTACCGCTTTGTTTGCTAAAGGACTTGCTGATTTTGGAAGCGTCAAAAAAGAAACTTTTGCAGTTTGTCTTGTCCTCAACGAAAACAGCCAAGGCATTTCTGCCGAGCTGCAAGTCTTGATAGGTTAGCACCGACGCCTCGCGGTCACCGTCATTGATCGAGCTAGGCCAGTTAAATGTGGAGAAATATTCATTCTTATTCATGTTATATAGGTAAACACCATTTAGCAAAAAATATGTATCGTCCATCGGAAGAATCAAAAAATCAGTTTGATACGATACCGTATTAATATCAAAGTCTCCAAAGTAATAGCACAACAGCCTAAAGTCCGTTGTGTCGTAATTTATTTCCTCAAACTTAACAAACGCTCCCGTCTCAGTAAAGTACGCAAATCCGTCCTTGTTATTGTTAAGTACAGGCACAACAATACCAACATCGTCACTCTTTGCAACGCCCAAAAGATAATAGTCTTTCCCTTCAAAAGCCGACAAATCAAGGCTTATCGGCAATTCCTGCAACGTTTGAATGTCATAGAAGGTAACATTCTTTAAGTCGGAGACTGCGAATGTTTGACTGTCGACGATAGAAACCCCACCCCATGTCACATGAGAGCCAAAGTTCTCCGTAGCCCTCCGATAATGCGCGGTGTACGGAAGCTTCATGCTGTCGCCCCTCCTGTTAACAAAAAAGAGTTCGTACGACAGTTTGTTTTCCTCAACAGATTTGACGTTTACTATCTTTACATCCACTCCAAGCTGAGATAATTTAAATGAAGATGTAAACAAAAAATCAAAGTCGGTTAATTGATACTCCGACAAATCCGCAGACGACAAATCCTGCTGCGCTACCGAGGATACATCCTGCTCCGATACTCTGGGCAGTGGGGTATCTGCGGAACATGCGGTAAGTAAAGCCAAAAGAGCAATGGATAGCAATAGCTGTTTCATACGGCAAAGGCCTCCTCGGGTAATTAGTCTTAGCCTGTGAGTAAAAAATATATAGTTATGGTAAATTATATCATAAGTCAGACAAAACGCAATACAGCCGCGACACAAAAACAGCCCGACCACTTGGATCGGACTGTGTCTGCGTTGCTATTCTATTTTGCCGTACCCTGTGCGGACTGCTGTTGCCCGAAGCGGTACAACTGCCACACAAGGTCGGCGGCGGCGGCGCGGGTTAGCGGCTCGCCGGGACGCGCATAGCCGTCGTACAGGCTTAGCATATCGGTTGCAGCAAGGTTAATATAGCTTTGCAGGCTCTCGGCAGGAATCTTTTCTAGGTCGCGGATGTGCAGCGCCTGCGCCTCTACATCCTGCATCCCCGTCGCGCGGCTGATAAGCTGTACCGCCTCGGCTCGGGTAATGGGTGTGTCTGGGTAAAACTCGCCCGCCCCAATCAGCCCCAGCTGCTTTGCCGTGCGCAGGTAAGGCTTTAGCCACAGCGCAATATCCTTGTCGTTTGGCAGGTCGGTGCTTACACAGGGGGTGTGAACGTTTGCGGTATCCGCGACGGCGAGCACCATCAGCATAAAGTCCGACTGGGTCATCTGTCGGTCGGGCTGAAACAACAGCGAACCGCCGACCCGTTCCCCGCTGACGAGGTTGTTCTGCGCAAGCATCAGCGCGCTGTAATGAGAGGGGTGAAGGCGCATATCGCTAAAGCCGTCGCCCATCTTGTTTTGTTCAATCTGTACCGTAACGGTCGCCTGACGGGAGTAGTTTCCCGCGCTGTCCGTGGCAAACACCGTAAAGCTATCCTCGCCCATCTCGTCTGCAAACGGGCGGTACACAAACGTGGCGTCGTAGATAGTCACCATGCCTTTGCCCGCTTCCTGCACCACGTTAAGGGTGATGGCATCGCCGTCCGGGTCGTACTGCTCGACATAGCCCCACACGGGGACGTTTTGCACCGTGTGAATCTCTTTGTCGTTGACGAGCGGTGGAAGATTGTCGGATAGTGCGTTCGGGTAAACCATAAGCAGCATAACGGCGAGCATAAGAGCCGCCATCAATCTGATAAAGCGCATGGATGCACAATTCCTTTCAATATATCGGTAGGGACTACCTGTATTTTTGACAGTTTGACGCGCGTTATGTCAGTGCGTTTGCAACAAAATGCAAAAAATATCAAATCACACGGCGTACGCTTGCATTTTGCCCCCGAAAATGGCACAATGAGTAACAGATGATTCTATGAAAACAGAGGGATGGAACGAATGGCACATCAGTTTGTCTTGATTCTTGATTTTGGCGGTCAATACAACCAGCTTATCGCACGCCGCGTACGCGAATGCGGTGTGTACTGCGAGGTGCGCTCCTACAAAACACCCATAGAGGAGATTCGCGCACTGAACCCCGCGGGTATTATCTTTACTGGCGGACCCAACAGCGCGTATCTGGATGATTCCCCCCAGTGTGACCCTGAAATCTACAACCTTGGTGTGCCGATTTTGGGCATCTGCTACGGCATCCATTTGCTCACGCACAACCTGGGCGGCGTGGTAAAAACGGGCACCAAGCGGGAATACGGTCGCACCAAGACCTGGTACGACACCACAAGCGAGTTATTTACGGGCATGCCCGAAGAGGCGATTTCGTGGATGAGCCATACCGACCTCGTGGACAATCTACCCGCAGGCTTTACTGCAATCGCGAAAACAGCGGACTGCCCCGTAGCCGCGATGGAAAACCGCGAAAAGAAAATATACGGTGTGCAGCTTCACCCCGAGGTGAACCACTCCGAACACGGCACCGCCATCCTGCGCAACTTTCTATATGGGGTATGCGGATGTAAGGGCGACTGGTCGATGCACAACTACGCGCTTAGCGTTGTAGAGAAACTGAAAAATCAGATTGGCGACGGCAAGGTGTTGCTTGCCCTCTCTGGCGGCGTGGATAGCTCGGTTGTCGCTGCGCTGCTTTCTAAGGCGGCGGGCAAAAACCTCACCTGCATCTTTGTGGACCACGGTCTGATGCGCAAGAACGAGGGCGACGAGATTGAGGGCGTTTTTGGCGCAAAAGACATCAACTTTGTGCGTGTGAACGCCGAGCAGCGATTCCTTTCCCGCCTTGCTGGGGTGGAAGACCCCGAGACCAAGCGCAAAATCATCGGCGAAGAATTCATCCGCGTATTCGAAGAAGAAGCAAAGAAAATCGGACGTGTGGACTTTCTTGCCCAAGGCACCATCTACCCCGATGTGATTGAATCGGGTCTGGGCGATGCCGCCGTTATCAAAAGCCATCACAACGTAGGCGGGCTGCCTGCCCATGTTGATTTTAAAGAGATTGTAGAGCCTTTGCGCATGCTGTTTAAGGACGAGGTTCGCGCACTGGGCACCGAGCTTGGCTTACCCGATACACTGGTTTGGCGCCAGCCCTTCCCGGGCCCCGGGCTTGCAATTCGCGTGATTGGTGAGATTACGAAGGAACGCCTTGACATCCTGCGTGAAGCGGACTACATCTTCCGCGACGAGATTGCAAAGGCGGGGCTTGCCAGAGACATTCACCAGTATTTTGCGGTGCTTACCTCCATGCGCTCGGTGGGCGTTATGGGCGACGGGCGCACCTACGACTACACCCTTGCGCTGCGCGGTGTAACCACCTCCGACTTTATGACCGCCGACTGGGCGCGCATTCCCTACGATGTGCTTGAGACCATCTCGGGGCGCATCATCAACGAGGTGCGCCACATCAACCGTATTGTGTACGATATTACGAGCAAGCCTCCTGCTACGATTGAGTGGGAGTAGAGTTTAAGAGCCAAAAACCCTTTAAATTAAAGGGTTTTTGGCTCTTTTCTTGCCTGTTTGCAACCAATCCCAATTTACTCATTGCAATTCATGGTGTATTATTGTCATATTGATAAATTTTAAGGGGTGAATAAAATGGGGGAGAAAATATTTGACTTAATTAGTAAAATTGCTACTGGTGAGAAGAGAAGAGTATTTTGGGCAACAGTAATTGTTGTTCTTATTGTTTTCATAATTGTATTTCCATATATAGATGCAAATTTCCTCTACTATAGCCGTATGGAGAAAAGGTTGGACAATTTGAGCAAGTTAATAGAGATTAGCGGAGAAACAATTAACGATAGCCCAGAACTCGATGCAGAATATCAGAGTATACTAGAGGAGCTTACCAGGGCAAGGGAAAGAACAATTTTTGCAAATATAACTTCATCAGAAGAACAGGGAACAGATTTTTGTGTCAAATTTGTAAGTGGTGGTTTCCTTTTTGGAGTGGTGGGTATAGTTGGTCTCTTTACTAGAAATAAGAAAACTAAAATGACCTTTTCTCTATTTTTAAAGAATAACCTAACAATCTTTTTAGCATGTAGTCTAGTTGCGGTGTTTTTTGCTTTTATATTCTCAAAAATCCCCACTTTAGGAGTTGTGTGGGTCAATGCCATTTTATCTCCTGTTGTTCAAATTGTAGTTTTATATTTACTCATGCAACCTAAAAAAGAACAGTGATTAGAGTTTGAGAGAGCAGAACCCTTGATATTATAGGGTTTTGCTCTCTTTTGTTGAGTGAGTTAACATATGATTGGACTGTTATTAGTTTTCCTGCTTAACCGCCATTATACTAACGTCTTTTGCGCTTGTCTAGTATTCCCTCCTTTCCCTTTTTATAGCCCGCTAGTTGCATGCAGATACTAAGCTAACACCGATACTTCACGCCGGTTTTTATTGACATCATTACTGATTTTATATTGTAATGTTGTTAAAAAAACAGCAATATACTAGTTGACAAAATGGGTTAGCCATAGTAAACTAATGATAAGGAGTTAGGTTTCGCTAACTCGGCATGTAAAGCCTTTAGGATGAGGGGGAAATGATTATGCCGCTTACCATGGCAGGCATCGGATCCGAAAACCAGATCAAGCGCATTACCGGTCGCGACGACACCAAACGTTACCTCGAAAGCCTTGGCTTTGTAGAGGGCGAGCACATTACCGTTGTATCGGAACTGGGCGGAAACATGATTGTAAATGTAAAAGGCTCCCGCGTTGCAATAGACAAAGGGATGGCTATTCGTATTATGGTATAACTACCTCGGATAAGGGGCGGTTATGCCATTTGCTTTGACCGTATGCCATTTTTTTACGGCAAATCAACAGTATCAACGCTCGAAAAAAAGAGTAAAAGCTTGAATTCATGGCTTTTACAAAGATTCTTTTGTGAGCGTTATAAGCAACTCGGTATATCATGGCGCGCATTGTACGCGCTTTGGGATATGGATTTTTGGGAATGGGGAGGAGACGACTACGATGGCAACACTCAAGGATATTCCGTGCGGGCAGACCGCAACCGTACTAAAGCTTACAGGCGAAGGCGCCGTAAAACGCCGTATTATGGACATGGGTATCACGAAGGGCACCGAAGTGTTTGTACGCAAGGTGGCACCGCTGGGCGACCCAATTGAGGTTACAGTCAGGGGCTACGAGTTATCCATTCGCAAAAGCGAAGCGGAAAAGATACTGGTTACCGATTGATTATGCAAAACCAATTAGGCTTTTGGCATCAGGAGCAACACCGCACTACGCGGTGAGTACGTCTCCTTTTATTAAAGCCGACTGGTTAGCATAGGCTAATTTGACCTTGTTATAACGGAAAGGATGAACCTGAACATGGCTTTAAAAATCGCCCTTGCCGGCAACCCAAACTGCGGCAAAACTACGATGTTTAACCAGCTTACGGGCAGCACACAGTACGTGGGAAACTGGCCAGGTGTTACGGTAGAGAAAAAAGAAGGCAAGCTTAAGGGGCACAAGGATGTTACCATCGTCGACCTGCCGGGCATCTACTCGCTTTCCCCCTATACGCTAGAGGAGGTTGTCGCCCGCGACTTTTTAATCGGTGAAAATCCCGATGCTGTCATCAATTTGGTAGACGCCTCCAACATAGAACGCAACCTGTATCTGACCACCCAGCTGCTCGAAGCGGGGGTTCCTGTTGTTATTGCACTAAACATGATGGATATCGTAGCAAAATCGGGCGATACCATCAACGCCGCAAAGCTTACCGCCACCTTAGGCTGTGAGGTAGTCGAGACCTCCGCGCTCAGGGGAACTGGGCTTGCCGAGGTGAGCGAAAAGGCGATTGCCGCGGCAAACAGCAAGGTAGCGGCAAAACCTGTTAGTGTGTTTAGCAATCCGGTAGAGACTGCGCTTGCCGAGATTACATCGCTTCTGCCCGAGGAACTTGCCGACAACCCGCGCTGGTATGCCGTAAAGCTGTACGAGCGTGACGAAAAGGTTCTCGAACAGACCGCCCTTTCTGCGGATGTCCTAAAGAAGATTGAGGACGTTATAGCAAAAAGTGAAGCAACGCTTGACGATGACGCCGAGAGCATTATAACAAACGAGCGATACGAGTACATAACCGAGGTCGTAAAGACCTGCTGCCGCAAAAAGAAACGTTCGTTTAGCCGTTCGGATCAGATCGACCGCGTTGTGACAAACCGCTGGCTTGCGCTGCCCATCTTTGCCGCAGTGATGTTTGTGGTGTACTATGTATC
The DNA here is from genome assembly GCA_023443315.1 of Bacillota bacterium. Classification (GTDB taxonomy): domain Bacteria; phylum Bacillota; class Clostridia; order Oscillospirales; family Ruminococcaceae; genus Acetanaerobacterium. Next base: position 37,214 of record JAEZVA010000035.1, on the reverse strand, counting down.
GGTAACAAGCCTTGGCACCATTGTGACCGATTGGGCAAACGACACCCTGTTCGGCGAGATTATCGCAGGCAACGTCTCCATCTGGCTTGAAAACGCTGGCACAGCACCCTGGTTGATGGGGCTAATCGTTGACGGCATCATCGGTGGTGTTGGCGCGGTGCTTGGCTTTGTGCCGCAGATGTTTATTCTATTCTTCTTCCTCTCCATCTTAGAGGACTGCGGATATATGGCGCGTGTTGCGTTTATTATGGACCGCATCTTCCGTCGGTTTGGGCTTTCGGGCAAGTCGTTTATCCCAATGCTCATCAGTTCGGGCTGCGGCGTACCCGGCATTATGGCGACCCGCACCATCGAAAACGAGAAGGATCGCCGCATGACCATTATGCTCACCACCTTTGTTCCGTGCGGAGCGAAGCTGCCTATCATTGCGCTGATTGCCGGTGCGTTCTTCCCCGGTGCGTGGTGGGTTGCCCCCAGCGCCTACTTCCTTGGCGTAGGCATGATAATCCTGTCTGGCATCATCCTGAAAAAGTCCCGCCTGTTTGGTGGCGACCTCGCTCCGTTTGTAATGGAGCTGCCGCAGTACCACATACCCAGCATCAAGGGCGTATTGCTGCATGTGTGGGAGCGTGGCAAGGCGTTTGTAGTAAAGGCGTTTACCGTTATCTTTGTGGCGTGTGGTATCATCTGGTTTCTTTCTAACTTTGGATGGAACATGCAGATGGTGGAAAACTCCGCCGATAGCATGCTTGCAACGCTGGGCAGCATTGTTGCTCCGCTGTTTGCCCCGCTTGGGTTTGGCACATGGCAGGGCGCTGTCGCTACCATCAGTGCGCTGGTTGCCAAAGAGAACGCCGTCGCCGCCTTTGGCGTGCTGTTCGGTCTTGCCGAGGCCGCCGAGGACGACCCTACCCTGCTTTCAGGCATTGCTACGATGTTTACCGCGGTAAGCGGCTATGCATTCCTTGCGTTTAACCTGTTTAATCCCCCCTGCTTTGCCGCTATTGGCGCGATGAAGCGCGAGATTGGCGGATGGAAGTGGACGGCAATCGCCATTGCGTACCAAACCCTGCTTGCCTATGTGGTTGCGTTTATTATTAACCAGCTTGGCAGCGTATTGTTCCTTGGCGTCGGCTTTAATGTTTTGACTGCTCTTGCAATCCTTCTCATCTGCGGTATCATCTGGCTGGTGGTGCGTTCCTATAACCCAAAGGCCGCCACAGCACCCGTAAAAGAGAAGGTGCGCGCATAATAATCAGCCCCGCGTGGCTAAGCGTATCCCCATTGTAACGCGCGGAGAAAGGACCATTTTTATGGCTACCTATATCATCGGCGGTCTTGTTATCGCCTGTTTTGTTCTCGCCGCTGTGTACAGCATTAAAAAAGCGAAGCAAGGCAAATGTGTTGGCTGTTCCGCTTCCAAGACCTGTTCGGGCGGCTGTTTTGTAGAAAAGCAGGAGGACGACAAAGGTGCCTCCTTACACAAACGATAGTGTAAAACAGAACACACGACGCAAAACGGATGCAGATTTCAACAATCTGCATCCGTTCTTTCGTTTACAACCCGTTTGCGGGTGTACGCGACCTTTAAATACAAACGACTTGCTATCTCGATTGGTTTGTTCGTATAAACGGAGCGTCTATTTCGGCAGCCAGCAACGGTGCATAAGCTTTCACCTTGCGGTAGGTGTTGCCCATCATCTCCCGGCTTCGATAATCTCTTAGCCTATCCATATCGTACCTAGCTAAAAAGATGCCGTCGGTGTGGTCGTCCGCCAAAAACACCGTATTATCAACGGCTATTTCGTCATTTTCCCAGCAGATAGGCGAGTACGCACAGGAGCGCCCCGCATTGTTCCCCGGGGGGTTGGCCATTACGACCCCGACCATGTTCTCATACGCGCGGGTGGACAAGGCCTGCACCCTCGGCTCCATCAAACAGCAATCGTTGGGAACCAAAATCAGCTCCGCGCCCTTTAACATTAAAACGCGGGCGCTTTCTGGGTACTCACGGTCATAACAGATCATAATGCCGATCCGAACACCCTCAAACTCGCATACCTTAAATTCGTCCCCGCTCTCAAGGCAAGCTTCATCTGAAAAATCGCAGGTGTGAACCTTATCGTATTTTAAGACGATATGACCGCTTTTATCAATCACAAACGCGGCGTTTCTGGGTTTTGCTGTTCCCCTTGTAAACGCGGTAATAACAATGCCGACTTTTGCACTTTTTGCCTTGTCCACAAACTGCCTGATATACACGCTGTCATCCGGCAACGCGTCCTCATTCGTGATCGGCAGACGATAGCCGGTAAGCGCGCACTCAGGAAACAAAACGAGATCCGCGCCCAGTGCCTTTGCTTGTTCCACCGCAGTAAGACAGTCTCTTGTGTTCTGTTCCAGTGTGCCAACGTACCTATGCTGAACGACAGCGATGCAGATTGTGTGCGGCATCTTCCACCCTCCAAACGAGACAAACCTTCGTATTACCAGTTCCCGTCTGCGGCGACTGGCTTACCTTCCGCAAGGCTTCTCTTCACATTGAGCACCCGCTGGTTTTTGCTGCCGCGAAAGCGGAGCGTCAAATCGCGCTGCTGCTCGATATATCGCCCGTCAATCAGGATGTCGGTTTGCTCCAGCAGGGCGTGCACGGCGGGGTTTGGGTTAGAAATCAGCTCCTCCCACGTGTAGCCGGAGTAGGTGATGACACTCAATCCTGTGCGCTCATGCACCGCTTTTGCAAGCATCGCGAGCGGCTCGGGCTGACAAAACGGCTCGCCGCCGCTAAAGGTCACACCGCTGAGCAGGGGGTTTTCCAGAATGTCTCGCAACAGGTCGTCGGTATCGACCAGCTTACCACCTTCAAACGGATGGGTTTGTGGGTTGTGGCAGCCTGGGCAAGCGTGGGGGCAGCCTTGGGTAAATACCGTATAACGCAGCCCGGGACCGTCCACCGCAGATTCTTCCACTATACCCGACACCGTAAGCTTATATCCCATGTTTTAGTCTGTCCCTCTCTTCGGAGCTTTTGGCGTTGTTCCAACGGTCGATGGTGCCCACAAGGTACCCGGTTATGCGACGGATACGCTGGAACTTCGGTCCGCCGTCGTTTTCGGAACGATTGCAGTGGGGGCACTCGTTGTCAATGATGCCGTTGTAGCCGCAGATGGGGTCGCGGTCTACAGGGTGGTTCACCGAGCCGTAGCCCATACCCGCGTTCTTCATGGCGCGAATCACCGACTCAAATGCCTCTAGGTTTTTGGAGGTATCGCCGTCCATCTCGATGTAGCTGATGTGCCCTGCGTTGGTCGGCGCGTGGTAGGGCGCCTCTATCGCAATCTTTTGGTACGCCTTGATGGGATAGTACACCGGCACATGGAAGGAGTTGGTGTAGTAGTCGCGGTCGGTAACGCCGGGCAGGTCGCCGTACTGCTTACGGTCGATGCGCACAAACCGCCCGCTCAGTCCCTCAGCGGGGGTGGCAAGCAGTGTGAAATTCAGCCCCGTCTTTTCGGATTCGTCATCCACCCGCTTTCTCATATGATTTATAATCTCAAGCCCGATGCGCTGGCTCTCCTCGCTCTCGGCATGGTGTTTGCCGGTAAGCGCCTTAAGCGTTTCGGCAAGCCCGATAAAGCCGATGCTGAGCGTGCCGTGCTTAAGCACCTCGGCTACGCTGTCGTCGGGACCAAGGCCTTCGGAATCAATCCACACGCCCTGCCCCATCAAGAACGGGTAGTTGCGTCCCTTTTTGGAGCACTGTATCTGGAAGCGATGCAGCAGCTGAGAGACCACCAGATCAATGCGCTTATCTAATATCTCATAAAAGCGGCCAATGTCGCCCTTTGCCTCTATGCCGATGCGCGGCAGGTTAATCGAGGTAAAGCTGAGGTTTCCGCGCCCGCAGGTGACCTCGCGGGTTTTATCGTGGCTGTTGCCAAGCACGCGGGTACGGCAGCCCATATACGCAACCTCGCTGTTGTAGTCGCCCTCTTTATAATAGGCAAGGTTAAAGGGCGCGTCCAAAAAGCTGAAGTTTGGGAACAGGCGCTTTGCGGAGCAACGCATCGCAAGCTTAAACAGGTCGTAGTTGGGGTCGCCCTCGTTGTAGTTGATGCCCTCCTTCACCTTGAATATCTGCACGGGAAAGATGGGGGTCTCTCCGCCGCCAAGACCTTCTTCGGTGGCGAGAAGCAGGTTTTCTATTACAATGCGACCCTCGGGTGAGGTGTCTGTTCCGTAGTTTACCGAGCTAAACGGAACCTGTGCGCCCGCGCGGGAGTTCATGGTGTTGAGGTTGTGCACAAACGCCTCCATCGCCTGATGGGTGGCACGCTTGGTATCGGCAATCGCCGTCTCGTAGGCATAGGCGTGCAACGCGCCGACAATGTTCTCATCGGCGTCGGGCAACAGACCAGAGGCTACCAGGCAGGGGGTAAGCGCCGCTTTATACGCTTCGGAGTTTGCCATTTTAAGCTCAACCGAAACCTCTCTTTTTGCCTTTGCAACCGCTTCGCTTGCCGTTTCGGCCGAAAGCAGGAAGCGAACGCGCAGATACTGCGCCATCGCCTTGTAGTAGTAGCGCGCAAACGTCTTGGTAACGCCAAGTGCCATCGCGTAATCAAAGTTGGGGATGCTCTGCCCGCCGTGCATCTCGTTCTGGTTTGCCTGTATTGCGATACACGCAAGCGCGGAGTAACTTTGGATATCGTTGGGCTCGCGCAGGTTGCCGTGACCGGTAGAAAAACCGCCCGAGAACAGCTTGATTAGGTCAATCTGGCAGCAGGTCTCGGTGAGCATATAAAAGTCCTTGTCGTGGATGTGAATGTCTCCGTTGATGTGCGCGGCGGCAATCTCCTTGGGCAGAATATAGTTGTCGATAAAGTACTTTGCGCCCTCCGAGCCGTACTTGAGCATGGTGCCCATTGCGGTGTCGGCATCGATGTTTGCGTTTTCGCGCTTTAGATCAACGTCCTTGGAGTAGGCAAAGGTAAGCTCTTTATAGATATCCATCAAATCGCCTTCGCTTTGACGAATCTTCGCGTGCTCCGCCCTGTAAAGGATGTATGCCTTGGCCGTTTTGGCATAGCCAAAGGCGATAAGCGTCTCCTCTACAATATCCTGTACCTGTTCGACGGAAGGGGGTTCGTTCGATGCGGCGGCAAGCTGTACGACCTTTGCGGTCAGCTCGTTTAGCTGTGCATCACTCATCGCTTCGCCTTCTACACTGGCGTTCGCCTTTTTTAAGGCGATGCGAATCTTATCGCTGTCAAACGGCACCAGTTCCCCGTTTCTCTTTTTGATGGTGGAGATTGTCGTTGTCATCTCTTCACGTCACTTCTTTCCCTAAAGATTACGCGCAGCAGGGCGCGTTGTGAGTACTACACTTATTTAGTATATTATAAACGCGTGCTATCACCGTGTTTGGGTGATAGGGGCGCCGTTACCCTTTGTCATAGGCGTATAATGATAATACTGCATGTTGGTAGAAAAGTCAATAGAAATTTAGTGTGTACACAATATATTGTATGTGCACATTTTGTAAAAACAGGTTGTGTTTTTACTGTTGTGTGATACAATGAGGTTATCTTTATGCTATAGTACGATTAGAAATCTGTATAAGACGGATTGAACGCTTTCCCATATGGGATTAACGCAGACTTTTATCTCCACCTTTATCGAATAATCGCTTTTTACACACAATACAAAGAAAGGCGTGTATTGCGATGCCAAACATCGGCATGAGAATTATTAAGACTGCTATTGCCGTGTTCCTTTGTTTATTAATCTCTCCCCTGCGCGGTTCGGCGGGAACACCCTACTACTCGGCAATTGCCGCCATCATCTGCATGCAGCCTTCTGTTTCGGATAGCCTTAAGCTGTCGCTTTACCGAACCGTTGCCACTCTGTTCGGCGGTCTTGCGGGTATGCTGCTGCTTATGGCCGAGCATTCGCTGTACCCTGACGCGCCGCAGACGCTAAAATATCTAACCATCTCCGCGTGCATCGTCCTACTTATCTATTTGACCCTTGTAATTAGAATGCCCTCGGCGGCGGCGATTACCTGTGTGGTTTTTTTATCCACCTCCGTAACCTTGGGTGAGGTTGGTGTAGCGTATGTATTTGCACTCAACCGAATTATCGATACACTCATCGGTATCTTTGTCTCTGTGGGCGTTAACGCGGTGCAGTTGCCCATACGCAAGCGCAGGGACACCTTATATCTGTACGACCTAGACGGCGAGATGAGCGACCATAAAAAGGTTGCCATTAACCGATTAACCGATCTGCGGCGCTCGGTTTCCGTTTTTAGCGTGCACATGCCGCCGTTTTTTCCAAAGGTGTTTGACGAGCTAAAGCTTAACCTCCCCGCCATTGTTATGGGGGGTGGTGCGCTGTATCACCCGTCCGATAACCGTTGGACCGAGCTTGCTTACATTCCTGAGGAGGATGCAAAGGCGTTGTATACTGCCCTAGCGGGTAACGAGGTAGACCGTTTTCTATACACACTAACGGATGACATCCTTCATATCTGTTACACCCCGTCAGACAGCCCCGCGCAAAAGAAGCTGTTGCATGCGGCACTCTGCCGCCCCTGCATCAACCTGATGCGCATGCCTGCCGACCATATACCAAAAGCGGTGTGCCTGTACGCACTGGGAAGCGAACAGGAGATTGCCGCCGTAATGACTGCGGCGCAGGAAATCACCACCACCCATCGGCTGTGTTTTTCTAAGCGTCCCTTTGATCTGTATGAGGGCTATGAGCTTCTAGAAATCCGCCGCGGGGACGTTTCAATAGACGGTGCCGCAGAATCTTTGCGCCTGCAGGCAGGGGCTGTACGCATAGAGTACGTGTAAATATACGGTTACCGAAGCCCCCGATTCTTGACACCGGAATCTCAGTGGAGTAAAATAGTATATAATACGAGCATGTGCTGGAAGATTATCCGTCCTGTGATAAAGTCACCGATATTCCGAGCGGTATGGCATATACTAAATTTATTATATTGTGAAAGCAAAGGAGATAACAAACGATGTCGACGTTAACCATTACGAAGGATAACTTTCAAAAAGAGGTTTTAGAGGCGCAAGGTCCTGTTCTGATTGATTTCTGGGCACCCTGGTGTGGTCCCTGCCGCATGGTTTCGCCTATTGTGGATGAGATCAGCACCGAGGTTGGCGCGGCCGCCAAGGTTGGTAAAATAAACGTAGACGATCAACCCGAGCTTGCACAGCAGTTTGGCGTAATGAGCATCCCTACGCTCATTGTAATGAAAGACGGTAAGGTTTCTACCACCGCTGTGGGGGCAAGAAGCAAGGAGTTTATCTTGGACATGCTTAAAAAATAACGGCTTTGTTATAGCTTGCTTCTTTTCGTTGTTTAACCGACTTTACAGACACCCCCGCATGTTTTGAACTGTACCAGACTAATCGGACAGAAAAAAGAAAGCCCACACGTAGAATATCGTTAATTTACGCAAACTGGCGCCGTTTTTCAAGCGGTGTCAGTTTTGTTTTTAGCTGAATACGTTCATTGTTGTAGAAAAAGATATAATCATCAATCATTTGCCTTGCTTCATCAAATGACTTTGGCTTGTGTCTGTAAATACATTCTGTTTTGAGAATGCCAAAGAAATTCTCAGCCATAGCGTTGTCATAGCAGTTTCCGCGTCTTGACATAGACGGAGTTATGCCGTATTCTTTGGTTAGGTTAAAATATCCTGTGGAAGTATATTGAAACCCTTGGTCACTGTGGAGCTGTAACTCTGTAGTGACCGCTTCTTTTTGTACGGCGGCTCTAATGGTATTCAAAACTAAATTTACTGTTTGTTCTGTACCAGTTTTGTATGCAACAATGCTGTTGTCGTAAAGATCACGAATCATAGAAAGATAGAGAACACCTTGAGACGTGTGTATGTAAGATATGTCAGTCACCCATTTTGTATTTGACCTGTCTGCTTGAAATTCACGATTTAGCAAGTTTTCATATTTGTGAAGTTGCTCTCCCATCTGACGATATTTTTTGCGTCGGCGGATTTCAGACAGCAAATTATACTTATTCATTATTCGCAGTACTGTTTTAAGATTGTAATTCAAGTGCTTTTTCTGTTGCAGCCAAAGCAGAACTCTTCTGCAACCATAGGTTTTGTTACAGCCTTCTTGGCATTCTGCTATCAATTTCTTCAACGGTTCATCTCGGTTGGGCTTGTCCATACGCTGAACGTAACTGTAATATCCACTTCGTGATACTTGAAAGAATCGACACATAATTAACACCGGATACTTGCTTCGATGGTGGTATATTGCTAGATATTTTGTTGATGGTTTCACTTCCTTCCAGCGATTCGAAGAAAATCCCGCAGTAATTCATTCTCCATTTTTAATCGCCTAATTTCGTTATCTTTTTCCTGCTCTGTAGACTGGTATCCTTTTGGTGGTCTCCCTTGACGACGAGGCGTGATTCCAGCTTCAATGCATTGCTGTTTTTTTCTCTGTCGTTTTAAATATCCTTTCACTACGTATTTGTCTTTAAATCCATAGTAATCGGCTGTTTCTCTTTGTGTTTTTCCTTCTTCACGCATCTTGGCTATTTCTGCTTCCAGCGTTTGTATATGTGTATATTGCCTCGTATTTTTCCCTGACATGATAATACCCCCTATCGTAGTTATATTATCCTACGATAGGGGGTATTTGTCACTGTCCGTTTTTACTGGTACAGTTCAAACTGCGGCAGGGGGTAATATATTAAACTTAATCGGAAACGCGGGAGCGAACGGGTTGGATGGCGCATACTCTACAGGCGGGTATCCACCCGTCAGAACGGGCGGGGCTGGAGGAGCGCCACGCCATGATTCCGCGTATTACTCTACACCACAAGCCACAAATGGAAGCGCGGCTGCTACAACCAACGGTTCGAGGTTGTTATTTGGGGGAGGCGGTTCCGGCGGGCAAGGTAGTAATCAGTCTGCAGCAGAGATTACTCCTGGTGGAGTTGGCGCGCCCAGTGGCATAGTAATTGAAATAGAGGCGGTGTAAATATGGATAGACAATTTGCATTTGTAAGGTCGGGCAAAGTCGAAGAGATAGTACCGTACATACTGGACATCGGTGGCACTCAAGTGAGCCTTGAAAACCGCATCCACAGTTACATACTTAAACTGTATTTTATTGAAATACCCAAAGGTCTGCCGGTCGAAGAGGGTTGGTACTATCAGCAGGGCATGTTCCGCCGCCCGAACGCTGATGGCAGCGCGCCTGCACCGGTGGATATCGATACTGTGGTGCCGAGGTATGATACCACTACGATTGAGGGGCTGCGGGAGGCAAAGCTCGCCGAAATCAATGCAGCCTGCGAACAGACAATTACAGCTGGTGTTGAGTTGGAGACCACGCAGGGTATCGAACGCTTTGCATTAACTCCAAACGACCAGATAAACATCGCGTTTTATGAGCAGCAGACATCCGCCGGCGCGTCTCATGTCCCGTATCACGCCGACGGTAAGCTGTGCCGTATGTTTGCGGCGGCTGAAATCACAGCCGTAGCAACTGCAGCGGCTCAGTGGAAGGTGTACCATACCACTTATTGCAACCATCTGCGTGACCATGTCAAGGGGCTTGAAGTGGCAGAAGAGATTGCCGCCGTCACATACGGTATGGAGTTGCCGGATGAGCTCAAGGCAAGCTTTGACGCCATTATAGCGGCACTGGGAGGCGCGGGCGATGAAACACCTAATTAAGCTGCCAATCCTCTTTGCAACTGGTGGCGTACTGTACGCGATAATGGAGTTGCTCTGGCGAGGACACACCCACTGGACGATGATAATCGTCGGTGGGTTTTGCTTTGTCCTGTTGGGCTTAATCAACGAGCTATACCCATGGGGCATGGCGCTCGTCAGTCAGATGCTAATATCCGCATTGCTCATAACCGTCGTGGAGTATATAACCGGTCTGCTTGTAAACGTATGGCTCGGCTGGGGTGTGTGGGATTACTCCCATATGCCCTACAACCTCCACGGACAGATCTGTCTGCTGTACAGCAATCTGTGGTTTGTGCTGTCGGCTGTCGGAATCGTGCTGGATGATTGGCTGCGGTATTGGATTGACCGGTTGCTTATACGACTGGGTGTGTATGTAAGTAGACCGGCTCCAAAGCCACGATATAAAATTCTATAAAAAGGACTGTAAAGGATGTAACAGGATGCTAAACAAACTATCGGGAGTGGCGCACCGGATAATCGCTGCCGCACATGACAGCACAGACAAAATGTTTAACAAGCCCGCAGGAATCGCCGCCTTGATTGGAGGTGCGATATCCGGCTGGGCGGGAGGATGGGACGCACTGCTGCGAACACTCTGCCTGTTGATGGTGGTGGACTACGCCACAGGCTTCATTCGCGGCATAATCGACAAGGGGTTGTCCTCGCGCATCGGGTTTATCGGCATCCTCAAGAAGGTGTTGATTTACTGCATTATCATCCTAGCGGCGCAGCTACAAACGCTTACGCCGCATCTGCCGCTGCGGGAGATGACCATCATGTTTTTTGTTGCCAACGAGGGATTGTCCATCCTCGAAAACGCGGGCGGGGTGTTACCACTGCCGCAAAAACTAAAATCCGTCCTGCTGCAGTTGCGCAGCAAGGATGAGAAGGAGGGCAAGTGACTATTACAAAAAAGTCGACCGTCAACAAGTTTAGCGGTCGCAACGGCTGGAAGCCCGACATCATCGTGCTACATACCGCAGACGGCACATACGACGGCACGGTTGGCTGGATGCAAAACAGCGCGTCGCAGGTATCGTCTCACTTTGTCGTCGCCAAAGACGGGCGTATTACGCAGCTTGTTGACATCAAGGACGGTGCGTGGTGCAACGGGACATCCACAGACCCGACCAAGAACACGCACTACGGCAAGGCATCATTGGCGGCAGTAAGGGAGCGCAAGACCAATGCAAATTACTACACTGTGTCCATCGAGCATGAGGGATTATGGAAGGACACCAAGGGCAAGCTGACCGACGCGCAGCTGGCATCCACAATCACCCTCATTAAGTACATCATCGCAGAGGTCAAGGCGCAGTTTGGCGTAGATATCCCTATCGACCGAGAGCACATTGTCGGGCACTACCAGATAAGCCCCGTAACACGCCCGAACTGCCCCGGCGCACAGATGCAGTGGGACGCTATCATATCAGCCCTCAAGGTCGGTGAGCAGGGCGACACGGTGGATTACCACACCCTGTACAGCGACCTGCTGGCGAAGCACAACGGTATGCTCGCAGGCTTACAAAACCTGCTTGACAAATATAAGGAGGCGTAATTGATGGATTGGCAAACTATTATCAGTATAGGGCTCACCGTTCTCGGCATTGCGGTAGGGTTTTTGAGCACCTACTACAAGACCAAGGCAGATTTGCAGGGCAAGGCGACGGCGCTGATCGGCACGGCGGAGGGTATGTACACCGGCGCCGCAAAGGCGGGCGGTAAACGCTTTGAGTGGGTCGTGGATCAGTTGTACGGCATTACTCCCGCTTGGCTCAAACCACTGCTAACGCGGGAGACAATCGGCAATATTGTACAGACCGCATTTGGCTGGATGCAGGATTTTGCACGACAGCAGCTGGATAAAGCCACGGACAAAGTAACAGAATAAGACGAGAGAAAAACAGGGGAGTTGCGCAAAGCGACCCCCCTGTTTCTTCATTCTATGGTATCAAATTAAATCGAATCATGTGGCTTTTTGTTTGACGGTAAATATGCCATCTGCTATATTATAGTAAATAGAACAAATGGGGTGTTCGGGATTGCCACACAAAGACATAACACTGCATTCTCGAAATGATATAGAAGACATATTTAACAAATATCATAAGACCATGTTGGCAACTGCATATCGCATCCTCGGCGATTATGACTATGCTGAAGATGCTGTGCAAGATGCATTTGTACGAATAATTAAGTATGCTGATAAAGTTACACGGATATCTGGAGATGATTTAAGAGCGTTTGTGATTATTATCACAAAAAACTGTGCCAGGCGCCTATACGGCAAGATTCAAAAACAAGCCACGGGCTACGCTGATGATACAAAGGATAACCTCATATCCACGAACAATACTGAAGACACCGTGCTCTCGGCCCTATCTTTATCACCAATGTATCACCTCATTTGTAAATTAGGAGATACATACAGAGATGTAGTTGTGCTTAAATATTACTACGATTTGCTTGATAAGGACATCGCAAAGCTTTTAAATATATCTGAAGCAAATATAAGAGTACGATTATTAAGGGCTAGGAACTCGCTCAGAACGATGTATGAAAAGGAGCGGACGTTAAATGAGTAATCATAATTTATCAGATAGAGATATAGATGTGCTAATCACGTTGGGCGCCGCTGAGTATGCGAAACAGCTTGAAGTTGTCGCTCCTGAGGATACGGATATAAGCTTTGAAGTATCTGCTCGTTTTAAGCATAAAATGCAGAAAATCATTGATGGGAGCAAGAAAAACCATTATAGTAAGCTGAATCGTGTGATGGCCGCTGGTATCGCTGTCGTATTTGCTTTAGGGGTTGCAAGTAGCGTTTCTGTTAATGCTTTTGGGTTTAGAGATTTTATCATCAGCGTTTATGAAAAGTATTTTACCGTTGGACAATCAGGACTAAATCAAAGTTCTCCGGATGTTAACCTTCCAATCAAAAGCATACACACAGAGTTGTATTTGCCTACATGGTTACCAGATGGGTTTGAGTTTCAGGACTTTTACGAAAGTAAAGGCTTCTATATGATACAATACAAATCCGGCAGTGATACGTTACGATTTACTAATATGGGGATGAACTCAGCTATGAGTGTAGATAACGAGGTAACAGAATTTCAAGAGGTTAATGAGTCAGGAAGGACCTACTATATAATGCAAAAAGATAAAGGCGATACGCGCAGCGTCAGGTTAGTTTGGACCTTAGAACAATATCAGTTAATTATCGATTCTTCACTTGAAGTAGAAACTTTGCTTAGAATAGCGAAAAATGTAGAATATTTTAAATAATTGCCGAATGGTGTAACATTTTTACCCACTCAAAGGATTTATATAATAAAAATCACTAGGGAGGGCGTAACCATGCGGACAAAAAAACTTTTGGCGATTATCCTCGTATTTCTTTCTATGACCATGATATCTCAGTTTACAGTTAACGCTACAGATGCCTCAATTATGTGGGTACAGACGAGTTACACAATTAATGGTTTACATGTGGATGGCAATGAACTTTGCGCCGAAGGTGGTACTTTTGGTGACTTTGGTGTAGACAGTTGCTACATAATAGCAGTGCTACAAAAAAAGTCAGGCAGTAGCTGGGTTACTCAAAAAACATGGACTAAAACTGCCAATAACGACTACGTTGCACTAACCGAGTATGTTACTGTCTCTGCGGGATCCTATCGCCTATATACGTACCATGGTGTTACTGATAATGGTTACACCGAAGCAAGTACCATGGTCAGTCCAACTAGAATTGTATACTAAATGCCGTGCCAATTAAACGCAATCATATTAGGTTGCAAATCTTGCAAGCTAAATGAACCGGTGTTGGTACATCAGTGCATGACTACAACCGCCTTAAAGACATCAGCTCAAATGTTACAGATGATAGCAAATGCGCAGACCAATCCAGATCAGCCAATGTTGAAGTTAATTAAGGATGTGGATAAGGCGAGAGCGTAAGGCTCCCGCCTTGTTTTATTGGTGAAGAATTGGTGAAGGTTGACATAATAACAAATTAAGCCACCCTGTCAAAACTGACGGATGGCTTAATCATGCGGTTTTTTGTGGAGCAGATAACGGGAATCGAACCCGTAACCTCAGCTTGGGAAGCTGATGTTTTGCCATTAAACTACATCTGCACGGTTCCGCGGCGTTTGCCGCGGCCACTTGCATGAAATATTATCTCGCAAATTGTGCTACTTGTCAAGACCAAAGTGGCGGCAAAGGGTGTGCAGCACGTTGTTTTTGCAGATGATAATCACCTTATCCCCCGCATACAGCGTGGTATTACCGCGTGGGATGATAATCTGGTCGCCGCGGGAGATGGATACGATAACCGACTCTTCCGGCATCTTCAGCTCCGCCAGCTTTTTGCCGCTGTGCTTAAAATCGGGCGGCAGGTCGATCTCGGAAAGCGATGTTTCGCCGCGGTTTAGGGACATCAGCTGCTTAATTGCGGAGGCGTCCACCTCACGCTCAAGCAGACGCGCAATATTGTCGGTGCTGCTGATGGGAATATCCACGCCCAGCGCCTTCATTACCTTTACATTCTTGGGGTTGTTCACACGGGCTACGGTACGCTTTATTCCAAAGGAACGCTTCGCAATCTGGCATGCCACCAGGTTGTTTTCGTCCTGACCCGTCACGCCAATCAGCGCCTCTGCTTCATGCGCACCCGCCTCCTCCAACGCGTGGATGCTGGTGCCGTCGCCGCAGATTACCGTGACATCCAGATCGTTTGCTATGCGATGGCACAGCTCGCGGTCAAGCTCGATGATCTTCGGTTCGTGTCCGTGATCCAGCAGCGTTTTTGCAAGGTAATACCCCACCTTGCCGCCGCCAACTACGATTACAGTCATTGCTATGACCTTGCCTTTCGTATATGATACATCATTTTTATTTTAATTTTTGTCAGCTAATCCGCCTTATCGACATACACCAGCTTATCAGTCTCCATCAGTGTGTAGCCGGTGTTACTTGCAAGGGTAAGCGCCATATTATCGTGCAGTACGCCAAACAGCATTTCGTCGGCTCCCAACTCGATTTCGCGCAACGCCTTACCCACATACGCCTTGGGGAGGGGTAGCGTGGTGTAGTTTAACGTAGAACACCCAATTGATTGTTGGCGGATTTCCGCCCCTTCCATCAGCGCCGATTTTACCGCGTTAACAGTCAGGTTTGTGGGGCAGACGGTGGTGATGCCAAAATCGGCAAACAGTTCTTCTCGTTCGGGGTCATACATCCTTGTTATGACTCTGGGCACATGAAACATCTCTTTTGCAATCTGGCATGCCATAATGTTTACATTGTCATCCGACGTAACCGCCGCAACCGCGTCACAGGACTCGATGCCCGCGCTGCGCAGCACATCTTCATCAATGGGGATACCCGATACGGTGTAGCCGTCAAACGTATCATTAAGCGCCTCAAAGCTACGCGGGTCGCGATCCACAACCGAGACGGTGTGCCCTTCCTCCGACATGATGCTAGCAAGACGAGCACCAACCTTACGGCACCCGATTATTAGTATATTCATCGATGCATTTTATCCTTTCTTGTTTAACCAAAGAGACAACGAAAAAGACCAATGGCACTATTATATACCGTTTTACAAAAATATCAACCATTAAGTAATGCGATATATTCCTCGAGACACAGGTTGTGTTCGGTCATATAACGGGCATGCTCTACCCCGACATATCGATAATGCCACGGCTCGTAGGTAATGCCGGTAATCTCCTGTTTATCCTTTGCAAAGCGCAGAATAAAGCCGTACTCCACGCAGTGTTCGATGAGCCATTCAAACTCATCGGTATTTTCAAACGTATCGTACAGATCGTCATTCTTGCTGTACCAATCGGCAGATACCACATCCACCGCAAGCCCCGATTGATGTTCGCTTGTGCCGGGTACCGCAACCCAGCGTGCTGCCTCGTTCTTTGCGTCATCTTTGGGGTAGCCCGCGTTCACATACTCCGCCACCTTTTCGGCGTACAGCCTCTCCTGCGTGGATTGCTTACGAAAGGTTGATATGACCGAAAGCGCAACGCCGTCCGCCTTTGCAGCCTTCATAAAAGCACGTAGGTCGTCCGCCGCCCGCACGTCAAACTTGTACGTGCCGATGGTTTCCTCTAGCTCTACCGTAAAGTCGTCGGGCAGGGGGTTTTTGCGATTGACTAAAATAAGCTTCCAGTCGCTCTTGCCAGCGGGCAATGGTGCTTCCTCCTCATCCTTTGTATCCTGCTGTGATGATTGCGGATTATCATGCGGTATTGGCTCGTTCGAAGCGCTGCTTGATTGCACCGCTGATTCCGTTTGAACGGGGGTGGAATGCTCCGATGCGGTACCGCTCGAATTATCTAGACCATAGCTGCACGCAGTAAGCAAAAGCACCGCGGTCATTATAACGCCAAAAAGCCGCCTGTTTTTCATAGTAAAACGCTTCTTTCCATCAATTTCATGTACGTATCCACTTTTTAAGTAACCGTCTTGCCGCAGTCTATCGGTCGCCAAAGAAGTAGCCAAGTAAAATCATCCCGACTAGCACGGCGATTGTCATTAAAATAATCTTCCATATTGGTTGTTTGTTGCGGTTGTTCCACATCGAGTTAAAGTCCAATTACTCTTCCTCCCAAGTTCATTGCTATCCGTTGTGAGTGTTTAAAAATACAAAAATGGTTTAGCCCGTAATGGGATGAATAGAAAAGAAATCTTGCTTTGGCAGCACACCCTGTGTATGCCAATGGTTGTTTCCCTTCGTCTACATTATAAGCCATTCGCCAACCAGATGCAATTACAACCGAAATTCACCCGTTTTATTCTTGACAAACTACTTCATTTACTGTATTATTATAATAATCGATAATAATTATCACTATTATACATTTTGTCTAGGGGGCGGATGGGTATGAAACACACAAAGCAAAAGGATTTGATCTATAACGCGGTTGTACACAACCACAATCACCCCAGCGCAGACGATGTATACAACCAGTTAAAGCCCGAGAACCCCGGTCTTAGCCTTGCCACCGTCTACCGCAATCTCAACACCTTTGCGGATAAGGGAATGCTGCTGAGAATTGCGATGCCAAGCGGCGGCGCACGGTTTGACGGTACGCTGGACACGCACTACCATATGGTATGTGAGCGGTGCGGACAGCTTCACGATATCTCGCTTGGTCACTTAGACAGCCTTGCACAGGACGTTTTGACCCAAAGCGGATTTGAGGTTCGCTCCTATAACCTGTTGATATATGGTTCCTGCAAAAACTGCCGTGATACCATATAAATCATATATTTAAGCCCGACTTACGGGGCTCGCTCTCGCTAATTCGGGTTTTAACACATCGTAAATGAAAGTGAGTGGTTGGAAATGAAAGATCTCAAAGGAACAAAGACCGAAAAAAACCTAATGGCGGCCTTCGCCGGTGAATCGCAGGCCAGAAACAAGTACACCTTCTATGCCTCTAAGGCAAAAAAGGAAGGCTACGAGCAGATTGCTGCATTGTTTACCGAAACCGCTAACAACGAAAAAGAACATGCAAAGATCTGGTTTAAGCTACTGCATGACGGTAGTGTGCCCGACACCCTCACAAACCTTGCCGATGCTGCTGCAGGCGAGAACTATGAGTGGACCGATATGTACGCAAACTTTGCCAAAGACGCGCGCGAGGAAGGCTTTGAGCGCATTGCCTACCTGTTTGAAGGCGTAGCGAAGATTGAGAAGGAGCACGAGGAGAGATACCTTGCGCTTAAGAGCAACATCGAAGAAGCAAAGGTGTTTGCCCGTGAAGAGAAGGTTTACTGGATCTGCTTAAACTGTGGTCACATCTACTACGGCGAAAAGGCACCCGAGAAGTGCCCCATCTGCGAGCATCCGAAGTCTTACTTCCAGATGAGAGGCAAGGATTACTAATATCCTGCCCCGAACGCACATTATCTATAATAGGTCTGCATGAACATCATGCAGACCTATTTTTATACCGTTGCAGCGAAACCTTAACGATAACACGAAACAATCATCGAGTGTTACGTTAATTTTATTACGTAGTACAATAAATTCTTATTGACATACTTCTTATGTTGTGCTATTCTTATCGCATAACATAAGGGAGGAATATCAAGATGAACGAGGGTTTTACCTTAGCAAAATCTATTCAATTCATAAAGCGGTTACTCAATGTAGGTTTCTGGGTTGGTATTGGTGCCTTTGCACTCATTATTCTCATTCCGCTGGTTGCGCCGAATTTAACCTTAGGGTCTGGGTTTGTATTCAACGGCTTCGTGCTCAGTACCACCAATAATACAAGAATGCTTACGACAATAAAGTATCTAATTCAAATCGTTAATTTTGGGTGCGGACTTTTATGCCTTTGGCAACTGCGCAGTATCGTTTGCTCCATTACCCCGGATACTCCCTTTGTGCTAAAGAATGCCACCAGAATACAACTGATTGCTATCGTTTTGCTGGTACAGGTGTACCTATCGCAGGGCTTAAACTACCTGTATGTGTCCCAAATGAATACTGCGATTGTTGACAGCGCATTGTATTTAAGACCGCAGTTTACGTTCCTTCCTGACGGTGCTCTACTGGGGTTATTGCTTCTGCTGTTGGCAAAGGTATATCGTTACGGCTGCACTCTACAGCACGAGCACGACACCACAGTATAAGGAGGGGGTAAAAAGTGCCGATTATTATTCGACTTGATCGCGTCATGGCAGACCGTAAGATTTCGCTTAACGAGTTATCCGAACGTGTGGGGATAACAGTACCCAACCTTTCCAATCTAAAAAATGCAAAGATCAGTGCCGTGAAGCTTAGCACAATGGAGGCCATCTGCAAGGCACTAGACTGCCAGCCGGGAGACTTGTTTGAGTATAAGGCTGACCCCATAGTCTGAATGAAATATTATGGTTCTCTGTAAATAGTTGTGGTGCAGGAAAAGGAATGAATGGGAACGAGAAAAGCAGCTAGGTTTGCGTTAAGCAGGCATAGCTGCTTTTTGGTAGTTAAAAACATGAAGGATTCTGTTTCTGAAGCGGTTAAAGTTACGGAAGCCATAAGCGTTTCGTTTTAAGACCTTGATTTTGTTGTTACAACCCTCGTTGAAACCGTTGGAATAAGTACAGGTAAAGGCATTAACCATTTCGGGAGCCTAGTTGGTGAAGGTATTGGCACACTGTTGAAAATGCTGTTTTTTGTTCATCGGAAAGCATCAAAGCACTTGATTAAGAGTGACTTGGAGCGCTTAAAATATTGTCGGTGGGATTTAGAAAACCTTTTTTCCTCCTCTTTTCGTACCGCTTCAAAAACCCATACCACTGTCCCAATGACATGGTATCTGTCCAAAACATGAGTGGCACTTTCCTTAGCAAGCCCTATTGTTATCTGTGTTACTCCGTCTTGCTCCTCAACATTTTTTATTATACGTTTATTGCGGCTGTTGACAAAAACAACATTCTCAGGTAGAATTTAAAACATATTATTCTGATATGAAATGAGGGTTATGTTTGAAGATATCAACAAAGGGGCGCTATGCATTGGCTGCTGCCGCACATATGGCACAGCATTATTCAAGCGGAGAATACGTCCCCGTACTTAGCATTTCTAATCGTCTTGGCATTTCTAAAATTTATCTGGAACAGGTGTTTTCGTTGCTTAAGATCAGCGGACTTGTTACATCAATTAAGGGTGCCCAGGGCGGATATCAGCTTTCACGATTACCAGAGCAAATTACCGCACTAGATGTCCTGTCTGCCGTGGAGTCCCCCTTATTTGAGCAGGCACACGACACCGTTTCTCAGAAAGCGGAGGAGATTGAGACAGCCTTACGCGAGCTGGTGTTTGATGCATTGGATAACGCAGTTACGCATGCATTAGAAAAAGTGACCCTCTCCGATATTGTAGTCGAGGTACAAAGGCACAAACAAAACCATGCGATGATGTTTTATATTTAAAAACAGTCGGTATTGTCCGCTTTACGGATAACAGAAAGGGTAGAAAACACAATGTCGGTTAACAAACAACGTCTGGTGGATGAGTTTATTCAACTGGTTTCCGTTGACAGCCCCTCTTTGGGAGAAAGAAGGATGGGTGACTATCTAACGCAACAGCTGATTTCACTCGGATTTTCTGTTCGTGAGGACGATACGGGTAACCAAATTGGTGGAAACTGTGGCAACATATATGGTTTTTTGGATGGAGAGCATACGTTAAACCCCATTGTGTTCTGCGCACATATGGATACGGTGGAGCCGTCCTCAGGCAAACAAGCACTGCTTGGGGAGGACGGCACAATCCGAAGCAACGGAGATACCGTGCTTGGGGCGGATGACTGCGCAGGAATTGCGTCGATTATAGAGGCCCTGCGCGCAATACGCGAGCAGCAGCTCCCTCATCGTCCCATCGAGGTTTTGCTAACGGTAGCCGAGGAGATTTACTGCAAAGGGGCGGAACTGTTTGATTTTTCATTACTCCGTTCCAAGGAGGCTTACATATTAGATTTAACCGGACCTGTGGGTACGGTCGCATATCAGGCGCCTACCATACTGTCCTTTGATGTTACCGTACGGGGTAAAAGCTCTCACGCGGGCTTTGCTCCCGATAAAGGCGTACACGCAATTAAGGCGGCAGCAGAAGCGATAGCGAGTTTGCCCATAGGGCGGATCAGCGAGATCACGACGCTTAATGTTGGCGAAATTCAGGGCGGGCGGGCGACAAACATCGTGCCGGAATTGTGTGTTGTCAGCGGGGAGATCCGCAGCTATTCGCATGAACAGGCGATACATACCGCACAGACCGTAAAAGAGCAGTTTGAACGCGCTGCAAAGGAACATGGCGCCCACGCGGAGTTTATAACAAAGACCTGCTGTCATGCGTATACAACACCGCTTGACCATCCCGTTGTGCGCAGATATGAAGAGACCTGCAAAGCGATGGGACTCACTTGCAGACTTGAGCCGACGTTTGGCGGAAGCGACAACAATGTTTTTGCTGCGCATGGCATAACCGGAATTGTGTTGGCATGCGCCATGCACCAATGCCATTCATGTGAGGAATTCACTACTGTTGACGAGTTGGTCATGATAGCGGAGTTGACAAAAAACCTTATGACAAGCGAGGTTCTATAAGAATCATATGAAAAATCCACTGAATTATCAGATCACGGAGTTTGATTGCGGACCCACTACACTGATGAACGCAATGAGCTTTTTGTTTAGGCGGGAGGAGATCCCGCCCGACATCATTAAGTACATTATGTTGTATTGCCTAGATTCATACAATGTCAAAGGTGAGTTTGGTAAGAACGGAACCTCCCGAATGGCAATGATGTTTTTAAGCGATTGGCTTAATCAGTTCGGAAAGGTAAAGAAATTCCCGATTCTGTGTGAGTTTTTGACGGGCACAGAGGTATTTATCGGGCAAAACAGTAGGATTGTTGCCGCGTTGCAGCAGGGGGGCACTGTTGTCGTGCGGGTGAGATACGGGTGCTGGCATTATGTGTTGATGACCGATGTCGATGAGAACGATGTTTACCTGTTTGATCCGTATTACAGAAAGAAACCCTTTACACAGGAGGGTCTACAGCTTATAACAAATATGCCGTACAAAGCAAACCGGCGGGTAGCATATAGTCTGATAAACGGCGCGGAGAAAACCCCGTATGCGCTTGGGGAAAGGGATGGGCGGGAAGCAATTATCCTGTTTAACCGCAATACACAAAAGACGCCGGTGAAGACCATAGAGTATTTTATCTGATTTTGAGACTATCTTGTTTTGTGGGGGACTCCTTCGGGGGTTTCCCACTTTGTCTTTACAAGGAGAGAACTAATTATAAAGGCTGCTATGCAGAAATGCAGCAACACATACTTAACATATATGTAAAATAAGTGTATTTCGACCAAAACCCTGTCGCTTCACTCTGTGCATTTTGGTTTCAAATACAAACCTAATCATATTTCAACAATAGTGATTGACATTTAAAACAATAATGCATATTATGTCTATAGGTTTAATACGCTTTAAACGACCAGTCGGCTAGAAGGGAGAGCACAATGATGCCAAGCAAAGTGTTTGCAGTATATTCAATGCCTTGTTCCGCTATGGGTATGCAGGTTTTTTGTATGCCTTGTTGTGCTATGTGCAACAATCAAAACTCTAGCGGATAGATCTATTCTTGTGAATGCTTTAAAAGCAGTCGGGATTAGAAATATCCCGGCTGCTTTTTATGTTGGCAACAAACAAACGAACAGACTGTTAAAAACTAATTATTCAAGAAAGATGGGTACGGTATTGTATGACTAAGGTAGAAAGCTTTGAGCTGGATCACACCATCGTAAAGGCGCCGTATGTCCGTGTTGCAGGCGTAGAGCATAACGGGCAGGGCGCAACCGTTCAAAAATTTGACCTACGCTTTGTTCAGCCCAATTCGGATGCAATCTCCACTGCCGCTCTGCACACGCTCGAGCATTTTCTATCCATTTATTTGCGGGAGAAGATAAATGGGTTAATTGACATTTCGCCGATGGGGTGCCGTACCGGGTTTTATCTGGTGGTATGGGATGAACACCCCGTCAGCGAGATTGTAAACGCATTGGAGAATGCGCTGCAAAGGATACTCGAACAGACGGACGTCCCTGCCGCAACGGCAAAGGAATGTGGAAACTATAAAGACCATTCTCTGTTTTCGGCAAAGGAGTATGCAAAACAGGTTTTGGAACAAGGAATTGGGATCGATCCGTTCCGACGCGGCGGTAAAGCAGTATAAAAGCTGCTAGGCGGGGGCGTTCGGAGGTGGAGAGTCAAGACAGCGATGGGTATGTTTTTGGGAAAGGAGAGGTACAGCGCATTCGTCTTGCAAAGAAGCTGTACCGCAGCTGAGATATGGATGAGTACATAAAGATTACCGACCTGCATAAGACCTATATCACGCACAGCACGCCGCTGAAGGTTTTAAGAGGGGTAAACCTTTCTGTGAGTAAAGGGGAGATCTTTGGCATTATCGGCTTCAGCGGCGCGGGTAAATCCACTCTGGCACGCTGTGTGAACCGATTGGAAACGCCGGATAGTGGAGAGATCTTGGTTGACGGTGTTGATATCCTAAAGCTGCCAACCAGAGAGCTGTTGAAAGAACGCCGCAAAATCGGAATGATCTTTCAGACGTTTAACCTGTTCGAGGCAAAAACCGTATATAAAAATATAGCCTATCCGCTTGAAATAAGCGGTGTACCCAAGGCTCAAATCAAACAGCGGGTTTTGGAGACGGCAGAGCTGGTTGGACTTTCGGATAAGCTCAAGGCGTATCCCGGCGGATTGTCCGGCGGACAGAAGCAGCGTGTGGGTATCGCAAGGGCTTTGGTAAACAACCCAAACGTTTTGCTAAGCGATGAGGCGACCAGTGCGCTTGACCCGCAAACCACCCTGCAGATACTTGATCTGCTAAAACAGATTAACAAATCAACCGGCATCACAATCATGATGATTACCCATGAGTTGGACGCCATTAAGTATACCTGTGAGCGAATGGCCGTTCTTGAGGACGGCGTGATTATTGAATCGGGTATCGTAAACGAGGTGTTTGGCAACCCCCTCAGCAGAACAGGCGAGTTGTTTGCCAAGGTGTTCTTCGAGTTTCAAAAAACAGCGATAAGCGTTGCGGACGGCGGTGGAATATGACGATAACACCACGGCAATGCACAATCGATATGTTGGAGGTGATGGCATGAGTTTGATGAACACCCCGCTGTGGGAAATCATAAAAGGATCCTTTGCACCAGAGGTTTGGCAGAGAATTCTGCCTGCGACTGTTGAGACGCTGTACATGACGAGCCTTTCCGCTGCCATCATGGTGGTTTTGGGGTTGATTTTAGGGGTACTGATGACCGTGACCAATCCGAACGGTCTGCTTCCGATCAAGGCGCTGTACACCGCATCCGGCTGGCTTATCAACGTTTTGCGGTCGTTACCGCAGATGATTATGATTATTTTGATGATACCGGTGGCGCGTCTGATATTCGGTCGGTCATACGGCACGGATGCCTGTATTATTGCCATTGCAGCAAGCTGTATCCCGATGTATGCGCGTATTGTGGAGAGCAGCCTGCTTGAAATTGATAAGGGCAAGGTTGAGGCGGCAAAATCAATCGGCAGCACAAACCTGCAGATTGTTGTTCGAATCCTTTTGCCAGAGACGATTCCCTCCCTTATTCGCGGCTTTACCGTTGCGGTAATTACCATCATCTCGATGACCGCGCTTGCCGGGATGTTCGGTGCAGGCGGCATAGGAGACATCGCAGTTCGATTTGGTTACCAGCGTTTTCAGCATGACGTGCTTTTTGCGGCGGTGTATGTGCTGATTATTCTGGTTCAAATAGTTCAGTTTTTGGGCGACTTTACCTCGAGGCAGATCCTTAAAAAAAGAAATTTAGTGTAGCGAAAAAGGAGAGTAAACCAATGAAAACAGTAAAAATTCTATCCCTAATCACGGTGGCGCTTTTGACCCTAGGCATAGCAACAGGATGCGCTAGCACACCTTCCCCATCCCCCAGCGCACCGTCATCCGAAACCCCCGACAGTCAAGATAGCACCCCAGAAACTGTGGTTATTAGAGGTATCGTTGACCTTGTTCCCCATTCGGAACTGATTGAGTTTGTTAGACCGATCCTTGCCGCACAGGGCATAGAGATTGAACTGGTCGCCACAGCCGCAGACGAAACCACCAACGAAAGAACGGCAAAAGGTGAGGCGGATTTCAACTTCTTCCAGCACTACCCATATCTCAGCTCCTATAATGAAACGAGCAGCACCAAGCTTTATAACGTCGGTGATATCCATGTAGAGCCCATCACCGCTTATTCCGATCAGTACGACAGCACCGACAAGATTCACGACAATGCGGTGGTCGCCGTTCCCAACAATCCCACCAACGAGTACCGCGCCCTGCGTATCTTAGCAGAGAACGGCTTTATCAAGCTCAACGAGGCTACCGCGACCTCACTGACCGCCTCTTTGGAGGACGTAACCGAATACCTGCGACCTATAAAGATTATTGAGATCGACGCGGCGCAGATTATACCGACTAAGGATGATTACGACTTCTTTATCACCAATACCAACAGGGCGCTTGAGGCGAAACTAACCTCTCACAAGCTGTTCAGCGAGGGTGGAGATAGCCCCTATGCCAACATTATCGCCGTTCGGGAGGAAGACCAGCAAAACCCCGCGATTCTTGCCCTTGTAAAGGCTTTACAATCGGATGAAACACGTAAGTTTATTGAAGAAAAGTACAACGGAGCGGTTATCCCCGCAAAACTGAGCTAAGCAATTAAACACTTTGGTTTTAGTCCCGGCTGAGCTGTTGCAGCACCCGCAGCAACAGCTCCTTTTATAAAAAAGCTAATTTTAAGCTTAAATGTACAATAAAACAAAGGCAAATAAAGTATAGTAAGCATATATATATTATATAAATTAAAAGGAGAATTACAGTGAACACCTATTTTGTTCGGGAAAGCTATCAGCAATCAGTAGGGCGACCTCCGCATAAAAACGATGGGGATTGTTGTCGCTGTTGCACGCGGTACGATGAGAATCCGAACGCTAGGCTGTTCAACATCAAATTAACTTATATTGTCTATCATAAATCTTCGTAAAGGTCATAACTGCAAGCTTTTACTCGATTTTAATCGGACATTGTTAAAGCTAATTTGCTCTGTTTACGATAGAAGAAGGATATCACCGTTGTTTGTTAAACCGCTTTTGGTCTTTGGCGCTTTTAGAGGAAGTTTTAAGACGAAGGCGTTTTTTATTATTTGACGTTAGGGAGGAATAGAAGTTTTGAAACACTATACATACATCGAATCGGCGCTGGTTCACGGCGGAATCTATGGCGATGAGCGCACCGGGGCTGTAAATACCCCGATATACCAAACCTCCACCTACATGCAGGATGGGTTGGGGAAAAACAGGGGCTATGAATACTCCCGTACTGGCAATCCAACCAGAGAGGCGCTGGAAGCCTTAATCGCCGAGCTGGAAAACGGAGCAGCAGGCTTTGCGTTTGCTTCGGGCATGGCAGCGACTACCGCGGTGCTCAGTCTATTCCAAAGCGGCGACCGTATCGTGCTCTCCAGCAATGTTTACGGGGGAACCTTCCGCGTGCTGGATAAAGTATTTAAGCATTTTGGTTTTACCTATACCATTGCCGACACCACCGATCTCGCGGCGCTTGAAGAGGCGCTCACGCCGGACGTGAAGGCCGTATTGGTCGAAAGCCCCGCCAATCCCCTTTTAACCGTCACAGACATCGCGGCTGTCGCCGCACTGGCAAAAAGTAAGAATGCGCTTTTGATAGTAGACAACACCTTTATGACGCCCTATATCCAACGCCCATTGGAGTTTGGCGCTGATATCGTTGTTCATTCTGCCACAAAGTACCTTGGTGGGCACAGCGACTTGATTGCGGGACTTGCGATAGTCAAGACAAAGGAACTTGCAGAGCGTCTGCACTTTATTCAAAACGCGACAGGTGGCGTGCTGCAACCCTTTGATTCGTTTTTGCTTATTCGCAGCATAAAAACATTGGGCATCCGAATGGATCGACATGTAGAGAATGCGGAAAATCTTGCGGAGCTTCTGCAGGAGAACGAAGCTGTAAAAGCCGTATATTACCCCGGACTTGTTCATTCGCAGGGTTACGATGTCAACAGCAAACAGGCAAAAAACGGCGGCGCGATGATCTCGTTTGAACTCAAAGAGGGCTACGATATCCATCGGTTTTTTGAAGGGCTGCGGTTGATTGCGTTGGCGGAAAGTTTGGGTGGTGTGGAGTCGCTCGTCTGCCATCCCGCCAGCATGACCCATGCGTCGATACCTAAGGAAATTCACGAAAAGGTAGGCATCACCGACGGGTTGATTCGGCTTTCGGTGGGCATCGAAAACGTGCAGGATCTTGCAAAGGACTTATTGACGGCAATCGAGGGGGCAAAGCTATGAGTATGTATGGCTCCATGCAGGAGCTAATTGGAAACACACCGCTTGTTAGGCTGCCGAACCTTAGCTTACCCGAGGAACTGAAGATCTACGCAAAACTTGAGCTGTATAACCCTGCGGGCAGCGTTAAGGATCGCATCGGAAAGTATATGATTGAGGACGCCGAGCAGCGCGGAAATTTAAAACCGGGGGACACCATTATTGAGGCGACGGCCGGCAATACCGGGCTTGGCATCGCATTTGCGGCACTCAACCGGGGTTATCGTCTGATATTTACAGTGCCGACTAAATTTTCTGAAGAAAAACAGACCTTACTGCGCGCGTTGGGTGCACAAATTATCAACACCTCGTTGGAGGACGGGATGCTCGGAGCGGCAAAAAAGGCGGAAGAGCTCCGAGCTCAAATTCCCAATTCCATAACGCTGGAGCAGTTTAAGAACAAAAGCAATCCCAAGGCGCATTACGAAACCACCGGTCCCGAGATCTATCGAGATTTAAACGGCAATATCGATTATTTGGTTGCGGGCGCCGGAAGCGGGGGAACCTTTTCGGGCGTTATGCAATATCTCAAAGAGAAAAACCCCAAAATTCAAGGCGTTTTGGCAGACCCTTACGGCTCGACGATTGGTGGCGGAGAGCATGCCGATTATGAAATTGAAGGCATTGGTAATGATTTTATCGCGGATACCATGGATATGAGTATGGTAGATCGGGTGATTAAGGTCAGCGATGCAGAAGCCATCGAGCAGGTTCGACACCTGGCTAAAACAGAGGGGATATTTGCCGGGTCCTCTTCCGGGGCAGCTTTAGCGGCAGTATTCAAACTCGCCCAGACCGTTCATTTTGGAACTGTCGTGGTTATCATCCCCGACAGAGGAGACCGTTATTTCAGCAAGCATATTTTTGGTTGACATTCCAAACGAAAATAGTGCCGTATGTTGAAAAGTCTATATAAAATCCCACAATTGACTTTTTATAGTGATGATGCTACTATATTACCATATTAAACATATAAATTATATATGTTTAATATGAATAAGGAGACGGATGTTTTATGCGTACAGATTATGCTCTTACAGCGAACGAAATGTGCCGCGCAGACGTTATGTGCATGTGTATGATGCGCATGTGTTGTTGCGTCAAGTTCTGTATACCACACAAGATGTCCGTATAAAATTTTTGTGTCTGTGTTAAGCACAGTCCGAAATTTTTCGGACTGTGCTTATTTTATTTCACTGTAAGGAAACAACAGGTTTTGTGTTTACGACCCTGAAACACAATTTTTGCTACGCCGAAACCACATAACAGAAAGGAATGACAGCTTGTATGAAAAACCGTGTGATTTCAGGAGTTCTGTTCGTTGTTCTCGGTCTCTTAATTGCAGTCGCTCCTCAGACAATCTTCCCAATTTGCGGGGTACGCGCCACAGAAAGCGAAGCAATGCAGGATACGGCAAACCCCAAGATGAGTATGGGAGACGAAACAGCCGAGAACATGAGCGAGGGCGCCGCTATGAGTGCTCCGATGAAGTGCCACTGGACGGGACGTGCGGAAATTGGCGTTGGCGCGCTAATCGCGGTTGGGGGGCTTGTGCTTTTAATGCTACGCAAAAGACAAGCGCGTCTTGGTTTAACCCTTGCGCTTGGGCTCGGCGGCGTTTTGGCGCTCCTAATTCCCACTGTACTAATTGGAGTATGCGGTAGTACACGAATGGATTGTCATACCCTCACGCTGCCTGCTTTAACAATTCTAAGCGGTTTTGTCATTGTCGTCTCTGTAATCAATGGGGCTTACTTGTACAATGCCGACAAGGAGGAGCACACAAAGAATGAAACGAAGACCGCTGACGACAAACCGCCTGTCGGGGTATAGCCTGCGGTGCAACCCGTTTCGCACTGCCGGACTTGTTTTTGTTGTAAGTATTCTTGCCTTTACCCTATTTGGCGGCTCGGTATTGTCATACAGCTTAAAAAATGGTCTGGGTAGCTTAAAGGAGCGTATGGGAGCGGACATTGCGGTTGTGCCGCTAGAACATGAAGCGGATTACGAGGGTATTATTCTGTCGGGAGAGCCTAGTCGGTTTTATTTTGATAAAACCATCGAAAACCAGATTGCGCAGATAGAAGGGGTTAACCGGGTTACCTCCCAATTCTATATATCAACCCTGTCCGCGGCCTGTTGTTCTGTTCCCGTTCAGGTGATTGGGTTTAACCCGGATACCGATTTTGTGGTAAGACCATGGATCTCCAAGGTATACGACAAGGAAATCGATGACGGTCAGCTGGTTGTGGGAAGCGATATTGTTTTAAACGAGACCAAAGCACTCACGTTCTTTAACAAAACATATCCGGTTGTTGCACAGTTGGAGGAAACATCTACCGGCATGGATTACTCGGTATACGCAAACATGCAGACAGTCCGTTCTCTGGTAGACGGGGCGCGAGAGGTTGGCATGAACCTGAGTGTGGATGTTTATGACGCGGATATGGCTCAGTCCATCTCCACCGTGCTTGTAAAAATCAGTAATGATTACGACGTCGAGACGGTAACCACAAACATACGCCGTCAGATTTCGGGAGTCGGACTAGTGCAGTCAAAGAGCATTTTTACGACCATTTCGAACAATCTTGTCGTACTGCAAGCCTTTATCAACACGCTTGCTGCAGTGCTCTGGGTTGTAGCCGTTCTTGTGTTGGTCGTGATGTTCTCGGTTATCTTTAGCGGTAGAAAAAAAGAGTTTGCCTTGCTTCGTACACTGGGAGCAACGCGGGGAAAGCTGGTGCGGATTGTTCTGGTAGAAGCCTTGCTCATCAGCGTGGCTGGCGGAGTGCTGGGAACGGCACTGTCATCACTGGTTGTATTTCCGTTCAGCACAAAGATAGGTGAAACGTTAAATCTACCGTACCTTCTGCCTGCCGCAGGCTCTGTTGTTTGCTTAGCAGCTACCAGTCTTGTGCTTTCCTTCGCGGTGGGACCAATCGCGGCTGCCTACTCTGCGGTAAAAATCGGTAGAGCGCAAACCTACGTCGCAATGCGGGAAGGGGAATAACAAGAAAACGTTGTTGCTTGCCGCATCTCATATTCCAATCAATGCGCCGCCTTACAGCGGAGGAACGGAGCCTGTTATGCCAATCGAGCTAAAGAATCTAACAAAGGAATACAAACGGGGCGAAACCGTGTTTAAAGCAGTTGATGGTGTAAACCTTGTCGTTGATAAGGGTGATTTTATCAACATCACCGGACGATCTGGCAGCGGCAAAAGCACCTTGCTCAATCTGATTGCGGGGCTTCTCTCCCCTTCTTTGGGCAGAATCGAGGTTGACAATCAGGATATTGCCGCGTGGAATGACAGAGCGGTGTCCGCTTACAGAAACACAAAAATCGGCTGCATCCCTCAGGGACAGAGTACGCTCAGCAACCTGACGGTGCTTGACAACGTCCGGTTACCCTATCACCTGCAAAAAAGAAACGGAAGCTCGCAGGAGCGGGCGTTGTCTCTGCTCAAGCAGACAGGGATTGCACATTTGGCCCAAGCCTACCCACGGCAACTGTCGGGAGGAGAACTCAAACGCGTAGCCATAGCAAGAGCGCTTATCAATGAGCCGGACTATATCCTTGCCGACGAGCCAACGGGCGATTTGGATGTTCAGACGACGACCGAAATCATGAAGTTGTTCAGACAAATCGCACAGAATAAAACGGCGGTTGTGATGGTCACCCACGAGCTTGATGTTTTGGAGTATGGTAGCCGTACACTGACAATGGATTTAGGCGTTTTAGGCGAGCGGTCGGCGGTAACGGGTACGGCAAGGTCATTATAATTTAACAGGGGGACAGTATGGCAAAGATAAACTTACAAATACCAGAGGTATCAATCAGGGAAATACGACTAGGTTCCATCACCGGCTTTCAGGGAGGCGCGGAGGAGCTTGTAAAATGTTCGCGCTGCGGGATAAAGGACAAAAACCGATCCTTTTCTCAATGCCTTGGGTGCTCCACCACACAGGCGGCGTGTATGGTGATACTGGTTCAGGACGCAGCGGTCATCAGCCACGGACCGGTTGGATGCTCCTCATGCTTTCATGAGTTTGCATTCACCTATCGGGTAAACTCCCCGCTGCGCGGAGTGGAAAACCCGACACAGCGCAAGATTTTTTCTACCAATCTGCAGGAGACCGACACCGTATATGGCGGCGCGCAGAAGCTTGCCAAGGGCATTCATGAGGTATACGACCGCACACATCCAAGCGCCATTTTTGTGCTTACAACCTGTGCCGCCGGCATTATCGGCGACGACGTGGAGAGCGTGTGCAACGAAGCGGAAAAAGACCTTGCGGTTCCTGTTATCGCAATCTTTTGCGAGGGCTTTCGCTCTAAGGTTTGGACTACCGGGTTTGATGCAAGCTACCATAGCATCGCCCGAAAACTGATACAGCCCGCACGCGAACGACGCAGCGACATGATTAATGTAATCAACTTCTGGGGCACGGATGTGTTTGCCGATTGGTTCGAGGCATTCGGGGCAAAGCCAAACTACATAACACCCTACTCAACTATCGAGAATCTGCGCCGTTCCTCCGAGGCGGCTGCAAGTATTCAAGTTTGCCCCACGCTGGGTTCCTATCTAGGAGCGGCACTGGAACAGGAGTTCGGCGTGCCGGAGATTAAAACCGCGCCCCCCTATGGCATTGCCCAAACGGACCGATGGTTTAGGGAGCTTGGAAGGCTGCTTGGAAAGGAACAGGAAGCAGAACGCTTAATTGCGGCAAAAAAGCAAGCGTATCTGCCTCAAATTGAAGCGTTAAGAGAAAAGCTCAAGGGAAAAACCGCCTATGTAACGGCTGGTGCTGCGCATGGTCACGCCCTGCTGTCCCTGCTCGGAGAGCTTGGCATGAAGGCAAAGGGCGCCGCGATTTTCCACCACGACCCGCTGTACGACAACGACAACGAGCAAAGCGACCTGCTTGCGCACCGTGTCAAGGAATATGGGGATGTGCCAAACTTCAACGTCTGCAACAAGCAGGAATTTGAGCTTGTGAACATGCTAAACAGGCTGCGCCCCGACGTGCTACTTGCACGGCACGGTGGCATGACCCTCTGGGGTGCGAAGCTCGGAGTACCGTCCCTGTTAATCGGCGACGAGCACTACAGCATGGGCTACGAGGGAATCGTGCGATACGGTGAACGAATTCTCGAAACCATTGAGAACGACGAGTTTGTGAAGAATCTGGAGAAGCACGCCGTAAATCCTTATACCAAATGGTGGCTTAGTCAGGATCCCCATACCTTTTTGGCAGGAGGCGGAGCGAAATGAGCACTATGATTGAACAGGAGCGTTTTACCTGCGCCATCGGTGCGCTGCAAACCGTGGTGGCTATCCCAAGAGCGGTGCCTATTCTGCACTCCGGTCCCGGCTGCGGCAACATGATACAGGGCTTTTTTGAGCGTTCCACCGGTTACGCAGGCGGCAGTACCTCTCCATGCACCAACTTCAGCGAGCAAGAGGTCGTGTTTGGCGGCATCAACCGCTTGCGCGAGATTATCACCAATACATACAAGGTGCTGGATACCGACCTGCAGGTGGTGATGACGGGCTGCACGGCGGGAATCGTGGGTGACGATGTGGAGTCGCTGGTGGATGAGTTTCGCAGCGATGGCAAGCCAATCGTGTCGGTGGAGACAGCGGGCTTTAAGTGTACGAATTTTGAATCCCACAGCTTGGTGGTCAATGCCATTATCGACCAGTATGCCAGTGGGTTTGAGGAAGAAAATCCCGCCAGAAGCGAAAAAAATACCGTTAATTTGTTTGCGTCCATCCCGTACCAAGACCCTTTTTGGAAAGGGAATCTGAGGGAATACAAACGGCTGTTGGAGGGTATTGGACTCAAGGTTCATGTGCTGTTTGGTCCCCAGTCCCAAGGCGTCGCGGAGTGGAAGCGGATTCCGAGGGCGAATTTCAATATTCTTGTTTCACCATGGTATGGCGCGGAGATTGCGCAACATCTCGAATCAATCTACGGGCAACCGTACACACAGTTTAACAGCGTTCCAATCGGCGCAAACGAAACCGAGCGTTTTTTGCGTCAGGTCACCGCCTTTGCCGCCGAGCAAGGCTCGGAAATCGACGAAAAGGCCGCAGAAGAGTTTATAACACGGGAACGTGAGGCGTATTACGAGGAGATTGACAACCTCGCCACATTTTTGCTGGAGTTTCGCTACGGACTACCCAACCATGTACATATCCTGCATGACGCTGGTTATGTGATAGGGCTTTCCAAGTTCCTGCTGCATGAGGTGGGGATTATACCGAAGGAACAGTTTGTAGTAGACAGTACGCCGGAAAAATATTGGCCGCAGATTGAGGCGGAACTAAAACGTGCTTCCGACAAACGGACGATTCCCCTCATCTTTGAACCGGACGCGGGAAAGGTACAGGATACGATTCGAGCCATTCACCACAGCGGAAGAGGACTGATTATCGGCAGCGGGTGGGATAAGGAGCTTGCGAGGGAGAAGGAGTATGATTTTCTTTCCGCCTCGGTACCATCGCCCTACCGTCTTGTCATGACGACAAACTATGTCGGGTTTTCCGGCGGGCTACGCGTGATAGAGGATATTTACAATACGGTACTCGCTACATACCGATGATGCGAAAGGAGCGTGTGTCATGAAGATACGGATTGCCTTTGCAAGTACAGACGGTGCTTACATAGACCAGCATTTCGGAAGTGCCCGCTTCTTTCAAATCTATGATCTGGACGGCGCCATATATGAACCGGTTGAATCGCGGCAAACGAAGGCGTACTGTCAGGGCAACTGTGAAGGTGGCTTTGATCACCTGTACGAAGTGCTAAAGGATTGCGATGCCGTGTTCGTTTTAAAGATCGGGCAAGGTGCTGCAGCGTATATGATTGGGCGTGGAAAACGGGTTTTTGAAGCATATGGTGCCGTAGATGAAATCTTGGAGCAGGTTCTCGCGGGGAATCTATTGGAACAGGGGTGAACGCTGATGTCAAAGTCGTTTGAGGAGCTTACAAGGTCGCATCCCTGCTTTTCTGTGGGGGCAAAAAACAACAAGGGTCGGGTACATCTGCCCGTTTCTCCGGGCTGTAACATCCGTTGCCTGTTTTGTGACCGCAGAATTAACGATGTGGATGACCGCCCCGGCGTTGCATCCGCAATCATTACGCCCCAAGAGGCGGTTCATGTCGTGCGCAGGGCAGTGGAGCTCTGCCCTGATATCACGGTGGCGGGGGTGGCAGGTCCTGGTGACACGCTGGCAACCCCCTATGCATTGGATACGTTTAGGCTGATTAAGAAGGAATTTCCAAACATCATCAAATGTATGAGTACCAACGGTCTTTTGCTGCCCGATTACGCGCAGGAAATCGTTGAAGTGGGGATAGACTCCCTTACCGTAACGGTCAACGCTGTGGACCCGTTTATAGAAGCGCAGATCTGCGGCGGTATCGTGTATCACGGCAATCGATATGAAAATGAGGAAGCAGCGAAGATTCTTATTGAAAACCAGCTTCGCGGTATCAAGACCGTTTCGGATGCCGGTGTTACCGTCAAGGTAAATACAGTTTTGATACCCGAGATAAACGCCGAGCATGTAGGCGAGGTGGCCGAAGCCGTGGCGAAAGCGGGGGCAAAAATCTACAACATCATCCCGCTTATTCCGCAGCATGAGCTTTCTTGGTGTTCTGCACCCGGATGTGATTTAGTCAGCTTGGTTCGCGGCGAGGCAGAGCGGTACATCAGCGTGTTTCGCCATTGTCAGCGGTGCAGAGCCGATGCGGTGGGTATCCCAGGGGGCGCAGATTTTTCGGGGCAGATTTACATCCGCCCCGTGGTACAGGAGAATACATTCTCCCACGGCTGATTAATGCCGCGCCGAGAATCTATCAATAAACAAACAAAGGGGGTGGTGTTATATGATGTGTGATTGTGACATGCCGGACTGTAGCCACATGCGAAACACGAAAGGAGAAAATTTATGGCAAACGAAACCCCTCTATCCGCGTATCGCTTTGATACGCAAAAGATTCGTGCGGGATATGAGCCCAAGGAGCACAATTATGCCGTTTCACCGCCGATCTATCAAACCGCATCGTACGATTTTCGAGATGTACAAAACGCAAAAAACCTGTTCGGCTTTCAAGAACAGGGTTTTCTGTACACCCGCGTTGGCAACCCTACCGTCGCCGTGTTGGAAGAACGGGTGAGAATCCTTGACGGTGCGGGTGCGGCGTTGGCGGTAGCCTCCGGGATGGCTGCCATTAGCTATACGCTGCTTAATCTTGCAGAGGGTGGCGGAAGAATTTTGACCTCCCCGTTTCTGTACGGCGGAAGCGCAGACAGCTTTAAGAAGATCTACCCGAAGTTTGGCATAGAGTTTGACATTGCCCAAAACATCGAGGAACCGCAAAGACTATCGCTTGACATTAAACCTGATACGAAGGCAATCTTTATCGAAAGCATCAGCAATCCAAGCGGCGTTTTATTGGATGTAGACGCAATTGCTAAGGTTGCACATGCAAACGGCATTCCGTTGGTGGTGGATAACACGGTGGCGACACCCTATCTGTTCAACCCTATCGAACACGGAGCGGACATCGTAGTTTATTCCGCTACAAAAGGCTTAAACGGGCACGGGAACCTGATTGCGGGGTTGATACTTGAAAGCGGAACGTTTCACTACAGCGCCGATAAGTTCCCCCAGTTCTCTGAAAAATACTATACCCTCCGTGATGAAAACGGCACCGCGAGAAGCTATACGGAGGTGTTCCCAGATGCCCCCTTTACCTCTCGCGTGAGGTTTAACTATCTCAACTATTTTGGTGCGGCGCTTTCCCCGTTTGATGCATACCTCGCGCTCATAGGCCTTGAAACCCTGTCGGAACGTGTGGCAAAGCAGGTTCACAACGCGCACACACTGGCAGAGTACCTGTCCTCGCACAATGCGGTAGAATGGGTTCGATATCCTGCGCTCAAATCAAGCCCGTACCACGCGTTATATCAGCGAGATTTTTCAAAGGGTGCCGGCGGGATCCTTTCATTCGGTTTTAAAGGCTCCGAGGAGCAACGCGAGGCGTTTTTAAACGCGGTGAGGCTGTTCCACTATCATGTCAATATCGGAGATGCCCGTTCGCTTATTGTCAACTCCCCGCAGACAACACACGGCGAACTGGAACCCCATGAGAAGGCGGTTGCCGATATCCCCGAAAACCTTATTCGAATCTCGGCGGGACTTGAAGACCCGCTAGATCTGCTTTCCGATCTGGAACAGGCGTTCCAAAAAGCTTTATCAGTATAATGAAATTTAGGAGGAGAACCATACAATGAAAAACGTAAAGAACGGCTTGGTTTTTATTGCCTTAATTCTTGTTTTCGCCCTATTGTTTACCGCCTGCGCCTCATCTGCAACACCGGCAGGCTCCGACACGCAGCAGGTCCAGTATAAATACGGCAAGATCGACATACCAGGCAAAGACGGTGCACTGTGCGGCGCCCCAATCTACATCGCGTATGAAAAAGGCTTTTTTGCGGAGGAAGGGTTTGATGTAACCCTTATCTCTGCCGACTCCGAGACGCGTAAGATTGGACTGAATAACGGTACTATTCCTATTGTAAACGGAGATTTTCAATTCTTCCCCTCTATCGAGGAGGGCGTAAAGGTAAAGGTTGTGGATGGCCTGCATTACGGCTGCATTAAATTTGTCGTACCCAAGGACTCGCCAATAAGCAAGGTGGAGGATCTCAAGGGTAAAAAGATCGGAGTCGACGAAATTGGCGGCACGCCACATCAGGTTGCGAGCGTATGGCTCGAAAAGGCGGGCATTTCAGCCAAGCAACAGGACGCAGAGGTGACATTCCTGCCTTATTCTGACGGAAACCTTGAGCTTGAAGCAGTAAAAAGCGGCGATATCGATGTTGCCGCATTGTGGGACCCGCTGGGCTCGATAGCGGAAAAGAGCGGTGAATACAAAGTGATATTTGACCTTTCAACCGACCCGACCTTCGCGGGAAAATACTGCTGCTTCCTGTATGCCTCATCAAAGGTGCTTGACGAGCAGCCCGATAAGGTCGCCGCGTTGTTACGCGCATACCGTAAGGCACAGAACTGGATTGCCCAAAACCCAAAGGAGGCAGTGAGTATTATATCGGATAAGAAGTACTCCGCCATCGACGACAAAGAGCTTGCGGAGCAGCTTGTTATCAGCTATGCGTATCCGTCGTTTGCAGATCGTGATTCCGGCACTACCCATGTTGGAGATGATGTGAAGTACTTTGTGACAGAGCTTAAGAATATTGGCTATCTAAAAACAAACGACCCTGCCGCTTTTGCCGCACAGATCTATCAAGAGGTAGACGTGAATAAGGTCTCGTAATAAGTCTCTTTTGGAGGAGTGAATGGTGAGTATCATTTCAAAATCATCTAAAAATGGTGTGGTGCCGCCC